>JAGCUV010000040.1 GCA_017962705.1 Bacteroidales bacterium
CCACCACCAGCAACGTCACGGTCACGGGCTGCATCGCCTGGAACGGATCCATCCGGTGCAACTCTACGGCGCTTGACATCGGCAGTTGCGGCGCCATCGTCGGCTACAGTTACGACAAGAACACCCTGAACAACTGTTGGAGAAAGAGCGATATGAGTTTTAGTTCCTACGAAGGGAACACCCTTATCGATCAGGAAGATGTCTCCGCCTCCGCGCCCCTAGCCAAGCAGGGAAGCGAGGAGAACAAAAATTGCTATGCCTGGCACGCAAAGGCGGCGGCTTCCGGAAATACCATCAAAACGTTGGCCGTTTTGCTCGGTTGGGATCTCAGCATCTGGAATCTCGATGGAGACGAACCCACTTTGAAATAGGAGGGATAAACGTATGAAGAAAATTGTTATGTTTACCGCAGCCCTGATTCTCCTGAGCGGAGCAATGGCCTGCAACAAAATCCCGGACAAGGAAAGCAACTACCACTTCCTTCCCCAGGATACCAACCCCATCGACGCCGCTCCGGTCATAGACGGTACCTGGCAGATAGACACCGTCCGTCCCGGCTTGGTCTGGAAGCATTTCTCCGGTCGTGACATTGACGTCACAGGCGTCACGCAGAATGTCAACGTCCTGGAGATGGATATGACCAATCCCCGACTTCATCTCAAGTTCCATTATGGAAATGGAGGCGGTGTAAAGGGAGACCTTTCGGATGATGAAGTCAACCGCCTGACGATGAACAAGGGCCTTGTCGGCGGATCGGATACCAAAAGAGCCACCGATGAAGTCTTCGCTTATATGCGCATCAATGAAGGGGCTGTCGCCTGCGTCAACGGCGCGTATGAGGCCGGCTCGGTCTGGATCCGCGCCAAAGGGAAGTACCACGCCCTCGCCGGCAGCACCAATATCCCCGACAATATCATTCCCCAGTGGAAAAGTGAAGCCTGCGTGGTGTGCGACAGTGAAGGACAGGACATCCAGATTCTCTTCCCGGGATACAACGAAGTGACGGAAAAAGGAACGGATGCCTGGGAAGTTGCCGCACAGCGGGAGTTTTACCGCACGAAGTCTTCTTCCTGGCCCAATATGTTCAGCAGCAGTCCTCTGCTCGTCTATAACGGCATTAAATTCGGTACCACTTTCGTACAACGGATGAAAGACAGTCCCGATCCGCCCAACTATAAAAGGACGACAGGCATTTCGGAAAACCCGATTCCTCACCAGACCAACACCCATCCCCGTACGGCCATCGCCCTTGTGGAAGACAATGACGCCCACGCGGGATGCGATAAATGTCTGTTGATCACCGTCGACGGAAGACAGGCGATGGGCGTGGGAATATCGGCCGCGCACTTTACGGAGTTCCTTATGTACCACTTCCCCAACATCAAGTACGCCCTCAATATGGACGGCGGCGGTTCGACCTGTATGTGCATCATCGACCGAGGCAACAACGCCAATGTCGTGAACCACCCTATCGACGATGGTGTCATCGATCAAGTCCGTACCGTGAACTCTCACTTCTACATCACCTACGACGAACCGGAACCTGACAGCGGAGGTGGAGAAAGTGAATAAATTTACGATTTTTCAAGTATTGCCGCGGCTTTGGGGTCGCGGCAAATTTTCGGATTGGGACAGGAAGACATTTGACTATATCAAGTGGCTGGGAGTGAGCGCGGTGTGGTACACTGGCGTGTTGCGTCACGCGCGGGGCAAGGCCTTTGTCAAAGGAGAACCCGGATCGCCGTATGCTATCACCGACTACTATGATGTCAACCCCTATCTGGCGGATGACGAGGCGGAGCGGATGGCGGAGTTTGAAGCGTTGATTCACAGAACCCACGAGGCCGGGCTGAAAGTCATCATGGATTTCGTGCCCAACCACGTGGCGAGGGATTATCATTCCTACTGTGCGCCGGAGGGTGTACGGGACTTGGGGGCCGATGACGACACGAGCGTGCACTGGCGTCCGGAGAACGATTTCTTCTATTACCCCGGGATTCCATTCAAACTCCCCGACGGCATCGACGGATGGAGGCAGCGGGCCAAGCTTCCCGCGCCGGAGGCCTACGAAGAGAATCCGGCCAAGGTGAGCAAGGTGGCGAACAAGGCGGTGAGGACGATGGCGGCGGCGAGACCTTTACGCACGGCTTCAAGAGCGGCACCGGCACGCAAGCCGATCCCTACATCATCGAGACACTCGCCCAACTCCGCACGATGCACGACCTGACGGCCGGCAGCGAGACCTATCTGGAACTGGACGCAGACGTCGATGCGGCCGCGCTCGCCCAGTGGGACCCGATCAATGTCACCGATCCGTACGACATCAAGATTCATTTTGACGGAAAGAACCACAAAATCAAGAACCTCAAGAGCGCCAACTGCAATTACGCCGGATTCTTCGGCGTGCTCAACGGCGAATGCAAGAATGTCACGTTCGAGAGTTGCACGGTCAGCCAGAACAAGAATTCCTCCTGCGGCATCCTCGGCGGCTATGCCGGGACTAACGGCGGACTGACCGCCACGGTGAGTAATGTAACGGTAGCGTCCTCCTGCTCAGTCAGCAGCACGGGCACCCAACCCTGCGGCGGACTCGTCGGCATCGCCGCCAATGCCACCTTCAGTTCTTGCAACGTGGCTGCCACCATTACTTCCAGCCACTCCAGCGGGACGTCGAGCGATCAAGGCTGCGGAGGCTTGGTCGGCAAGATAAACAAGACGAGCAGTTTCTCGGACTGCACCTTCTCGGGAACTTGCAGCGGAACGCGCCTGGTTGGCGGCATCGCGGGTTGGACGTCCTGCAGTAACTGTAGCTTCACCTCCTGCTCCAATAGCGGTACGGTCACGGCAGCCAAGTCGGGCGATGCTAACGGAGAGCGCTGCGGCGGCATCTGCGGCCACATTCAGGACGGGACCACTGTCACGAAGTGCGCCAATACCGGCTCAGTTACGGCCCAGCAGCAAAGCGCAGGCGGCATCGTCGGCGAAATCAAGAGCGGCTACATCAATGACACCAACAGCAATCTCAAGGCAGAAGTGCTCAACTGTTGGAGCAAAGCCACGATCAGCTGTCAACGCGTCGGCGGCGGCATCGCCGGTCGCTGCGCCCACGACGCCTGGAACGCAAAGGCGACGGATGCCAAGAAGACCAGCAACATCACCATCAGCAAATGCATCGCTTGGAACCCCTCCATCACGGCAACTGAAAAAGGTGATGTTAACGGCAAAGGCAGCAGCGGCGCCGTGGTGGCCTACACCTACATCAAAAACACGCTCAGCGACTGCTATCGCCTCGCTACGATGGAGTTCTCCGGTCCCTATACGGAGTGCAATCCGGTCGACCAGCCCAACGTGTCCGCTTCGTCGCCGCTGACAGAAGGCGTCCAGGACACCTACTGCTATCCTTGGCACGGCAAAGCGGCCGCTTCCGGCGCCACCGTTTACTCCCTCGCCACCACCCTCGGCTGGGACACAGCCATCTGGGACCTCTCCTCCGCCGAGCCCACCCTGCGATAGCACCCCTTGATACTATTCGCGCATCTGGCGTGGCGAATAAGTTGTTGACTTATAGATATTTCAAAAACAATCGCTTGCGTTATACCGCGCAAGCGATTGTTCGTTAACGCCCTAGTACTCTACCCCCTTCCCAATCACCACTCAAACCAGGAGAAAAAGTTTGCAAAATCAACGATGATTTTTTACTTTTGCCTGGTATTTTTGGAAACGACAGAAAGTATGAAAAACTCAGTAAATATTGATGTAAATGGGTTATCGATAGAAGTGCGATATGGTAGCGTTTCCAGGGATTTTATCTCCCTTACTGATATCGCAAAATACAAGACTTCAGAGAATCCCGGCTATGTGATTCAGAACTGGATGCGGACACGCAACACGGTCCGTTTCCTTGGCTTGTGGGAGCATCTTCACAACCCGGACTTTAATTACCTCGAATTCGAGGCAATTGAAAAAGAAGCTGGCTTCAATAGTTTTGTGCTTACACCCAAACGCTGGGTAGAACAGACGGGTGCAAAGGGCATTGTGACAAAGCAGGGTCGATATGCCGCCACCTTTGCCCATCAGGATATTGCTTTTGAATTCGCTTCCTGGATTTCACCAGAGTTCAAATTATACATCGTCAAAGACTACCAGCGACTTAAGACAGAAGAAAACAGCCGCTTGTCTCTTGGTTGGAACCTCAACCGGGAACTAACGAAAATCAACTACCGGATTCACACTGATGCAATCAAGGAGCACCTGATTCCTGAAGATATATCCTCTCGTGCACAATCTTTCATCTATGCTAATGAGGCAGATGTCCTGAATGTTGCGCTTTTTGGAAAGACCGCCCGGATGTGGCGTGAGGAGAATCCTGATTCCAAAGGAAACATCCGAGATGAAGCCACACTCCGGCAGTTGATTATTCTCGTAAACCTGGAGAGCATGAACGCCGAATTAATCAAACTAGGCATGCCCCGACCGGACAGGGCCGCCCGACTGAATAAAATGGCAATCGAGCAACTGAGCGTTCTGGAAAATGCCTATGAGAAGAATCTTTTAAATGGCTGAAAAATTAGGTTATACTCTCTATATGACCAAACACATCATATATCAGGTGCTTCCACGGCTGTGGGGAAAAGGAAAATTTTCGGATTGGGACCGGAAGACATTCGACTATCTCAAGTGGATGGGGGTGAGCGCGGTGTGGTACACGGGTGTGTTGCGTCACGCGCGGGGCAAAGCCTTCGTCAAAGGCGAGCCGGGCTCTCCCTACGCCATCACGGATTACTACGATGTCAATCCCTATCTGGCCGATGACGAAAACGCCCGGATGGAGGAATTCGAGTCGCTGTTGGAGCGCACGCACAAAGCCGGGCTGAAAGCCATCATCGATTTCGTGCCCAACCACGTGGCACGGGACTACCATTCCTATTGCGCCCCCGAAGGCACGGAGGACCTTGGCGCCGGGGATGACACCAGCGTGCATTGGCGCAAGGAGAACGACTTTTTCTACTACCCGGGCATCCCTTTCAAGCTGCCCTCCGGCATCGGAGAAGGGCGGCGCAAGGGTGTACCCCATTATACAGAGAACCCGGCGAAGGCCAGCGGCAACTGCTTTACGCCCCATCCAGGCAAGGATGACTGGTACGAGACCGTCAAACTCAACTACTGCCCTTTCCACACGGGTACTTGGGACAAAATGTACCGGATTGTCCGTTTCTGGGCAGCCAAAGGCGTGGACGGCTTCCGCTGCGATATGGTGGAACTGGTTCCCCCGCCCTTTTTCAAATGGATGATCGCCCGCATCAAGGAAGAGTTTCCGCAAGTCATTTTTATCGCCGAAGTCTATGACCGGGACGGCTACCGCACTTATCTGGAGGATGTGGGATTCGACCTGCTGTACCACAAAACGGGATTTTACGACACGCTTCGTTCGGTGACGGAAAGCCACTTGGGCAAGGGAATGCGTCCCGACGACGGGACTTTCCCGCCCGGCCGGCCAACCAGCGCCTCCGTCCTCACTTCTGACTGGCAGCACGTCGGAGCCTTGCAGGACAGGCTGCTCAATTTTCTCGAGAACCATGACGAGCAGCGCATCGCCTCTGATTTTTATGCCGGCAACGGCCGCAACGCCCTCGCTTCCCTGGGGTTCAGCCTGCTTTTCAACCGGGCTCCCTTTATGCTCTATTTCGGTCAGGAAATCGGCGAGCGCGGCATGGATGCCGAAGGGTTCAGCGGCCGCGATGGCCGCACGAGCATCTTTGATTTCTGGCAGATAGACAGCATTCAAAGGTTGCAGGAGGTGATTTGCAGACGGGCCTGGAAGAACGGAAGTATCGGTGAATTGACGGATGCCGGGCTTTCGGTGCGTGAAGCCGAACTGCTGCTGCGCTATCAGCAGGCTCTGCGGCTGAGTGTAGACGAAGCCGTATTCCGCGAGGGCGACAACTATGACCTGGGCTGGTGCCAGGACTACAATCGGGATGAGATTTTCGCCTTCCTGCGCTGCCTGCGGGATCCGGAGGGCAAAGTCGCCCTGGTCGTCTGCAACTTCAGCGCCCGGCGCCAGAGCGTCACCATTCATCTCCCGAAAGATGTCTGCAGCTACTGCCGCCGTCCCGATTTACCCGATACGCTGCACATAAAGATCCAGCCTTTCGACTGTTCGGTCCTATCCCTTTAGTCCGATTTACGACTTTTTTCATCTATGTATTTTTTGAGTAAAATTTTGATTATTCAGAAATTATCACTATCTTTGCACACTATTGTTGTATACAAACAAACAATTTATATTGTATGAGAAAATCTTATGTCCCCACCTCCCGGACCTACACCGCGCCCCGTGCGTCCGAGGTGAAGTTTTGTCAGGAGCGTAGTTTTCTTCAAGTCAGCAGCACCGTCGAACTGACTGACTTTGGAGCAAAAGATGTTTATAATGAAGAATTTTAGGAGGAATGCCGTATGAAAAAGATTTCTAAACTTTCTTTCGCGGCCCTTGCCGCCCTTTCCCTTTTCATGGCTTGTTCCAAGGCGGAAATTGCCCCCTCGGAAAGCACCATTACTCCTTCCGGCCAGCCGGGTGATCCGGGCGACAAGCCTGTGGCTCCGAAGGTAGTGACCTTCACCGCCTCCCTGGAAGACCTTGAGAGCAAAGTGACCTTCACTCCCTCATTAGAGAACAACAAGCCCACCGGCATGGCGCTTCTTTGGGAAGCAGGAGATAAACTGCGCGTGTACAACCACGCCAACACGGATGAATACTCAGACTTTGCGCTGGTCGCCGGTGCAGGAACGCAGGAAGCCATCTTCTCCGGTACCCTTCCTGCAGGAAGTTCGTATGATGTGGAGATTGTTGATGCCAGCGGGTCGGGGCCCGTCAATCATGTTGTCATTGCCAGTAACGGCTCTACCGCTGATTTGAAGTATCTGGCTTCCGCAACAGGCATTGCCATTGTGGATGATGAAACGATAAGCCTTACGGATTTCTCCAGCGTGCTCTCCATTACGGCTAAGATGCCCTCACAAGAGGTAGCAGCCGCCATTCAGACCGTGAATCTCACCGCCAGCGAGGACATCTTCTTCAGTGGTAATTCCGTCACCATCGCGATAGAAACTCCGGGCAGTGAGGAGCAGTACCTCCATCTCTATGCCACCCTCCCCACGGGAACCACGACCGTTCCGGCCGGAACGACCCTGATGGCGAAGTTCAACGCCCCGGAGACCGCCCACACGGTCTATACCCGCTATATGGAGATGAGTGCAACCACTTTTGACCCTCAAACGGTCAACAACATCAACATCAATGCCGAGCAGAGCCACCTGCACGCCGGCGTCTGCAAAGGAGAGGGAGCCTGCGACGGCACCACCGCCGCCAAAGCCTATCTCATTGCGGACGGTTATCAGCTCGCAGCGGTCTACGACCTGGCTACGCCCGGCGCCACCACCTATTTCAAGATGATGGACGATGTGGATATGTACGGTATTTCCTATACGCCCATCAACACAAGCGTCGAAGGTTTTAGCCAAGTTGTCGATTTCAACGGCAACAACAAGACCATCAGCAAACTGTCCAAGTGTATGTTCTATGTCTTCAAAGGTGCCGTCTATGACCTTACGTTGGACTTGTGCTCCGTCACGGACAGAGGTATTTTTGCCGAATACTGCCAGGGATCGGGACACGCCGTCACGAATGTTACGGTCAGCAACAGCCGTGTAAATTATACCGGCAGCAACAGCGGAGGTTTGATTGGCACGATCAACAATGGCTCCGGGACCACGGCCACCCTCACAAATTGCACCGTCTCCAACACGAATATCAAATGCGAGGGCATTGTAGGAGGCGTTGTCGGCTTTGCTGACGCATTGGTGATTATGACCGGTTGTCATTTCACAGGGGGAACCGTTGAGAATACTGCGAACCGATATATTGGCGGAATGCTGGGCTCCACAGGCAATTACAATTCCGTGATTTCAAACTGCTCTGTAACGGATGCGACCATTAGTGCAAAGGTAACCAACAACGATTTCCGGACGGGTGGATTCATCGGTCAGCAACAGACCAAAGTTACCGTAAAAGGTTGCACGGTCGGCACAAGCGACAAAAGAGTCAACATAACGCTCGCCGCTCCCACCTCCGGAAAAGTGTACAACGCCGGCGGTTTTGTCGGAGTCAGTTATGGCACGATTACCAAAAACGGAGATGTCCGGAGCAAGGCTTTCGTTACCATTACTGCTGCAAACACGGAAGACAAACAAATGAACCTGGGTGGCTTTGCGGGATATCACACCGGTACCATTGAATTCTCTGATGCCGACGTGTCGGCATCCAGCCTCTACGGGTCTCATATTGGCGGATTTGCGGGATGCATATTGCAATCCGGGAAAATTGAAAACGCCACGGTTACAGGAACCATATCGGGTACAGAGAAAACCGGTGGTTTTGTCGGAGTTGCGGAAGCCGGATCCATCACCAACTGTTCCGCAACGGCAATTGTATCCAGGAATGGAAGCGGAAATTACTTCGGCGGTTTTGTCGGAGAAATTTCGAAATCATTCACGATGACGAAGTGCAGTGCTTTGGCAGACATTACTGTCAACAGCAGTTATGTTGGTGGATTTGCAGGAACAATCAGCACAGCAAGCGGGGCGACAACAACCCTATCCAAATGTTGGTCGACAGGAAAAGTCACTTCATCTACGGCCCAGTGCGGCGGTTTTATCGGAAATATTGCTGCAAATGCGGCTGGAAATGTTAATGTTTCCGACTGTTATGAGACAGGAAATCTGATAGAAACGAACCAGCGTCAGGGCGGTTTTATCGGACAGATTAATTCCGGTAATGTAACCCTGTCCAGGTGCTATTCTGCCGGAACGGTGTCCGGAAGTTTCGCAGTGGGCGGATTGGTCGGTTTTATGAATGCCGCTGCAACCATTCAGAATTGCGCTGCCTGGAACAGCAGCGTTACTCCCAAATCTTATGGTAACGCGAACTGGAGTACAGGAGCCATCATCGGAGTCGCGTGGCCGATTGGAACATATACCAACAATTATCGTAAGCCCGCGATGTCTCTGACAGCTTGGTGGGTACCGGATGCCGATTACAATCATCCGGATGTCAGCAGCACAACTCCGCTTGTTGTTAAAGACAAGACAAACGGAACACTCAGGGCAACAACCGCAACCGCTGCCGCCAGCGGACAAGACAACTATCCACTATTTGCTTACCACGGCAAAGTGGAAGCGGGCAAGACGCTCTCGCAACTCGCCTCTACCACCCTCGGTTGGGATGGCGATATCTGGGACTTCACCGGTGACCTCCCCACCTTGAAGTAAATCTTGCGATTTCGATAGGAAACTCCCGCCCGACCGGACGGGAGTTTTTTTGTGGGCGAAAGATACTTTCGCCTCGGAAGAGCAAATAAATTTGCTTTTCTCTCGGCTTGGTCGTATCTTTGTACGAATATACATTTTTGAAAAAACTATGGCAGTAGAAATCAAAGAAGTCGTTTCTGCAGAGGAGATGAAAGAATTCATCCGCTTCCCCGAAAAACTCTACAAAGATAGCCCCTATTATGTTCCCGCGCTGGAATACGATGTGCAAGACACACTGAGCCGCAAGAGCAACCCCGCCTACGAGTTTTGCGATGCCAGGATGTACCTCGCCCTCAGAGACGGCCAGACAGTCGGACGCGTCGCGGCCATCATCAACTTCCGCGCCAACGAGGAGTGGAACCACAAGGAGGTCCGTTTCGGCTGGTATGATTTCATCGATGACAAGGAGGTCTCCCAGGCCCTGATGGACAAGGTCGTGGAATTCGGCCGCCAGCACGGGATGGAAAGCATCGTCGGTCCCCTCGGCTTCACCGATTTCGACCCCGAGGGCCTGCTCGTCGAGGGCTACGACCGGATGAGTACGATGGCCCTCATCTACAACCACCCCTACTATGTCGAACACATCGAAGGAATGGGTTTTGAAAAGGACAACGATTGGATCGAATACCGCGTGGACACCACCGGCGGGCTTCCCGAAAAATTCGTCCGCGTGGCCGGTATCGTCGAAAAACGCAGCAAGTGCCATGTCCGTCCGCTGACCAAGAAGATGCTCAAGGAAGAAAATTACGGCTACAAGATTTTCTACCTCATCAACGAGTGCTACAAAGACCTGTACAACTTCACCATCCTCACCGACAAGATGATCAAGAAATATATGGATTTCTACCTCGGTCTGCTGCCCCTGAAATATATTTCCTGCATCGAAAACGAAAAAGGCGAACTGGTCGCTTTCGGCATCGTGATGCCTTCACTGGCCAAGGCCCTCCAGAAAACGCGCGGCCGCCTGCTGCCTTTCGGCTGGTTCACCCTCGCCAAGGCGATGTATTGGAAATATGACGACACGCTCGAAATGCTGCTGGTCGGCGTACGCCCCGACTACCGCGACTCCGGCATCAATTCCTTGTTGTTTACCAACCTGTTCCAACGGGCGATGGAAGACGGATTCAAATTTGCCGAGACCAATGCAATTATGGAAACCAATTCCAAGAACATCGCGCAATGGGCCATATTCCCCGGCGAATGCAAAAAGCGCCGCCGTTCCTATTGCAAGAAACTGGCATAAATGAACATTCAAAAGCAAGGCATACTGCGAGGGATACGGATCGGGTTGGCCGGATTCTTTTTCATCGGCATCAACCTGCTCCTGCTGGACTACAGCGGGGTGCTGGTCCGTTACCTGGGCTGGATGGCACAAATCCAGTTCCTGCCTGCCGTCCTTGCCCTCAACGTTGGCGTGTTCCTTACGATTTTCCTCCTGACCCTGGTGTTCGGGCGCTTCTACTGCTCGACCATCTGTCCGCTGGGCGTATGGCAGGACATCGTATCACACATCGCCGCCCGATCGAAGCCCCAACGCTTCGGGTACAAACACAAGCACCGCATCCTGCGGATTCTGTTCATCGGGGTCGCCATTGCGGGTGTCGCCACGGCGATGAACCTGCTGATCGCCCTGATTGCCCCCTTCAGCACCTGGAGCCGCATCGTCGTCAATCTGGTCCAACCCCTTTGGGGCTTTATGCTGAACGGCATCTCCGCCCTGGAAGACCATTTCGGCATCTACAACACCTTCCCGGTGGACGTATGGCTCAAAAGTTTTGCCGGTCTCTGGCTGGCCCTTCTCTCCCTGGTGCTCGTCAGCATCGTCGCCTGGTTCAAGGGACGCTTGTGGTGCAACACCGTATGTCCCGTCGGCACCATTCTGGGCTTCGCCTCGAAACGGGCCCTGCTGCGGCCGACCATCGACTACGACAAATGCATCCGCTGCAAGAAATGCGAAAATAACTGCAAGTCTTCCTGCATCAATATCCGGCACCATCGCATCGACTACAGCCGCTGCGTGGACTGCTTCGACTGTATCGCAGGATGCCCGGTGGACGCCATTTATTTTTTCCCGCCCAAGGACGAGCCGGATAATAACGCCGACAACGGCCGGCAACAACAGCAGCACCACCATCACCACCACCATCATGGCGCCGGGCAAACGTCAGAAAGCGGCAAGCGCTATCGGACCGTGGCCGACCAACTGGCCGAGCAGGATGGTCCCAAGGCTTCGCCCGACAAGGCGGCAGAAGAAAACATAGATACGGGCCGTCGGGCGATGATCAGCGCCCTGGCCCTCGCTCTTCCGATGGAGGCGCTGGCCCAAAAGGCGGAAAGCGGACTGGCCCCTGTCCGGATTCGCCGGCAGACACGACGTTCCGTACCCCTCGCCCCGGCCGGGGCCCTGAGCGTGGACAATTTTATGGCCCGTTGTACCGCCTGCGGCCTTTGTATCAGCAAGTGCCCCGAAAATGTGCTGCGTCCTTCGATGAGCATGTCCTGCCTGCTGCAGGCGACGATGTCTTTCGAAAGAGGCTGGTGCCGTCCCGAATGTACGCTTTGCTCCGAAGTATGCCCTACCGGCGCCATCACCCGGATTACCCCCGAAGAAAAAACCGCCATCCACATCGGCCATGCCGTATGGATGAAAGATTTCTGCCTGCCTTTCAAGGAAGGCATCGACTGCGGCAACTGCGCCCGTCACTGCCCCTCCGGAGCCATCAAGATGGTGCGAGTCAGTGAGACGGAGCTTACGGACAAAGGAGCCTTCAGCCCGATGATGCGTATCCCTCTGATTGACGAAAACCGTTGTATCGGCTGCGGAGCCTGCGAACACTATTGTCCTTCCCAACCGATGGCCGCCATCTACATCGAAGGACACCCCAGACACAACGGACACTGATATGGACCGCAGAGATTTCATCAAAACATCCCTGGCGGCGGGCGGAGCGCTCGCTCTCTCGTCCTGCACCCTGGAGGGGAACGGCCTGCAGACCGGCAAGATGGAAATGCGCATCCATCCCGAAACGGGCGAGGCGGTGTCCCTGCTGGGCATGAGTTGTATGCCCCGGCCTTTGGTCAGCATGCCCGATGCACAGCGGAACGAAATCGACCAGGAAGCTGTCAACCAATTAGTGGACTATGCCCTTGAGCACGGAGTCAATTTTTTCGAGACCGCACCGGTCAACGGCCGGGAAGGAAAGGAAGAAGCGACAGCCGCCGCCCTGCTCCGCCACCCCCGCGAGAAATACCTCATCGCCACCAAACTGCCCGGCCCAAACGGGAACAAGAGTTTGGAAGAGGGACAGGAAATGGTTGAAAACACCCTGTCCGTTTTCCAGACCGACCATATCGATTACCTGAGCCTGGACTTTGTCTGCAACGCAGACGACCTCACAGTCCGCTTTTTGGACAATGGCCTGCTTGACTGGCTGTTGGAGCAGCGCAGAAACGGTCGCATCCGCCATCTGGGCTTCTCCTTCCACGGCCCGAAGGAAGGCTTTGACGAACTGCTCGCCTTGCACGGGCAATACCACTGGGATTTCGTCGGGATTCAGATGAACTATCTGGATTGGAAACATGCGGCCCTGACCTCGGAACGGCCTTACCGCATGGCCAACGCAGAATACCTGTACGGTGAACTCGAAGCCCGCAATATTCCCGTCGTGGCGATGGAACCGTTGCTCGGCGACCGCCTGGCCCAACTCCCGCAGGGACCGGTGATGCGTCTGAAAAGCCGTGAGCCCGAGCGCAGCACAGCCTTCTGGGCCTTCCGTTTTTGCGGATCATTCCCCCATGTGCTCACCATCGTCAGCGGAATGACCTATATGGAAGAGTTGCAGGACAACATCAAGAGTGTAAGCAATTTCAAGCCCCTGTCAGAAAGCGAGCTCGCGTTTCTGGAGGAAACGGCCAGCCTGATCCTCAACTTCCCGACCATCCCCTGCACGGCTTGCCAGTATTGCATGCCCTGTCCCTACGGGCTTGACATTCCCGGCATCTTCGCGCACCACAACGAGTGTATCAACGAAGACCACATTCCGCAGGATGCGATGAGTCCGGCCTACCGCAAAGCCCGCCGCACCTACCTCATCAGTTACGAACGGCAGATTCCCGGACGGAGACAGGCCGCCTACTGCGTCGGTTGCGGAGAATGCACCTTGCATTGCCCCCAGGGCATCAATATCCCGGTCCAGATGCGGAAGATTGACCGATATACAGAAAAATTGCGCAAGAATCTTTAACGATATTTGCGGGAAAAGACGACCAAAATATGTTTGAGAATTTAAGTGAAAAGTTAGAGCGGAGTTTCAAGATCCTCAAAGGAGAAGGGAAAATCACCGAGATCAACATCGCCGAGTCGCTCAAGGAAGTGCGGCGGGCCTTGTTGGATGCGGATGTCAGTTATAAGATTGCCAAGCAGTTCTGCGAAGATGTCAAGCAGAAAGCCATCGGTTCGGACGTACTCACCGCCGTCAAGCCCCAGCAGATGATTATCAAGATTGTCCGCGACGAACTGGCGGAACTGATGGGCAGCGATTCCAGCGATTTGAATGTCAAAGGCAACCCCGGCATCATCCTGGTATGCGGTCTGAACGGTTCCGGTAAGACCACCCTCTCCGGCAAGCTCGGCCTCTTCCTCAAGAGCAAAAAGAATGCGAAGGTCCTGCTGGCCGCCTGCGACACCTTCCGTCCCGCCGCCATCGACCAGCTCAAAGTGCTGGGCGAGCAGGCCGGCGTCCCCGTGTACACCGAAGAAGGAGAGAAAGACCCCATCAAAATCGCCAAGGCCGCCATTGCCAGAGCGAAATCCGAAGGCTACGGCGTCGTCATCATTGATACGGCCGGGCGTCTGGCCGTCGACGACGAACTGATGAACGAGATTTCCGCCCTGCACAGCGCCGTCCATCCCACCGAGACCTTGTTCGTGGTGGATGCGATGACCGGTCAGGACGCGGTGGAAACGGCCCGCATCTTCAACGAGCGGCTCAACTTTGACGGCGTGGTCCTCACCAAGATGGACGGTGACACCCGGGGCGGTGCGGCCCTTTCCATCAAGGCCGTTACGGGCAAGCCCATCAAGCTCATCAGCACGGGCGAGAAACTGGAAGCCCTCGATATCTTCCACCCCCAGCGTGTGGCGGACCGCATCCTTGGCATGGGCGATGTTGTCAGTCTCGTAGAGAAAGCCCAGGAGCAGTTTGACGAGAAACAAGCCCGCGAACTGAGCAAAAAACTGGCGCGCGACCAATTCACCCTGCAGGACTTCTACGACCAGATTCAGCAAGTGCGGAAGATGGGCGACATCAAGGAACTCGCCGGTATGCTCCCGGGGATGGACAAAGCCTTGAAAGATGTGGATATCGACAACGACAAGGCCTTCAAAAAGACGGAGGCCATCATCCTCTCGATGACCCCTTACGAACGCACGCACCCGGACATCATCACGGGTTCGCGCCGCAAACGCATCGCAGACGGCAGCGGAACCACCCTCGTGGAGGTCAGCCGCTTGCTCAAACAATTCGAGAACACCCGCAAGATGATGAAGAATTTCGTGGGCGGGAAGTTCCAGCAAATGATGAAACGCCACGGTTTCAGAAAATAAACAGTGAAAATTATGGCAAAAAAACTTATCGTCGGAATCACCCAGGGGGACGGCAACGGCATCAGTTACGAAGTAATCATCAAAGCGCTGGCCGATGAACGGACCTTGGACATGTTCACCCCCGTCATCTACGGTTCCTCCAAAATATTCGGTTTCTACAAGAAACTGCTGCACGAAATTGACAACATCAACACCCATGTGGTGATGAGCGCCCGGGACATCCGTCCCAAATGCGTCAACATCGTCAACTGCCTGCCCGAAAATGTCTTTGTCGAGCCGGGACAGCCGACCAGCGAATCGGCCAAGTGTGCGATGACCAGTCTGGAATGCGCCGTCAAGGACATCAAGGAAGGACTGATCGACGTGCTGGTGAC
>JAGCUV010000041.1 GCA_017962705.1 Bacteroidales bacterium
TGATGCGGCTGGGGTGGAGGTTGTCGTAGAGGGCTTTGCTTTCGCGCAGGAACTCGGGCGAGAAGAGGAATTTTCCTTCGGGGTGCCGTTCGGACAAATGGGCGGTGTAGCCAACGGGAACGGTAGATTTAATGACCATCACGGCCTCGGGATTGACTTCCAGCACCAGCCGGACGACCTCTTCCACGTGCGAGGTGTCGAAATAATTGCGTTGCGGGTCGTAGTTGGTCGGGGTGGCGATAATCACCAGATCGGCTTCCCGATAAGCGCTTGCCGCATCGGTCGTGGCGTCCAGATGCAGGTCTTTCTCCCGGAAGAAACTTTCAATGTATTCGTCCTGGAGGGGGGAGATGCGCTGCTGAATCTTTTCGACCTTTTCGGGCACAATGTCCACCGCCGTCACTTCATTGTTGACAGACAGCAAGGTGGCCATCGACAAACCCACATATCCGGTACCGGCTACTGCAATTTTCATTTCATCATTCATTTCGTTAATGAAGAGTGCAAAAGTACGAATAAGCCGAGAGAAAAGCAAATCTCGTTTGCTTGAAAGATTCTTTCAAAAAAATTTGCAAAATCGCCAAGCACTGCTTATCTTTGCAGTCCCAAAACAAATGGTGGGTTCGTATAACGGTTAGTACCCAAGATTCTCAATCTTGTAATAGGAGTTCGATTCTCCTACCAACTACAAAAAGTGTCGCTTTAATGCGACATTTTTTGTAGCGGGTGAACCGTTCTTCAACTCAAATCCTGCGGGCGGGGATGAGGGCGATGAGCCAGCCGACGAGGGCGACGCTGAGGGCGGTGACCCAGATGTCGAGGGACTGGATGACGACGGGATAGGACTCGACCAGGAAGTTTCCGGGCATCTTGATGAAGCCGGTCTGCTGCTGCCAATAGGCAACGGCCAGTCCCAAAATCAGGCCGATGGCCAGTCCCAGCAGGGAAATGAACCAGCCTTCCAGCACGAAAACGCGCCGTATCATCCGTTCCGGCATTCCCAGGTTGCGCATCGTAGCGATATCGTCTTTTTTCTCGATGATGAGCATCGACAGGCTTCCGAAGATGTTGAACGCGATAATCAGTACGACAAAAAGCAGGATCATCCAGATGACCATCTTTTCGTAGGTCATCATCTTATAGACACTTTCGTTCTGTTGGTAGCGGTCTTTGACGATGAAGCCGTCACCCATGATGGCGGCAATCCGTTCACCGACCTTGCGAGCATCAACTTTGCTGACCGCCCCGCCGCTCACGGCCTTCGAGCCCTCCGCGGCCTCCGCCAACCGTATCTCCACTCCGGATACCTCATTTTCATACTCCATCAACTCCCGCATCTTCTCGATGGGCAGGATGATATATTGCGCATCCACATCGCTGTTGACGGAAAAAGTGCCTGTCGGATAGACTTTCGCGCAATTTAAGGCCCCGGCGGGATTGACCAGGGAAATGCTGCGCTTGCGTGAAGGGTACCAGAGCTCAAGCGGGGTGACAAAACGGGGATTCAGTCCCAGTTGCCAGGCCAGCGCCGCTCCGACGCATACTTCCGGAATGTCCCCCCGGTGCAGGCGGAACTGACCGCTGCGGATGTGCTCCCGGAGTGAAGTTTCCTGTTCATAGACCTCGTCCACTCCCTTGGCCCGGGCCGTTGCCTGTCGCTTGTCGTAACTGACGAAGACGCTCTCTTCCAGCACCGTACACATCGTGGCGATTTCGGGCATATCATATAATCGGTCGAAGGCCTCCCGATGATCCTCCGGGACAAACACTTTTCCGGCAGCCGGGGTAATCAGGAAATCCGGATCCAAAGTGCTCATCGAACTGCGCACCAGCGCGTCAAACCCATTGTAGACGGACAGAATCACAATCAACGCTGCCGTCCCGATCGCCATTCCGGCCACACTGATGCCCGAAATGATATTGATGACATGGTGGGACTTGCGCGCGAAAAGGTATCTGAACGCAAACAGGAGGGGGAGTTTCATTTCTTGAGCAGCTGGTCCAAATGCTCGACGTAATCCAAAGAATTGTCGACAAAGAAATTCAGTTCAGGAATGATGCGCAACTGCTTGCCCATCTTATGCCCCAGTTCTCCCCGGAGGGAGCGTGCGTTCTCCGAGATGGTCGTCATCACCGCATCCGTCTTGTCGGAAGGATAAATGCTCAAATAAACCCGTGCTACGGACAGGTCGGGCGATATCTTGACCCCGCTGACGCTCACGAGCGCGCCGCCGAAGAAGGCCATTCCCTTGGCGCGAATCGCCTCGGAAAGGACTTTTTCAATCTCGCGGGCCACTTTCAGTTGCCGGGTGCTCTCTTTTTCTTCCATATCTGTCAGATTGTCTTGAGGATATAATTGTTCTTCTTGCCCTTTTGAATCCAGAGATATTTGCCGTCGAGCAGCCGGGAGGCGTCGATGGTGGCGTTGAAATCGGTGACTTTCTCCTTGTTGATGCTGATGCCGCCGCTCTGGATGAGTTTGCGGGCCTCGCTCTTGGAAGGCAGGATGTCGGTCTTGACGGCCAGCAGGTCCATCACGCCCATCGGGAGTTCATCGGCGGTAATCTCGTAGGTGGGCACTCCGGCGAAAACGGAAAGGAAGGTCTTTTCGTCCAGGGATTGGAGCACTTCGGCCGAGCCTTTCCCGAACAACAGTCCGGAGGCAGCCACGGCATTCTCATACTCTTTTTCCCCGTGTACCATAATGGTCACTTCACGGGCCAGCAGTTTCTGCAGTTCGCGGCGGCCCGGATCCTGTCGATGGGCCTGAATGGCGCCCTCGATTTCCTCGCGGGAAAGCATCGTGAAAATGCGGATATAGCTCTCGGCATCCTCGTCCGACACATTGATCCAGAACTGGTAGAACTCATAAGGGGAAGTCTTTTCGGGGTCGAGCCAGATATTGCCTTTTTCAGTTTTGCCGAACTTGGTCCCGTCCGCTTTGCGAATGAGCGGGCAGGTGAGGGCGAAAGCTTCCTTGCCCGTCATCCGGCGAATCAGTTCGGAGCCTGTGGTAATGTTGCCCCACTGGTCGCTGCCGCCCAATTGCAGGATGCAGTTCTTGTGCTCGAACAGGTACAGGAAATCGTAGCCCTGCAGCAGTTGGTAGCTGAATTCCGTGAAGGACATACCCTCGGAAGCGTCGCGGGACAGGCGTTTCTTCACCGAATCCTTCGCCATCATATAATTGACCGTAACGTGTTTGCCGATGTCGCGGATGAAATTCAGGAAACTGTAATCCTTCATCCAATCGTAGTTGTTGACCAGTTCGGCGCGATTCGGCGCATCCGAATCAAAATCCAGAAAACGGCTCAACTGCGCTTTGAGGCAGGCCACATTGTGGGCGAGGGTCTGCTCATCGAGGAGGTTGCGCTCCTGGGACTTCATCGAAGGGTCCCCGATCATGCCGGTCGCACCGCCCACCAGCGCGATGGGCTTGTGTCCGCAATTCTGGAAATGCTTGAGTATCATAATGCTCACCATATGACCGATGTGCAGCGAGTCGGCCGTCGGGTCGATGCCCACATATGCCGCCTGCGGCCCTTCCATCAGTTTCTCCTCCGTCCCGGGCATGATGTCCTGGATCATGCCTCTCCATTTGAGCTCTTCAACAAAATTTTTCATCGTTTGATACCTTATAATATTATAGTTTTCGTTTGCGAGTGCAAAGATGTGAATTTTAATCCGCGAAACCAAAAAAAATAGGTATCTTTGTCGGATTTTATAGAAAATAATATCAACAAATTAAATACACTGAATTATGAGAAAGAACATTGTCGCCGGAAACTGGAAAATGAACACCACTGTTCCCGAAGGAATTGAATTGGCCAAAGCTGTTGTCGCGGGGAGCGCCAAAGTGCCTGCCGATGTCAAACTGATCATCGCCACTCCGTTCACCCACCTTTTCCCCATCGCCGAGGTGGTCAAAGGTACCGTCGTCAGCCTCTCCGCCGAGAACTGCGCGGACAAGGAGAAAGGCGCCTACACGGGTGAGATTGCCGCCAATATGCTCGCTTCCGTCGGTTGCGAATATACCATTCTGGGCCACTCCGAGCGTCGTCAGTACTATGGCGAGACCGATGCCAAGTTGGTTGAGAAAACCAAACTCGCGCTGGCCAATGGCTTGAAAGTCATCCTCTGCGTCGGGGAGAATCTCGACGAGCGCGAGGCCGGCAAACACTTCGATGTCTGCAAGACCCAGACCGAGAATGTGCTCTATCAGTTCAGCGCAGAAGATATGAAGAACATCGTCATCGCCTACGAGCCCGTGTGGGCCATCGGTACCGGCAAGACCGCTACCGCCGAGCAGGCCGAGGAAATCCACGCTTTCATCCGCAAGGTGGTGGCCGACAAGTTTGGCGCCCAGGTCGCCGAGGACATGACCATCCTCTATGGCGGCAGTTGCAAGCCCTCCAACGCCAAGGAGTTGTTCGCCCAGCCCGACATTGACGGCGGGCTCATCGGCGGCGCCGCTTTGAAGGCTGACGACTTCATCCAAATCGCCCTCTCTTTCTAAAAATCATTCGTTGCAGCCCCTTTTGGGGAGGTGATGCAACATTTTCCATAAGACCTGCATCATTATAAGTGGTTTAGGTTTTAGTACACGCTAAAAAGGGAACGCCCAGCTGTGAAGTTTGACGTTCCCTTATTCTTTTTCCTCGGCGTGCAGGCCCGTTATTTGCTTTTCTCTTAACTTACCCTTATATTTGCAAGATTAGAACCGAAACCATGAGTAAACAACTCCGACATATCGCTCTGCTACTGGCCCTGCTGCTCGCTTCGACGCCTCTGGCCCTTGCACGCAAAGCGCCTATGCGGGAGATTCTTTTTACCCAGCCGGACGGAAGCCAATTCTACGGACGCAACATAGGCGATCAGTTCCTTCACTACACCGTGGACCAGTCAGGCGCCATTCTCATCCAGGACCCTGACGGCTGGTGGTGCTACGCCCAATTCGATGCGGACGCTCATTTCGTCTCCACTGGCATCCGCGTAGGAAAAGCCGGAGAAGGAGTCGTCAAACGAGTGACCGAGATTCCACAGGCACTCATTGAGCGGGCCCGCAAGCAAAAAACGCAGGCGCGCTCCGAAGTCAAATCCGGTCTTTCGGCTCAACCTTTGCGCCTCGAAGATGGAGCCCGTGCCGCCGCCCTTCGCTCCCAAACCAAAGCATCCGCCAATGTCGTTCGCGGCCTTGTGCTGCTGGCCAACTTCCAAGATACAAGTTTCGTCTATACCCGGCAAGATTTTGACAACCTGCTCAATCAGGAAGGCTATTCCCGCGCGGGTGCGGAAGGTTGCGCCAAGGAATACTTCCGCGCTCAATTCGGCGACCAACTCACCTTTGAATTTGAGGTGAAAGGTCCTTACAATCTGCCGCATGTCCAGTATTATTACGGGGCAAACAACTCTGAGAATCAGGATAAGAACCCTGCCCAGATGGTAGCCGATGTATGCCGGTTGGCTGATCCTGAGGTCGATTTTTCCCAATACGACGCCGACGGAGATGGTTATATTGACAATGTTTTCGTTTTTTATGCCGGGTGCAATGAGGCTGACGGGGGCGTACCTGCCTCCATCTGGCCCCACTCGTGGTATGTCAAAAGCGGAGCGGGAATCACTGTGACGCTGGACGGCAAGATTCTGGACCGTTACGCCTGCACTTCCGAAAAGGAACACCATGCGGATAATAAGATCTACATAGCGTCCATCGGTACTTTCTGCCACGAATTCAGCCATACCCTCGGTCTGCTTGACCTGTATGATACCGACTATGATACCGACTCCAAATTCTGCGGTGCCGGCTGCCGGGGCGTTACGGCGTTGATGGATGCCGGCAATGCCAACAACGACGGCAACACGCCGCCCAACTACAATGCCATCGACCGGATCCTCTTACCGGACTATTTCCCGGAACCTCTTCTCTTGACGGAAGGCGAATATTGTTTGAAGCCTATCTCCGAAGGAGGTGAGTATTATTATGCTCCGGCCGATGTGCCAGGGGAATATTTCATTTTTGAGTGTAGGGACAATACGAGCGGCTGGGACCGTTATATCGGGGGAAACGGATTGCTCGTCTATCACATGGATATGTCGCAGAATCTCACGGGACCTTCGCAAAATTATAAAGACGGGCAAGAGTTGACAGCCCTCGAGCGTTGGTACTACAATGAAATCAACGCCAATGTCGATGCGCAATGCGCCTATATCGTGCCGGCAAATGAGACACTTCCTCTCAGAATTCCTTATTCCGAATATATTTCCGGTTCTTACACCAGCACGGTAGCGCAAGCCTATTTCCCCCAAGGGAGTTCTTCTTTCTCTGCCGGAAACGGTTTCCGCTTCCGTAGCGGGCAGGATTCCGAACTCGCCTTGAGCCACATTCGCATGGAGGGTACATCCGTATGCTTCACCGTCGCCAAGGTGATACTCCCTCCGTCCGTGACAGAAAGCCAATTCCAGAGTGTTGTGCTACAGGACTGCCAGATTTTTTCCTGGAAACTGCCGGAAGCGACCGATGCACAATGTATCGTCCGTTTCGGCGGGATCAACGGTGCAAACTGGAATCCGCAGCAGCAGGAACTCGCTCCTTATGCTCCCGGTTGTTATGCCGTAATGTATGACAAACTGAAGCCCCTGACCAGCTATAAACTGGAAATCTATTACACGGATGACGACCTGACGGGCAAACGCTTTTCCCGTACTTTCATCACGATGAAAAAGAGTCTGGGCAACGGGATGCCGTTTATATCGTTCAAGAATTCCGCACGCAATACTGATGGTAGTTTTACCCCCGAATCTTCCTTTCCCTTGCGTTTGATGAATGCCCAGGATGCCCGGTCTGTTGAGTGGTACTTTAATGGGAAAGCGGTCAGTGTGGATGAAAGTCTTTTCTATACGCCAGGTAAATCCGGTGTTTTGAAAGCAATCCTTCGTGATAACGATGGGGAAGAAACGATTATTTGCAAACAGATTCATATCCGATGAAACGCTTTCTTATATATATCATAGGTATGCTTTGCATGCTTTCATCTTGTGTAAAGGAGAATTTCAGCCTTCGGGATTCCTTTCAGGAAGAAGGAGGTATCTATGCTGTCCGGGGTAACGAAACCTTGTTTGATTTTAATGAGAATACTTGCCAGTGGTCCTATATCCCTTCTGCCAAAGTGTTCAAGATTTTTGACGACAATTATTCAAACTGGCTGATTTTTGATTGCAAGGGAGCGGATCTGATTGTGGGGGCTACTTTTGATGCTAATCTGGAGTGGACGATACCCAGAGACCTGCGAGAGCTCAAAAATGTTTCCTTCCAATTGATGAAGATAGTTGACGGCGTCTATTATTTCTGGTCTTCCACCCACAACATAGCCCTGCGTTTGCGGATGGAATAGCCGGAACGCGAACAAGTCAACGAAAAAGGGATGCTCCGAACGGAACACCCCTTTTTGAATCTACGCAGCTTCAAAATTATTTCTTGGAAGCTTCGACGGAAACCTTGCGGAATTCTTTGAGGTCTTTCATAAGGTTCAAAGCAGCTTTGCGGGCGCGGCCACCAGCAGCTTTGTTTCCTTTAACAACCTGAGCATCGGCGTTGGCCTGGAATTCGGCGATTTCGGCTTTGATTTTTTCAACAAGCGCTTTCATTTTTTTTTGAAATATTAGTGGGTTAAACAATTGTGTTATTTCAATTCTTGTGCAAGGTAGTGAATATCACATAAAAAACAAAATTATTGTGCGATTTTTTTCAAAAAATGTCAAAAAAAATCAATATTCTTCCTTTTTAGAGGCAGAATTGACGATATTCATCGCTTTATCAATGCCTTCGAAGCAAAAAGTCCGGATGCCGGAAATAACCTTGGCGGCCAGCTCCGGAACAACTTTCAGTTCTTCGGGGCTGAGTGTGCTGAGGACGAAATCTATCTGTTCGCCCCTGGCATAATCGTTGCCGATGCCGAGCCTGACACGCGCATATTCGGTTGTCCCCAGCATTTCGTTGATATTCTTCAGCCCGTTGTGTCCGCCATCACTGCCACCCCGCCTCATTCTCGTGGTGCCGAAGGGGAGGTTGAGGTCGTCTGAAATGACCATCAGCCGTTCGGGACCAATGTTAAGCGCTTGCAGCCAGTAGCGTACCGCCTTCCCGCTGAGGTTCATATAGGTGGACGGTTTGAGCAGGGTGATATTGCGTCCCCGCCATTTGACCTGTGCCGTACTGCCCAGTTTGCCGACCGTAAAAAAAGTATCGGATGCCTTTGCCCAGGCATCCAATACCATAAACCCCATATTGTGACGGGTATTTTCGTATTCCGGACCGATGTTTCCCAGTCCTGCTACGAGGAAGTTCATCATTATTCAGCCGCTCCTTCCTGTTGTGCAGACGCTCTGGTAGCAAGCACGGAGCAGATGATCATCTTCTTCGGTGAAACGACGGCCACACCTTCCATATTGATGTCGCCGGCCACAATCTGGCCACCGATCTGCAGGGGAGTGACATCGACATTCACGACGTCGGGAAGCTTGTCCATCAGGGCGCTCACGCGGATTTTGCGGACCGCGACATAGAGTTTGCCACCGAGTTTGACGCCTTCGGAGTGACCGCTGACCTGGACGGGAACATCCATGACGACAGGTTTGTCGGCGCTGACGGCGAGGAAATCCATATGCATCGGTTCGTCGGTGACGGGATGCCACTGGGCTTCGTGAAGGACGGCCGTCATTTGTTTTCCATTGGACAGATTGATGTCCACAATATAAGAATTGGGAGTGTGGGTGAGCCATTTGAGCTCTTTGGCATCAACCGTAAAGAGGATGTTCTCGACACCATTGCCATAAAGATTGCAGGGAACGAGGCCCGCTTTGCGGATGGCTTTGACCGCGGCTTTGCCGGCGGTTTCACGGATGGTACCGTTCAGGGAAATGTGTTTCATTGTACTTAAAATTAAAATGTGTTACTCAGCCTCATTCGCAGAGGCCCCATTGCACCAAAAGCCCCATTGGCTATTAAGCGGCTGCAAAGATAGAATATTTTTTTCAATTGACAAAGGATTATTGGACATATCCGGTAGCGATATTCCACTGATAGAGTTGGTAATACTCGTCTAATTCGAATGTTCCCCGAATCGAGAGGTAAGTGCTCAGCCCGCAGCAGCGTTCGAGTTTCAGTCCGAGAAAGGTATCGGTGTGGTCTGCAAAGAGCACGGCTTTTTCGAGGGCTTCGTTGAATGATTCCAGTTCGAACTCGTCCACTCCTATGTTCGCGATGACATCCTGCAGGTCGTAATACCAATGCTTGTTGTCCCGGAAATAGCCTTGAACTTGATCGTATGGAATGTTGGCCAGACATTCCTGATGCGCCGCAAAAATCGGTTTGCAAGCCTGTGCCAAGACCTCCAGTTGCGAGCAGTCCACAATGGTGTAGCAGCCGCAACGGGAGCCGCTGCGATTGCGGTAGTAGTGCATGTAGTCCTTGGCGACGGAGATGACATCCTGTTTGAGCAGATGTCCGCACATCGTTTGGTAGTACATGCCGTGGGACATGATTTCAGTGGGGGAGAAGCCGATATAATTGCATTTGTCCTTCAATTCGTAGGCCACTTCCACCCCTCCCATCAGGCAGGCGTCGAACAGGATGGCGTCAAAATGCATCGGCAGTTGCCGCGCCAGCAGCCGTATGCCCATTTCATAGACTTTATTGCCGCTCTGCAAGTCCTGGCCGAAGGTATTCTCAATAAAAGTGTACTTTTCGCTGGGTTCGTACACGCCGGCGGGCAGCCAGCCCGAACCGTGGGAGGAGAATACCAGATAGTTGTGGCGGGCCTGGTATTGGCGGGAGATGTAGTTGAGTACATGCGCCAGGGTGTCGGTAGAGGAACTGACACTGCTTGTGTTCCACCCGTTCATCTCTTCCAGGGAGATTATGCGCGATATGTTTTTCCCGTTATGATCAATACCCAGACGCATCAGGCAAGGGGCGGAGTTGTCGGAATGCTGTAGGAAAAGCACCACCTTTTCGGCGGATTCGATGGAAGGGAGTTCCCCCTCCAGTATTTCATTGAGGTTTTGGGCAATGCTGCCGCTCAAGCCGTTGTTGTGCCCGATGGTATAGAAGAGAATAAGAGATTCTCCATGGAAACTCATCTCCTGGAGAGGTTCTTTCCGGCAGGCCATCAGTGCCAGTAGAATCAGTAAATATGACAGATATCTTTTCAGCATCATACAAAGGTATTGATTTTTTTCGTATTTTTACGGAAAATTGTAATACAAATTTTGTAAGAGTACTATATTATGAGAAAATCAACATTTATTTTTTTGCTTTGTGCTATGGTTTTATCTGCTGTGGGGTGTGCTCCGAAAAACAACGACTTCAAGTATTGCATCGATGAATTTGCCGATGTGAAGATTATGCGTTACCGCATTGAGTGCTGGGATAGTTTGAGTTTTCAGCAGAAACGGTATGTCTATCATCTGGCGGAGGCGGCCAAGTGGGGGCGCGATATTTTCTGGGACCAGCATTGTGCCTGTGGTCTGCAGGTGCGTCACGCGCTGGAACAAGTTTTTGACCATTACAAAGGCGCGCGTAAAGGGCAGGACTGGGATGATTTTGTCGTCTATGCCAAACGCGTGTTTTTTGCCAGCGGCATCCACCACCATTATTCCCAGGACAAATTCTATCCCGACTGCCCTTCCGACTATATGGCGAGTGTGTTGAAAGAATCCGGCGTGGAGGATATTGACACCCTGATCAAGGTGATGTATGACAGGAATTTCCTCCTTCAGCGCCGTTGTACCGACAATTCCAAAGATATCGTGGCCGAGTCTTCCATCAATTTCTACCAGGGCGGTTTGACCCGGGAAGAGGTGGATGCCTTTTATGCAGCGATGGCGCGCAAAAACGACCCTCGTCCGCTTTCCTATGGCTTGAACAGCACGCTGGTCAAGGAAAACGGCAAGATTTTCGAGCGGGTTTGGAACCTCGACAGCCCCTATGGGCCGGCCATTCAGAAGATGATTGATGAACTGGAAATCGCGTCCCAATATGCCGAAAATGAGGCCCAGAAAGCCTATCTGGCGCTGCTGATTAACTATTACAAGACGGGCGATTTGAAGACCTGGGATGACTTCAATGTCGCTTGGGTGCAGGAAAAGGAAGGTGCCATCGACCTGATTCATGGCTTTATCGAAGATTACGAAGACCCA
>JAGCUV010000042.1 GCA_017962705.1 Bacteroidales bacterium
CGAAGCGAACGAAGTGAGCGGAGTCCTCGAAGAGGCAAGCTGCCGCCGCAGCGGAGCCTGGCGAAAACAAAAAGAGGCCGACCCTTTTTAGTCGACCTCCATTATTGCTGTGAAAATTCGGATTAGTTGAACTTCGCGAATTCGATATCCTTGGCAGCGCGGGCGGCAAGTTCGGCGTTGGCGGCCACTTTCTCAAGCTGGGCCTTGACCTCATCGGCCTTGCCCTGACGGGCGGCGATGACGGCGGCCAGGTAAGCGCACTTCGGGCATTTGTCAGCGCAGTCGCAGCAGAGAGCCTGCTCGGCGGCGGAATAGTTGCCTGCGAGGACGGCGGCCAGAGCGGCGTTGAAGCCTTTCTCTCCGGAGAGCTTGGAGGCGGCGCTGCTGTAGTTGCCTTTGAGGATGTCAACCACGGCGGAATTCTTCTTAGAGGTGGCGTTGCCGGAAGCGGCGAAGAAGCCGGCGGCTCCGTCGATGTCGTCGTCCGTCAGGGCGAGTACACCGTAGAGGTTGTTCACATCCGCATCTTTGGCGCATTTGTCAAGTTCGGCCTTGGCAGCAGCTTTGTCTCCGCTCTTGAAGAGGGCGACGGCGAGGTTGTACTGGGCGCGGGCGCTGGCGAATTTCTCAACGGCCTTGCGATAGATGGCGACCTTGTCGGCGTCTTTCTCTTTGTTGGCGGCGGCACGAAGGAGGGCTTCCTCATCGAGCACGTCAATGTTCTCGTCCACGAGGGTGGCCAACTCTTCGGCGGTGAAGTTCTTGTTCTCGACGGTCGCGATGAAACGGGCGCGGCGCAGTTCGGGGAGGATCTTCTTGGCAAGGGTCTTGTAAACGGCGGACATGTTCTTGATTTCCTGCTCGCGGACAGCGGGATCGCTGTACATTTCGAGCACGCGGATAATCAGGTCTTTGTCTTCAATGTCAGAACCGGCAACGAGCTCCTTGAAGCCTTCCCAGTCCTGTCCGATGCTGCGGACTTCACCCGCGGCGACTTCCTTGTCCTTGACAACTTTTCCGAACACCTTGTTGGCGCTGCCGGAACGTTTGTCGGAAAGCTTGGCGTTGAGATCTTCGCCACCGTCGGGAGAAGCATAAGCAACGATGTCCACACCCGTGACGGTCTTGCGCTCGTTCTCTTTGGCTTCTTTAAGGGCGGCCTGGAAATCTTTCACGTTTTTGGCGGTCAGCTGGGAGCCGCGAACGTCGGCAGAACCGATGGTGTAGAGGATCTGGGCCTCAGGGTTCTCAAAGAGCACTTCCTGATAATTGTCGGCTTTGTAGTCAACTTTACCGCATTTCTTGACGAGCATGTAGGTTACATTGCAGCCGTCAGCCGCTTTTTTGCTGGGGAGGTCAACGGATTGTTTGCCTTTGGAGACAACACCGCGGAGCTCCAGATAGCATTTTTCCATACCCGGCTGGAATGCGAAGGAGAGGTTCTCGGAAACAGTACCGCCGGCGGTGGGGACGACTTTGAAGTTGTCCTGCACTTTTTCGCCCTGGTAGGTAAGTTCGTCAAGTTTGAACTCACCGCCTTCGTACACGACGACGGGGGTCACTTTCAGATAGACATCGGGGAGGAAATAATCGGCGGGATAGGTGACATCGATTTTGACATCGACTTTTCCTGCGACCACTTCGAGGGTTTCGGGCTGACATACAACGTTCACGTTTTCAGCCTGTTCTGCCATCTTCTTGGGGTTGCTGCAAGCAATCATCGCCAAGCCGAGAACGGCAGCGGTAAAGAGTTTGATACCTTTCATTACTTTAAAGCATTAAATTGGTTTATATCCACTTTTGGTTTGCAAAGATAATGAATATTTTACAAAAAACACATTTTGTGGAAATTTTTATTGCTATCTTTGCACAAATTTTATGGGTAAACAGGAAGATGGCCCTTCAAGATTTGGATATTAAAAATATAAAGAACCGTTACGGCATCGTGGGAAACGCCCCGGAGCTTGATTTGGCGATTCGTACGGCTTTGAGTGTGGCCAAGACCGATTTGCCCGTGTTGATTATCGGTGAAAGCGGTGTGGGTAAAGATGTTTTTTCCCGTATGATTCACGATTTCAGCCATCGCAAGAGTCGCAAATTCCTGCCGGTCAACTGCGGTGCCATTCCGACCGGAACGGTCAACAGTGAATTGTTCGGTCATGAGCGGGGGTCTTTCACCGGTGCGGTGGAGACGCGCAAAGGATGGTTCGAGGAAGCGGACGGCGGAACCATTTTCCTGGATGAAATCGGGGAACTGCCCAAAGATACCCAGGCCCAGCTCTTGCGCGTGCTGCAACAGGGTGAGTTCATGCGGGTCGGTTCTTCCAAGGTGCAGAGGACGGATGTGCGCATTATCGCGGCCACCAATTTGGATTTGGGTGTAGCCATCAGTCGCGACAAGTTCCGTCTGGATTTGTATTACCGCCTCAATACCATTACGCTCAAAATCCCGGCGCTGCGCGACAGACCGGATGACATTCCCTTGCTTTTCAAGCAATTCTGCATCGATTTTGCAGAGCGCAACAAATACCGTTCTCTTTCACTGACCAAGGATGCCGAAGCCTTGCTCAAAGGTTACAGATGGCCCGGAAACGTCCGTGAACTCATCAGTGTGGCGAACCGGGTCTGTACGATGGAGTCCTATCCTGTTTCTCCGTCCTCCAAGGAAGAACGCATTCTGTTGACCAGTGTTGCGTTGGCCCGTTATATGCCTTCGGACGAAGGACAGTTCATTCCGGCGGTGGTCGAAGGAACGGAAAACAGTTTCTCGCCGGGGGATAAAGAAATGCTGATTCGTTCCATCCTGACGCTCAAGCAGGAGGTGGAACAGCTCAAGCAGCGTCTGTCCGCCCTGCAAGGAAACGCGCTGCCATCCCATACCTCTGCTTTTGAAGAGAGCCGCATCGCCCGCCAGGAGGAACCAGAGGAGCAAATTCAGGAAGAGGAGGAGATGGAACCCGTTACGCTCGAAGACAAAGGCTATCGTGCCATTCGCGAATCGATGCTCCGGAACGGGGGCAATCGCAGCAAAGTTGCCGAAGAGTTGGGCATATCCGAGCGTACGGTTTATCGCAAATTGGGCAAAATGATTGAATTGGGATTATGGGACAAAAAATAAAATTCCCCGGATGGTGCTGGATACTGACGGCTTTGCTGGCCGTTTCGTGCGGCATTTACTCCTTTACCGGGACCTCCATCCAGCCCGATGTGCAGACCGTTGCCATTCATTATTTTGAATACAAGGCCCTGCGCGTCAATCCCGCACTCAGCAATGACCTCACAGAAGCGATGCGCGACAAATTCCAGAAACTCACGCGCTTGGAACAAGTGGAAGAAAATGGCGATTTGGAGCTTTCCGCCGATATCACCGGTTACGATGTCAAGCCGATGGCTGTGACAGCGGGTGAGGTGGCGGCCCAGAACCGGTTGACAGTGACGGTCAAGGCTTATTTTACCAACCACAAACACAGCGAAGACGATTGGGAAAAATCTTTCTCCGCTTATGCGGATTATGACTCGCAGAATTCGCTGGATGCCGTAGAGGGCACTTTGTGTGAAGAAATTATTGAGAAATTGGTCGAGGATATCTTCAATGCGGCCGTAGCTAATTGGTAGTCGGATGGAAAAACAGGTGGACAAACTCAGTATGGGGCAGCTTTCGGGTCTGGTGAACAGTTATCCGTGGTTCGCGTCCGCCCGTATGGAACTGGCCCGTCGCCTGGTCAAAGAGGGCGGCTGGTCCCGTGAAGAGTTGTCCCGTATGCTGATGCATATAGGCGATGCCGTTTTGCTCCGTCCTTTTGTGGCGCCCTTGTTGTCTCCCATGATGAGTGCGCCTGTTGCTCCTGCTCCGGAAAAACCCCGGCGGGTTCCCGGCGGCGATTTCTTCACGCGCGAAGAATATGAAAAGGTAAAGAAGGAGGACGATATTTTCCCGCTCAAACCGCTCGTGCAGCGAGATCCGGAAGCGCATCCGACCGAAACGGTCCAACTGGAATTTGTCACCGAAACCCTCGCGCAAATCTATGCAAGCCAGGGGTATTTTGCCCAAGCGATGGAGATTTATGAGAAACTAATTTTGGCATATCCCGAAAAAAGTGCTTACTTTGCAGCCCTTATTGAAAAATTAAAAAGTTAAGATATGAACACTTTATTTATTATTCTTACCGTTATCGCGCTGATTGCCAGCGTCTTGCTTACCCTTGTCGTCTTGCTTCAGAATGGAAAGGGCGGCGGACTGGCCAGCAACTTCACGGCCGGCAACCAGACTTTCGGCGTCCGTCAGACCGCTGACATCCTCGAAAAAATAACCTGGGGCCTGGTCGTTGTCATCTTCGTCATCACGATTATCGCTTCTTTCACCACCGGCAAATCCGGCAAATCCGGCGAAGACATCACCAACGAAGTAGAGAATATTTCTTCCGGGGAACTTCCTGAATTCGAGGCGCCCAGCACCCCGGCAGACGGTGCGGCCACGCTTCCCGAAGAGGGCGTAGCCACGACTCCGGCCGAGTAATCCGTTTTTCCTCTCCCTGATCCACGCGGAAAACTGACATTTTGTCAGCATTTTCCGCGTGGAATATCTTTTGACCTGTCCGTTTTTGAACGCCGGAAGTCCTGCGGGATGGATGCCGGTGGTTCGAACGAATGAAAAAAAGGAAAAAAGATATGGAAAACAAATTGGAAAACTTGCAAAAATTTGCCGTGAACCTCTGCGAGAGGGCTTCGCAAGGCAAATTGGATCCGGTCATCGGACGAGATGACGAGATCCGGCGCGTCCTTCAGATTCTTTCCCGAAGGACCAAGAACAACCCCATCCTCGTGGGCGAACCCGGTGTGGGTAAGACGGCCATCAGCGAAGGGATTGCCCAGAAAATCGTGGACGGGCAGGTCCCCGAGAACTTGAAAAGCAAACGCATCTATTCCCTGGATCTGGGAGCCTTGATTGCGGGCGCCAAGTACCAGGGCGAATTTGAGGAAAGGCTCAAAGGCGTGGTCAAGGAGGTGGTGGAAAGCGACGGGCAGATTATTCTGTTCATCGATGAGATTCACACCTTGGTCGGCGCGGGACGCAGTTCGGGCGCGATGGATGCCTCCAACATCCTGAAACCGGCGTTGGCCCGGGGCGAATTGCGGACCATCGGTTCGACGACCCTCGACGAGTACCAGAAATATTTTGAAAGCGACAAGGCGCTGGAACGCCGTTTCCAAATGGTGATGGTGGACGAGCCTTCGCCCGAAGAGAGCATCGCCATTATGCGTGGCTTGAAAGAGAAGTATGAAAACCATCACAAAGTGCGCATTGAAGACGATGCCCTGATTGCTGCCGTGGAATTGTCCCATAGGTACATCACCTCCCGTTTCTTGCCGGACAAGGCCATTGACCTGGTGGATGAAGCGGCGTCCAAACTGCGTCTGGAGATGAATTCCGTGCCGGAGCCCATTGCCGAACTGGAGAGCGCCATCCGTCAGAAAGAAATCGAGAAGGCGGCCGTCAAGCGCGAAGGCGTGAGCACCAAATTGGATAAGATTGAAGGAGAACTGAAGGACCTGCGCGAGCGTAAGGATGCGCTGATGAAGCGCTGGAACGAGGAAAAGGAAATTGTCAGTGCCTTGCAGAAAGCCCGGCAGTCGATGGAAGATATGCAGATCGAAGCTAAGAATGCCGAGCGCCAGGGCGACTACGGCAAGGTGGCGGAAATCCGTTACGGACGTCTGGCCCAGGTGCAGAAAGAGATTGAGACCTTGACTGAGCGCCAGGCTTCCATCAAGGACCCGATCATCACCGAGGCCGTCACGCCCGAGGATATTGCCGAAGTCGTGGCCAAGTGGACGGGCATTCCTGTGAGCAAGATGCTGGAAAGCGAAAAAGACAAACTTCTGAAAATGGAGGACCAGTTGCACAAGCGGGTGGTCGGTCAGGATGCGGCCATCGCCGCCGTGAGCAACGCCGTCCGCCGCAGCCGCGCCGGATTGCAGAACGAGAAACGGCCCATCGGCTCCTTCCTTTTCATGGGGTCGACCGGTGTGGGTAAGACCGAATTGGCCAAGGCCTTGGCGGAGTTCCTGTTCAATGATGAGAATATGATTACGCGTATCGATATGAGCGAGTATCAGGAGCGGCATTCCGTCAGCCGGCTGGTCGGCGCGCCTCCGGGATATGTGGGCTATGACGAGGGCGGTCAGTTGACCGAAGCCGTCCGACGCAAACCCTATTCCGTGATTTTGCTGGACGAGATTGAGAAG
>JAGCUV010000043.1 GCA_017962705.1 Bacteroidales bacterium
GAAGGAATTAGGTAATATTGAAACGCCTGTCATTCTGACAAATACGCTCTCCGTGGCACAGGGCATCGAAGGCGTGCTGTCCTACACCCTGAATCAGGTTGGCAATGAAAACGTGCGCAGCGTCAATGCGGTTGTCGGTGAGACCAACGACGGGCAACTCAACGACATCCGGGGACGCCACGTCAAGGCGGACGACGTGGTCAAGGCGATCCTGAGTGCCAAGAGCGGTCCAGTGGAAGAAGGCTGCGTAGGTGCCGGCACAGGAACCATTTGCTTCGGTTGGAAAGGTGGTATCGGGACTTCGTCCCGCGTCTTGCCCGCCGACTTGGGCGGATATACGGTCGGAGTGCTGGTACAAAGCAACTATGGCGGCATTCTGGAGATTGACGGCGTACCGGTCGGCCAGCGACTGGGCCAATACAGCTTCAAAAAGAGCGTGGAGAATCCAGACTATCTGATGAACCCCGACGGTTCCTGCATGATGGTGGTCTTCACCGATGCGCCGCTCGACGCACGCAACCTGGAACGGCTGGCAAAACGGGCCATGCTGGGGCTTGCCAAAACGGGCGGCATCGCCTCCAACGGCAGCGGCGACTATGTGATTGCCGTGAGCGTCCATCCAGAGAACCTGGTCGATGAGAGTACGGCGCGTTATTACCCTTCACTGCTCCATAACGACGATATGAGTCCGCTGTTCGAAGCGACCATCGAAGCAACAGCCGAAGCCCTGTGGAACTCCCTCTTCAAGGCTACCGACATGAAAGGGCGTGACGGTCTCTTCGTTCCGGCGCTTCCTATCGATGCGGTCCTTCAGGTTATGCGTCAGCCGATTCTGTAGCTGCCAGTGCGTCGATGAATCCGGCGACAGCGGCGCAGGTGGCATCGGGGCGCTCGATGAAGGAATTGTGCCCGGTGTCAGGAATCAGCTGGTAGCGGACAGCGGGGAACTGTGTCTTGAACTGCGCAACGGTTTCCAGCGGCAGGAAGTTGTCGTGGTCGCCGTGGATGAGCAGGAGGGGTACGGGCGGATGAAGCATGATTTCCTGCTGGTCAGGACGGGTCCGAAGCCCTTCGATGCTGCTGATGATGCCTTCGGGGTCGTGCGTCTCACATAGTTCGATGGTTTCCCGGATCTTTTCGTCACAAGCGCGCAGGTTCTCCTCGTTGTACATTTTGGGAATGGAAGCCGCGGCGATCATGTGCAGTTTGCCGGCTTCGATCAGGTCTTTTTCGCGTTCGCGATCTTTGGCTTTTTCAGGCGCGTCGGGTAGGGGATGGGAGTGGAGCAGGATAGCGCCTTCCAGCCGTTCGGGGATGCTCCGCAAGGCCTGCAATGTGATGTAGCCGCCCATCGAGTGTCCGGCCAGGAAGGCCTTCTGTACGCCGCACTTGTCGAGAACACCGGCGATGACCCGGGCACCGAATTCCATGGTGTTGACGCGCCGGCCAGAGGCGTCGGCCGGGGCGGAATCGGTCAGTCCATGGCCGGGGAGGTCAATCACGATGAAGCGATAACGGTCTTTGAGGGCTTCGACAAATTCATTATAAATGTACATGGTCTCGAGGTAGCCATGAAGAAGCACCAGGCAAGGTCGAGATACCGGGTCGGAGCCGGGCAGGGGGGCTGTTTCATCGCGCGTGTCCCAGACATGGACGGAAACGCCGGCTGCGATAGTAAAGAATTCCATAGTTTTGACGTCATGCCCGGCAGGGACCGGGCATCAGGTTATTCGATGATCAATGGTTGAATAGAGACGGCCTTGTCTTCTCCGATGCCCGTGATGACAATTTTGACAGCCTTGATCCACTTGTCCCCGGGATCATGGACGACCCGGTTGTACATGTCGAAATTCCGGGGCGACCAGACGAAATGATCCATTCCCTCGTAGAGAACTTCTACATGACCTTCCGTGATGACATAGAATTCGTTTACCTGATCGGCCGTCTGGACAGTAATCTGCTTGCACTGGAGCGGTTCCTCGAAGGTAAAGAGCACGTAATCTCCGTTCTTGGGCGGCGCAGCCGTCCGCATATAGCGCCTGACATCGTACTGTTCCAGATTGGACAGGGGATACCGCGGGTTGGCGGCCATCGAACTCTCCACATGGACGGCCGGCGTCAGATAGTGACGAGCGCCCGGCACCTCCACTGTCATGCTCTTATGATCGGCGAAGAAGGTGGCGAAACGCAATTTCTCGGGATGGTCGGTCACCACGGGGCCCGTCACGACCGGGGAACTGAGGGTCGGTTCACTGCCGTCGAACGTGTAGCGGACGACCATGGACGGGTAGGGGCTCCGGACATTACCCCGTGCGTCCACTTCGGGGGCGGGGATCCGGAAGTGGACACCCATGTTCCAAAGGCGTTCAAAATGCTTGCGTTCCAGGCGATTGTCGAAATCCGCATAGTTCCGGAGCACTTGCGGCGTCCAGCCCACTTCAGCCAGGGCACACAACCGGGGGAACAGCTGGTACTCTGAAAAATGCGGCGGGAAAAACATCAGTTCCGTCCAAAGACCGCCTTGGAGACCCCGAACGAGTCGCTCTTTCTCCGGAGTCAATTCGAGGCCTTGCAGGGGATCAAAAGAGTAGAGTTTCTCGACATCGATCAAAGAAGCCCAGGTGTGACCTCGCTCGGCCGGCGTGTGTTTCATGTCGAGATAACAATAGTAGCAGTTTTGCGTCACGGCCGGAAAACCCGCGTCAATGGCCTGCTGGAGCACTTTCTGGTCGTGCCAGACCAACACAAGATCGTTGCGGGACAGTTTGTCGCCCGTGGCGACAATGTCTTCCCAGCCTTCCATGGTCTTGCCATATTTGGCCAGGATCTTCTCCATCCGCTCCGTGAAATAACCCAATAACTGCGCCTCCTCTGTATATCCCAATTTCTTCATCAATTTCTGGCATTCGGGGCAATGCTTCCAGGATTCGGTCGCCACCTCTTCCACACCGACATGGAAATACTTGGAAGGAAAGATGCCCGCCAGCTCCTTGATGATGTTCTCGAGCATCACATAGTTCTTTTCGCGCCCGATGCAGAGCACGTTGTGTAATTCGCCCTGGACACTCTTGA
>JAGCUV010000044.1 GCA_017962705.1 Bacteroidales bacterium
CGCGCCTTCATCATGACGGCAAAATACGCGAGCTGTCCCGCACGGTCGTCAATATCCAGACCGTACAGGTTGTTCTCTACGATAGACCTCGCGTCGTCCCGTTCCGACCATCCGGCTGACGTATAGATCTGCATCAGGACGTCGAACAGGTATACCAATATATGGCCACTGCCCATACAGGGATCGATGACCTTGATTTCTTCCGGACGGAGGGCGGCATACTGTTTCCGTCATTGAGCATATCAGTGAATTACTTTTCCAAACGGGAATATGGAATTGATGGCCATCTTGAAATGCTGCATCCCCCAGGGAATACCCACGATGGTGATGCAGAAAATAAGGCCGCAAACGAGATGGACAAGGGCGATCTCCCACCAGCCGAGGAGGATCCAGATGAGGTTCATCACCACCGATACGCAGCCCGGCTCACCCGGGCCGTTCACCAGTTCATGGCCGAAAGGCCAGAGGGCATAGGTGCCCAGTTTGAAGAGCTGCACTCCGAAAGGAATGCCGATGATGGTGATGCACATCACCAGACCGACGATGTAGTAAATGATGGCGATGATGACTCCGCCCAGGATGAGCCATAGAATATTGCCAAGGAATTTCATGATATCTCCATTACAAGTTACTGAGGCTGTCTTAACTCGTGCAAAGATAACCAACTTTCAATAAACACAAAAACTGGGTATATTTGCATAGTCAATACTCGACGGCATGAAAGAAGAACTGAGCTTCCGGCCGATGCGCCGGTTCAAACAGCAGGCAACCCGGGAAGAGTGCCTCTCCATTCTGGCAAATGCCCCGCGCGGAATTCTCTCCGTTCACGGGGAAAACGGTTATCCGTACGGAATCCCGATGAACTATTTCTTCCTTGAAGGCAAAATCTACTTCCACTGTGCGATGGAAGGCCACAAGCTCGATGCCATCCGCGCCAACGACAAGGTTTGCTTTACCGTGCTCTCGGAGCCCGTGAAGCATCCCGGCGAGTGGTGGAACTGCTTCACCAGTGTCGTCTGTTTCGGCCGCATCGCCGAGGTGAATGCGCAGGAGCGCAAGAATGCACTCCTGCGCACGCTTGGTGCCAAATTTTTCCCCGCCGGTTATGACTTGGATAACGATATGGCAAAGAATGCCCCCCGGGCGTTGATCCTGGAGCTTACGATTGACCTTATGAGCGGAAAGCATGTGAGGGAGAAGTGAGCGTCGTTTGCTGCATACCGTTGCCCAAGGGCGGAGTTTCTCTTTTACCGGAGAAAATGATTATATTTGTCTACAATTAAACAAAACTTACTACGATGAACCCAGAAATGCTCAAAGTCCAATTCGATCTCAACTACAATACCAGCGAAGAGGCTCCCCAGCCGGTCTTCGTGGCCAAGGACAAGGAAATGGCGCTTGCCCAGAAACCCATCCCCCAGCGCACGGGTTACCGTTTCGCGGGCTGGTACAAAGACCGCGAATGCACGGAGGAATGGCTGTTCGGCGCCAAGACCCCGGAATTCATGAAGCCGCCGGTAGAATGGATGTCCGTCACCCAAGATATGACCCTGTATGCCCGCTGGGCGGCGCCCGTCCATATCCGTACGGCTGAAGAACTGGACGCCGTGCGCAAAGATCTGTACGGCTGGTACGTCCTGGACAACGACATCGAGCTGTCTTCCTTCGGGGCATGGCAGCCCGTCGGCAGATACGAGCCCGACTACGAATTTGCCGATGCCGAATGGTGGGTCCACGCCTTCAAGGGCCGCCTGGACGGCAACGGACACGCCATCAAAGGGATGCGGATCGAAGGAGTGCATCCTTTCTACCAGTGCGGCCTCTTCGGCGCCATCGCCAACGGCGAGGTACACGACCTGGTCATCGACAAGCCCGTCATCAACGTCAAGGGAGCGGTCCTGTATGTAGGCACCGTGTCCGGCATGATGCGCCAGGACCGGGGACGTCACTGCATCCTGGAAGGCATCTGCGCGAATGATCTTCAGGCCTGTGTCGAAATTGACAGGGAAGCCCAGTCCTACATCAGTGTCGCCGGCCTCATCGCCGGCGTTTGGGACGGAGACATCCAGAACTGCAAGACCAACGGCAAGATTACAATCAAAGCGGCCGGTCAGGCCGGCGGCATGCTTTTCGCGGGTGGCCTCGCCGGGGAATCCTACAGCCAGACGGACGACTGCTGCGCCGATGTACACATCGAGGTGGAATACGACAGGAAGGAAGCCGAGGGCGAACAAACCTCCTACATCGGCGGCCTGCAGGGCGGATCCACCTACATAAAGAACAGCACGGCCGGGGGAAGCATCACCATCAGCGGAGACAACGGCAAGGGACAGGTGGTAACCGGCGGTCTGGCGGGTAGCGAACGCTACGGGATCGTGAGCGGGAACACCGCCCGGACAAGTATCCAGGCCGACGGACCCCGCAAGCTCCAGACCGGCGGCATCATCGGCGAGTACAATTTCCAGTATGCCGTCTTCGGCATGATGCAGGGCATCACGGAGACCGTCCTGAAGGCCAACCGTGCTGAAGGCTCATTCCATGCCGAAAACGTGGAGAAACTCACGGAAGCAAACGTCTGCGGCAGCGGAGAGGTCCCCTTCTTCGAATACAACGGGATGAAGATGACTTACGTCATCGAAAACTGATCCCGGAGATTGCTTCCATCGTCGGCGAAGATACGACATTGTACATTTCGACGGAAAATGTGTATATAAGCAGTATTATTGAAACACTGACTAATCATGAAAGCCATCCAAACAGACAAGGCGCCGGCGGCCATCGGTCCCTACAGCCAGGCTATCGACAGCGGAGCGGGGATCGTCTTCGTGTCCGGACAACTCCCGATCGACCCGGCCACCGGAGCATTTCCCGAAGGCGGGGTCCAGGAGCAGACCCGCCAGAGCATCACCAACGCCAAGGCCATCCTGGAAGCGGCCGGACTCGGCTTGCAGGATGTCGTCAAGACGACGGTCTTCCTGGCCGACATGGCGGACTTTGCCGCCATGAACGAAGTGTACGCGCAGTTCTTTGCCGCCCCCTTCCCGGCACGCAGTGCCGTGGCCGTGAAGACGCTGCCGAAAGGCGCGCTGGTCGAAATCGAATGTATCGCCGCCAGATAAAAACAAGTCCCATGTCTGCTGATTATCCGCAAATCGACCTGTCCACCTGGAGGAAAGTGGGGGAAGGCGGGAACGGGATCACCTATGAGAACCCGGCAGATCCGGACATTCTCCTGAAAGTCAACAACGCACGGGTGAACTCGCTTGACGCCGTCAGGCACGAATTCGAAGTGTCCAGGGCCGTGGAGCGTTTCGGCCTGTCCACCCCCAGGATGTACAAGCTGGTCCGGGTTGGAGATGCCTATGGCATCATTTCCGAACGCATCAAGGACAAGAAATCCCTGTCCCGCATCTGTCACGACGAGCCGGACCGCACGGAAGAGATGGCCCGTATCCTGTGCGAGAAAGGCAAAGAGATGTTTGCAACCCCGTGCGATACGACCTTCTTCCCCAGCCGAAAAGAGCAGTTGCTCCGGGCCCTCGACCGTGCCACTTTCGTCAGCCGCAGGAACCGCCGGGACATTCGCGCTTTCGTGGAGGCGATCCCCGACTGCACGACCTGTGTACACGGGGACTTCCAGCCCGGCAACATCATCTGCTCAGGCGGGAAATACTACTGGATCGACATGGACCGCTTCGCCTACGGGGATCCGATGTTCGACATCGGCCACCTGTATCAAATCTGCCTTGTCTATGGCAAGATGGGACGGGTGCAAGAGATCTTTCACATGACCGAGGAGCAGTTAAACCGCTTCTGGGACGCTTTTGCCCGGGCCTACACGGGCCGGAAGGACCACACGGAATTCGACCGCCAGGCGGGAAGATTCGCTGCCCTGGACATAATCACG
>JAGCUV010000045.1 GCA_017962705.1 Bacteroidales bacterium
AAAGGCTTTCAAGAGCTGGCGCACAGGTTCACGCTGATATTTGTCTTTCCTGTATATGTAATAAATCAGCACAAAGGCGGGCAGAACGGCCGCAATCAGGATTTTGAAAACTTCAGGCATTGTTTTTCAGGTTAATTTTCTGCAAAAATACAGAAAAACGCGATTCAGAACAAATCATTCAGCGTCAGCACCCGTTGGACAGTAGCGGCGTGGGCATTGGGAACAACCCCCTCTGAAGACAGCAGGATTGTCGATAAAGCCATTTGTTTCTTATAGAGCCGTGAGATGGCCTGCCGGCGCAAACGGAATTTCCGTTCATCCGCCTCTGTCACAGCATAGGGTTCATCCGTACATTTAATCTCAAAAATGTTGACTACACGGTCGTTGCGTTCCAACACCATATCCACTTGTACCTCCTTATCACAATAAGCATAGAGTTTGGTCAACACCCCATCCACACCCAATGCAAACTTGATGCGTCCCGAATGCGCAAAACAGAGCCGCTCAAAGGATAGCCCTTTCCAGGTATAATAGGCCGGCTGGCCCTGCAAATGCATCCAATAGTGTTCATCTCCAAAGGAACCATTTCGGATAAACTGGAAATAAAACAAAGAATAAAAATCCGCCAGACGATAGATGCTTCCCACCAGTCCCTTTGCCGGGAACTTGGAAATAAAGCCGCACTCCTGCAGGTCGTCCAGTTTTTCGGAAACACTTCCTCCATCCTTGAATTTCCCCTTGGAAACAATCTCATCGCGCAGAAAACCCGACTTCTTCACGGACAAAATTTCAATAATTTTCACATAATCCTTCGAATCTCGGAAAAGTGACGCATAAAGGTTCTCAAACTCCGATTTCAAGAGTGCGTTGGAAGCAAAAAACAAGCGATCGATATTCTGGGCCAGGCTGAGCGACTTATCCAACAATTTCAAATAATAGGGAATGCCCCCAAGAATCATATAGCACTCGGCAATCGTCCTGTCATCCCAATAAATGCCCTGGCTGACCAGAAAGGCTTTTACCTCAGACAAATCAAATGGCTGCAATTTCAACGGAAGCGTAATTCTGTCGTGCAAACCGCCACGGCTCTTCGTTATTTTCTTCACCATCCAAGAAGCGGCTGAACCGCAAACCACCAAAACAACATTATGCTGAAAAGCAGCCCAATCGTTCCAAAAATGCTCAAGCGCCTTGAGAAAGTCAGATTTCTGCGTGTACATCCAAGGCAATTCATCCAAGAAAATCACCTTTCTTTTATCGCGGGATTGCTCCACCAATGTACGTAGGAAAGTGAAGGCCTCCATCCAATCCCGTAAAACAGGACAATTAGGCATCCCCTGCCGGACAAGGTCCGACCTGAAATTCATCAGTTCTTCCTCACGGCTGCCATTGGCGACACCGGTACAGGAAAACACAAAACGATTCTGAAAAAACTCTCGGACTAGATAGGTCTTGCCTACACGACGCCGGCCATAGACCATAACAAACTCCGAATCAGTTGAAAGATAGGCTCTTTCCAACTCTTTTTGCTCTTGAATACGTCCAATCATAGCATTTATTTTCTGCGGTAAAGGTACAAAAAGTATTTCATTCCGCAAAAAATAATGCTATTTTCTGCGGTACGGCGACATTTTTACTACCATTCCGCAGAAAATAACTTACTCTAGGCAAGCGGTCAATAGTTTGGCGGAGGAGGAAGCGGGGGTGAGGGAAAGGAATCGGGCGGTGGCGGGCACGAGCACCGTTTCGCCCTGACGGACGGTCACCTGCGACTCTTCCGTCGCCAGCGTCGCTTCTCCGGCGAGGCACATCACCACCACAAAGGAGTCCAGGCGGCTCAAATCCTTGCGCACCGGCTGGGTCAATTCCCACAAAGAGGTGGTGAAGTACGGGCAACTGACCAGGCGAACCTCCTGATTCAAAGCAGGGGCGTAGGCCGTCCTGTAATCCGGATAGACCGTATAGTCGATGGCATCCTTGGCCTGCTCCGTGTGCAACTGACGGGGCTTGCCGTCCAGCCCGAGGCGACCGTAGTCGTAGATGCGATAGGTGATGTCGGAAGTCTGTTGAATCTCGGCGATGAAGCAGCCGGAGCAAATCGCGTGGATGCGGCCGGCGGGCAGAAAAAAGACATCGCCGGGCGCTACATTGTATCGGGCCAGGACCTCGGTGATGCTGTCGTCCGCCACCCTGCGTTCGTATTCCTCCGGGGTGATGGCCTGCGACAAACCGGACAGCAGATGCGCGTCCTTGTCCGCGTCCACGACATACCACATTTCGGTCTTGCCTTTGGAGCCGTTGTGCCGGACCGCCGCCAAGGCATCGTCGGGATGCACTTGAATGGACAGGTCGGCCTTCGCGTCAATGAATTTAATCAGCAGCGGGAATTGCGCGCCGGTGGCGGCATAGACTTTATCGCCCAGCAAAGCGCCTTTGAATTCTTGGGCCAGCGAAGTGATGCTCCTGCCGGCAAAACGTCCTTCGGAAACGAGTGTTTCCTTGCCCGGAACCGCGCTGATTTCCCAACTTTCTCCGATGTTTTTCTGAGCGGTTTCCACTCCCTTGTACGGAGCGATTTTCTCCCCGCCCCAGACGAGGCTCATCAGCAGCGGAGCAAATTTCAAGATTTCCATTTTCTACAAAACTTAGGTTTTGCAAATATACTAAAAATAGTATGGATTGACCGCACCAACGCTATTATTTATCGCAAATAATTTATCGTAAATAATTGGCAGAAATAGCGTTTAAATGAAGCGGCGGGGCGGTTTGAGGCGCATCGCGCCGAAGCGCCATCAGGCGCGTGCCGGAACGTCAGCGAGATTTTTGCAGAAAATTGAAGCAGTGGAGGCGCCCGATGAAGCGAAGCGAAATCGGCATGGTATCCCTCACTCTCCGGGATTTCGTCGGGCTGCGCCCTCCGACATCCCTGCCCGCCTGCGGCGGGGCGTTGCGAATCGGCATAAAAAAGCGCGCTCAAGTGAACTTGGCGCGCTTTTCAGCCGATTCGCGGAGAGTGAGGGATTCGAACCCCCGGAGGCTTGCACCTCAACAGTTTTCAAGACTGCCGCCTTAAACCACTCGGCCAACTCTCCAAAACAAGAGAATAATCCCGGGACCGCAAAGGTAAGACATTTCTCCCAAATCCACAAGAAAATATTTCCCGAAAAAGCAGCAATTTTAGTTGCAAAATTAGGGGGAATTTTCGTAACTTTGCACGCCAAAGAGAACAATATATTTTTCAAGTTATGTCCTTTATTGAAGATAGAATTGCTCTGGATGGCCTTACTTTTGATGACGTCCTGCTCATCCCGGCTTATTCGGAGGTTTTGCCGAGGGAAGTTTCCCTCAAAAGCCGTTTTTCCAGAAACATTGAATTGAACATTCCTATCGTGTCCGCCGCCATGGACACCGTCACGGAAGCGCCGATGGCCATTGCCCTTGCACGGGAAGGTGGAATCGGCGTTATTCATAAGAACATGTCCATCGAGGAACAGGCCCACGAGGTGCGCAAGGTCAAGCGCGCTGAGAACGGAATGATCAACGACCCTGTGGTCATCGGCAAAGACCAGACGGTGGGAGATGCACTCCAGTTGATGAAAGAAAACCACATCGGCGGCATTCCCGTCGTGGACGGCGACCGCAAACTGGTGGGCATCGTGACCAACCGTGATGTTCGGTTCCAAGAAGACATGACGGTCAAGATCGAGGACGCGATGACCTCCAAGAACCTGGTGACCATCCGTGACAACCAGACCGACCGCGAGTACGTCAAGTCTGTTCTCCAGAAGAACAAGGTGGAGAAATTACCGGTTCTGGATGCGGAAGGACATATCGTAGGTTTGATTACCTATAAAGATTTGATTAAGGAAGTGTTGCACCCGCACGCTTGCAAAGACAGCCGCGGACGGCTCCGCTGCGCCGCGGGCGTGGGTATCACGGGCGATGCGCTGGACCGCGTGGCCGCACTGGTCGCCGAAAATGTGGATGCGGTGGTGCTGGATTCCGCACACGGGCACAGCAAAGGCGTGATCGACGCCCTCAAGCGCATCAAAGCGGCCTATCCCGGCCTGGACGTCGTAGTCGGCAATATCGCTACGGCCGATGCAGCCCGCTACTTGATTGAAAACGGCGCCGACGGCATCAAGGTCGGTATCGGCCCGGGCAGCATCTGCACCACGCGCATTGTCGCAGGTGTGGGCGTGCCCCAGCTGACCGCCATTTACGAAGTGAGCAAAGCAGCCAAGAGCAGCGGTGTTCCCGTCATTGCGGACGGAGGTCTCCGCTACTCGGGCGACATCGTCAAAGCTCTGGCGGCCGGCGGCAACTGCGTGATGTGCGGATCGATGTTCGCGGGCACGGAAGAGGCTCCGGGCGAGACCATCATCTTCAACGGCAGGAAATTCAAATCCTACCGCGGCATGGGCTCCATCGATGCGATGAACGCCGGCTCGCGCGACCGCTATTTCCAAGACGGCGTCAGCAACGCCAAGAAACTGGTGCCGGAAGGCATCGTGGGCCGCGTGCCCTATAAAGGAACGCTGGAGGAGACAGTATATCAGTTGGTTGGCGGTATCCGTTCGGGTATGGGCTACTGCGGAGCGAAGGACATCGCCACCCTGCAGCAGGCCAAGTTCACCCGCGTGACGGCCAGCGGCGTGATCGAGAATCACCCGCACGACATCACCATCACCAAGGAGACGCCCAACTACACCCGGGGAGAATAATTTTTAACCTTATTATAAACCTATGTCACAACAAGAACAACAACCCATCTACGATGCCAGGACCCTGGGTGCGCCCAGAATGGCTCTCCTTGGCTTCCAGCACATGTTCGCCATGTTCGGCGCCACCGTTCTGGTCCCCACTATCACCGGCTTGTCCGTTTCCGCTACCTTGCTCTTCGCGGGTATCGGCACGCTGATTTTCCATTTTATGACCAAATGGAAAGTTCCTGCCTTCCTCGGCTCTTCCTTCGCCTTCCTCGGTGGCTATGCCGCCGTCAAAGAAATGGGTGTCGCTGCCGGAATGACCGTTCCCGCCGCCCTCACCTACGCCTGCCTGGGTGTTTTCTTCGCCGGCTTGATGTATTTCATCCTCGCGGGACTCGTCGCCGCTTTCGGCACCCGTAAGGTGATGCGCTTCTTCCCGCCCGTCGTCACCGGCCCCATTATCATCGCCATCGGTCTGAACCTCTCCGGCGTGGCCATCAACAGCTGCATTGACAATTGGTGGATTGCGCTCGTCGCCATCTTCACCATCATCATCTGCAACATCTGGGGCAAGAAAATGATCAAGATCATTCCCATCCTCCTGGGCGTGGTCGTCTCCTATATTTTCGCCGCCTGCATCGGCAAAGTGAACTTCGACGCCGTCCACGCCGCTCCTTGGGTGGGCCTCCCCTTCCAGATGGAAAACACAGTGTTCGCCATCTTCAAGAGTCCCGATTGGAACCTCGTGCTGAGCGCCATCATCGCCATCATCCCCATCTCTCTGGCCACGATGGTCGAGCACATCGGCGACGTCTGCGCGATTTCCTCCACGACCAACCAGAACTTCCTGAAAGAGCCCGGCCTGCACCGCACCTTGATGGGTGACGGTCTCGCCACGATGGTCGCCTCTTTGTTCGGCGCTCCCGCCAACACGACCTACGGCGAAAACACCGGCGTGCTCAACATCACCAAGGTCTTCGATCCCCGCGTGGTGCGCATCGCCGCTTGCCTGGCCATCCTCTTCTCCTTCTCTCCCAAGTTCGCGGCCGTCGTCAGCGCGATGCCCGTCGCCACGGTCGGTGGTGTCTCCCTCGTGCTTTACGGTATGATTTCCGCCGTCGGTGTGCGTAACATCGTTGAAAACAAAGTGGACTTCACCAACACCCGCAACGTCATCATCGCGGCCCTCGTGCTGGTGCTCTCCATCGGTATTACCTACGGCCCCGGCGCCATCAGCTTCGGAAAGATTTCCTTCTCCGGTCTGGCCATCGCCGCCATTGTGGGTATCCTCCTCAACGCCATCCTGCCCGGCAAAGACTTCGAGTTCGGTAAGGAATACGAAGGTGTGGTGAACGTCAGCCTCGGCGGTGCCTCGCTGGATACGCCCGAAGACACGCTCTTCCGTAACCTCGACCGCAGCAAGACGATGAAGCAGCTGCGCGAAGAAGACCGTGCCGCCGCCAAAGCCGCCGAAGAGGCCGCCAAAGCGGAAAAAGAGTAATCAGTGAATCAGATTTAGAAACTCATTGCGAGTCCGCTCGTCTTTGAGAAATATCCCCGAAAAAGCCGACGTCGTAGTTATGGCGTTGGCTTTTTGTACGCCCCGCAGCGTCATGCACGAGTGACTGGCCTCGATGACCACGGCCACCCCGCGGGGGTTGAGCGTCTCCTGGATACAGTCGCGGATCTGCATCGTAAGCCGTTCCTGCACCTGCAGGCGGCGGGCAAAAGTCTCCACCACGCGGGCAATCTTGCTCAATCCAGTGATTTTCCCGTCGGGGATGTACGCCACGTGGCATTTGCCGATGAAAGGCATCACATGATGCTCGCAAGTGGAATACAGGTCAATGTCTTTGACCAGTACCATCTGGCTGTAGTCTTCCTCAAACAAGGCCGAACGGATAATCTGCGCCCCGTCCTCCTGATAGCCCTTGGTCAGAAATTGCAGGGCCTTCGCCACCCGTTCCGGCGTCTTCACCAAGCCTTCCCGCCGGGGGTCCTCCCCGAGCAGTTCCAATATTTTTTTATAATGCTCCGCAATCTCGCGGGTCACCTCCGGGTTATACATTTCTTCATGCAGATAGGCCATCATCCATTCTATTTAGGGCACAAAGTTACATATATTTTAATAAGTATTTCAAATCACCCATATTATTTTGGTGGAACCATTTATTTTTTATACCTTTGCGGTCCCTTACGGAAAGGCCCCTTTCCAAGGGAGATAAATAAATAATTTACAAACATTTACTACAACCGATATGTACTGGACTTTGGAACTCGCCTACCGCCTTGAAGATGCCCCCTGGCCGGCCACAAAAGACGAATTGATAGACTATGCCACCCGCAGCGGCGCCCCCCTCGAGGTTGTGGAGAACCTGCAGGAACTCGATGATGATGGATAAATCTACGAAAGCATCGAAGACATCTGGCCCGACTACCCCACCAAAGAAGACTTTTTCTTTAACGAGGAAGAATATTAGGACCTGCAAACCCTAAGATGTCGAAAGTCCCGCTGTAAAGGTGGGACTTTCTGCTTTTTCCCCTATTTTCGCTGAAAGTCCCCACTGAAAAACAGGAACCTTCGGCACTCCCGGACCAAAGGTCACATGAAGAATGCCAGAGCGAGAAAGTTTTGACCAAAAAAAAGCAACTTTGGTCAAAACTCACTCGTCAAGGCCAGTCATTTTATTTTTCCGAAATGTCAGTGTGACGCTATTACAACCTGACCTCCCCACCCATCGACAGGAGCAGGCTCAAGGTTAGGGCGATGACGGCGACGGGAGGAATCAAGTACTGTTTATAAGTGGTCAGGAATACGCGGAGGCTTTCCCAGATGCCGTTACTGACGGATGCGGGGTCCACCGGATAGAGAAAGGCTATTGCCGCAGCCAACACGCCGAGGACCAGACCTATGGCCAATGCGACAATCAGCGCGATACGGCCTGCACTGCGTTGGCGGTCGACCTCGGCCTTGATGCCCTCGACCTGGTCCATCCGCCGGTATGTCTCCAACAGGAAGGTTGGGTCGTCTTTTACCAAAGGTCGGTTTGTGCGAAGGAAATCGTCAATATCTTTCATAACTGAATGTGCTCTTTAAGATGGTTTCTCCCCTGGGACAGATGATATTTCACGGTCCCTTGCGGGATGGAAAGGATGGCCGATATCTCCCGGATGCTCTTGTCCTCGAAGTAGAACAGGGATATCGCGGCCTTTTCTTTTTCCGGCAAGTGTTCCAAGGCCTGGTAAAGCGGCTGGTAGCGGAAAGAGGCATCGGATGAAGCGTCGGAAGGGATGTTCAGCGCCGCCTCAATCGGCGTCTGTTCGGGTTTTGTCTTGCGGCAGAAGTCGATATAGCAGTTATAGGCAATCCGGAAAAGCCAGGTGCTGAATTTGGAAAGGCCCAGAAACGAGCCGGAAGCCACGTATGCCCTCACCAAGGCGTCTTGGGCGAGATCGTCTGCCAACGCGGAATCGCCGTTGCACAACGCAAGCAGGAACCGCCTCAAGGGCTCCTGCTCCACGCGCACAAGACTGACGAACCGCTCCCGGGTCATTTTACTTCTGCAAATTTCTTTCCTCGTCCTCTATCTCCTTGGCCAGCATACGTTTCCCTACGAAATATACGATGAACAAAGAGATGCCGACGGCCAGGAGTATTCCACCAAGGAAGGGTAGTGTGGGCAGCGGGCTATTGTTCATATCCCAACCGTAGTGGTTGCAGTAGAAGAGGCCCCCGAGCAGCCCGACTACGCCCAGAAGAGTGGTGATGGTTGCACCGGTAAGACGGGCCAGCAGTTTCTCCTTGATGGTCTTCTGCTGCGACTGCTGCGACATGAAGAAACCTGTGTCGATGGTTGCGCCGGACTCGATGGCCTTGAGCATAATTTCCGTCTTCTTGTTGGTCTCATTCATTTTGGCACGTGTATTCAGCCACACGATTACAATGGGAAGTACCACACAGATACCAATGGGAATCAAATCTTCAAAATTCATAATTATCTCATTTTTAAGGTTTAACTTTCTCGCTTTCGGAGCGGTTTCATCTATTAGACGGAAACACCGGCCAAAAGGTTGGGGAAAGTTACAAAATTTTATCTTGCAGCGGTCAATGGATTTTCTTAACTCTACGAGTGAAAGAAAACAAACAACTATAAATGAATTATGAGCGAAACGCGCGAGAACGGAAAACCCTGGTGGCCCGAAGAACTCATTACCCGCGAGCAGGCCATCGCATCCCTGCCCCTCAATGTCGCCAGACAGATGCTCGATAAACAGGAAGAAAAGCAGCCATACCGCAACATTCAGCATGTATTCCAGCATCACCCACGATGCGATGGAGAATAATTGTTCAAGTTCTTTCCAATCGGGTTTTATCAACTTCCGGAGACCGTATTTCCTGTCGGCCGTAAAGGATCAGAAACTCAAATCAGGCCAACGGGTGACGCTACGCCTGCTGGAAGACTATAATACCGACGGAATCCGCATCCCGGACAACACCCATTTGGCCGCTATCTGCAAGATTGGCGACCGGCTGGAACTCCAGGTTCGTTCGCTGGATGCTTTGGCAAGTACTCAGCAAGTAAAATCACATTGGTAATTCTTATCCTTGGGTGGGCATGTTCCGGAATCGGCCTTGCACAGGCCCCGGATACGCTTTTTATCTCGACCTCGCAGGTGGTGCATCTGCGCTTTGCCTCTGAGCTGAAGTACGTGAATCTCGGCTCCCGAAACATCGTGGCCAAGATTGTGGACGGCAGCAAGGATTTCGTGGCCGTCAAGGCCCGGGAGGCATTCGGGGAATGTACCTCGATTTCGTGCCTGGAGGCCAGCGGTGCGATGCATACTCGGAAGAATTCTTCTTGCGTGAACCACGCAAAAAGTGTATATTTGCAGTAACCCTGTTTTAAGGAAACGGGCTCATTTTTGTCAATATATCCTTCTGCAAGGGCCTGGAAGCCGGAATCTAGTCGTCCACGATGGTGATGCGGCCCTGGGGCCGGGCATAGTTGCCGGAGATGACTCCGCCCAGGTTTGTTTCCATATAGTCAGACAAGGCGTCACGGACGAGACCTGTACTGTAAATGAGTTGTTTACAGTCTTTTAGGGTCTCATAGAAACCGCCGCGCGCATAGTAATCCGAGGAGGCGATGGTATAGTATCCGGCGGGATCAAGAGGGACCCACTCACCGGAGGCTTCTTCAAGCACGACCACGTCGCTCACAGTATCGCTTCGCAGATGGACCGTGTAACGGAGTCCGGAGACCTGGGGTAACTGTCCTTCCTCCGACGGGAGGTTTGCGGTGCAGCGCTCCAGCATAGACAAAATCTGCGCCCCGTTGGCTTCGAATTTGGACAGATGGTCGTCAAACGGCTGGGCGTCAGGGAGATTCTTACGCTCGCAACTTATCGACACTAAAGAAAGGACGGCAAGGAGGAAATAACTGATTCTTTTCACCCACAAAAATGACGGTGAGATTTTCCGGAGAATAGTTCCGTTTTTGTATATTTGTTTTTCTGTCATAAAGTATTCAATAACTCCGTGAACCGGGCACGGATATCGGCAAGAATGGAGCGCCAGTCCTTCAGGCTTCCGTCCAAGTTATCGGAAACCGCCTTGAGGCAGTAGAACGGGATATCGTACATCATGCAGAACCGGGCCACGGCGTAGGCCTCCATATCAAAGAGGTCGTACTGCTGCGAAAGCTCCTTCACCTGCTCCGGGCTGAAGGTCTGGGTGCTCATAAAATAATCCCCGGAAAAGACGCTGGCGCCATCGCCCGGAAGTTCAATGCAATCATACACCAACTCGCAGCCGCCGTTGAAGATGCGGGTACAGTTGACGATGGTGCCGATGGGATATTGGGCCGACCCTGCGCTGCCGATGTTAAGGACAACGGGATTGCTTCCTTCGGGCAGCGTTTCGTGCCATTTCACCAGGCCGCTGAACATCCGCATCTTTCCCATCCCGGTGAAAACTACGGGGAAGGGCACTTCGGCAGGAGAAATCTCATCTTGGTCCGCCACAAACAGGACCACCTCACGGCCTTTGAGTTCTTCTAACACTTGATTTACAGCCGTCATTGTATCATAATGAGCGGGTTCGACATTGACACAATGGCTTTTGCAAGCAATCAAAAGGAGTACCCCCAAAAACATAGCCGGTATTTTCTTCATATTCCTCGTACTATAGGGTTTCATCTACAAGATGCAAAATTACAACATTTTTATTTTTTATGCCATGAAGTTCCTTGATGATGAAATGAAAAAAATTCCGTATTTTTGAACAACAATTTTAAAATGATGTTCTATGAAAAGTACTAAAATTTGGATGGCGGTGGCAGGCATTCTGTTCATCGTCCTCGGCATTGCCTGCATCTGCAGTCCGACCGAAACCCTCTTTACGCTCGCGTGGCTGATTGGAATCTTCACCCTCCTTTCCGGTATCACCAAGTTGGTTTTCACCTTCTACACGCAGGCGTTCCTGCCCAACAGCGGCAGCCGCGCCCTGTCTGCTGTCCTGCAAATCATCCTGGGCTGCATCATTTTGGGCAACGACATCTTTGTCGCCATTTCCATCCCCATCATCTTCGCCTTGTGGCTGATCGTCGAGAGCGTCGTCATCGCCGTTCAGAGTTTTGACTACAAGAAAGTCGGTTTCCCTTATTGGTGGTGCATCTTGCTGTTGGGCATCGCCGGCGCCATTCTGGGTGTCCAAGGTCTCAAGAATCCCGATGTCACGGCCGCTACCCTTTCTGTCTTCATCGGCATCGGCATTATGGCCATCGGCGGCGCTTACCTCGTAGCGCTTCGCGGCATCTACAAGTTCGAGAAGAAAGTGGACGAAATCAAGAAGACCATCGGCATCGACGAGCAGTAAGTTCATTTCACATTTTGCGTTTCACATTTTGTGAAATGAAAACGAATTTTCCATTTTCACTGTAGCCAGAGCGCAAAGTCTTGCAAATCGGTGAGCATATGGAGGACGAGGCCGATGCCGACGGCGCGGAGCCACCACGGCCAGTTCCATCTCTCATAGGGCAGAAAGCACATCACGACATAGACGGTAATGGCGTACCAGGAATGGAGCGGATGAAAGCCGACGCTCATCCGCGTGGGGTCGAACAACGGCGTGGCCAGCAGATGGTCCGCATCCACCAGCATCGTGGCCAGCATAATCAGATAGGCCTTCAGCCGGCGGTCTTTACGAAAGAAAAGAGCCGGCAGCAAGGGCCCGAAGATGTGCAGACCGTAATGTACGACAAATCTCCAAGTCAACCATTCCATTTTGCAAAATTACAATTTTTTACTTATGTTTGTATCGTGCTTTCCATTCGCAGCGAATCTATAAATAATAGTAATATATGAAACTCCACAAACTCTCCGCCGTCTTGACGCTCCTGATGGTCAGCGGCACCCTCGCTTTCGCCCAAGGCAAGACTTTCTATGTCAGCGCTTCCACCGGTTCCGCCCGTTCCGACGGATTGACCGCCGCCAAGCCGATGAAGGATTTGCAGAAAGCCATAGACGCCGCCGTCGACGACGACACCATCCTCGTGGCCGAAGGCAATTATCTCGGCAGCCTTGACCGGGGCTACATCGAGAGCGGACGTTTCGCCAACGCCACCCACGATATGGGCAAATTCATCAGCATCTACGGCGGCTACTCCCCTGATTTCAGCGAACGCGACATCACCAAATATGTGACCAAGCTCCAGCCTACCGACCAGAAATTCACCGCTCCCCTGTTCAACCTGAACGCCCGCCGGCCGTACGGCTACAGCGGCCCCGAAGGCAAGGTGGTGATTGACGGATTGGTCTTTGACTTCGGTGAGAACAACATCTACTGCGTCGCCGATGTGAAAAATCCCGTCACCGGAACCCCCAACGAGGGCGTGCTCACCGGCCGTTTCGTGGAGCCCAACGCCTCTCCGAACTGCCCCAAGGTCGGTTTTGCCAACGGAGACGAATACGGCCTGCACCTTGATGTGGAAGGCAATATCCGCATTTCCAACTGCATCTTCGTCAACTGCCGCGACTACGGCATCTGCGCGCTGATGGGCAAAGGGCACATGGAGATCTCGAACAACATTTTCATCTCCTGCCGCTACGCCGCCTGCCAGGTCAAAGGCAACGTCCGCGATGCCGACATCCCCTTGGTCTCCCTTGATTTCCACCACAACACCGTCCTCTTCACCTGGACGCGCACGAAGGCCTTCGAGGATATGGGTCAGGGCTTCCGTTTTATGAACGGCATCCGCACCATCGATGTCCACAACAACATTTTCGGATGCAACAGCAACTGCGCGGTGGAACGCGTATTCTATGAGTCCAACAAAGCGATGGAGAGCGCCAAAATCAGCAACCTCTACGACAACTACTTCTTCGCCAACCGCCGGGACCTTGAACTGGCCGCCCCCGGCGCCGCCACCATTTCCGTCTCCGCCGCCCGGATTGAAGAAGCCGAGCAGATTGGTCCCAAGTACGAAGGCAATGTGGAAATGCCGGAAAACGAGGCGTTCATCAACGCCATCGACAAGTCCTATCTGGAGGGCTTCATGACCTTGAAAATCATTTCCTCGCAGAGCTACAACCCCAATTCCGCCGCCAACCAGGTCAACCGCCTGTTCGGGCTGAACCAGCAGGGCAGCGAGATTGTGCGCCCCAGTATGTACTGCAACAAGTATCCTTGGGAAAAGGCCAAAGACCTCTTCGGCAAAGTCGCCGGCTACGGCGCCCAGATGCCTCAATAACAGCAACGAAACCCTTCGCACCTTAACGCTATATGAAACGTCGTGACTTTCTCAAATCTTGCGGACTGCTGGTAGCCGCCGGCAGCACTATGTCCTTGCCCTCAGCACAGGCAGCGGCCCCCTCATCAGCAGCCGACAACAAAACCAAAGCCGAACCGCTGACCGGGCTCAAACCCATCCGCGACCTCGTACCCGAAACGGACCATCCCGTCACGGTGATTATCATCGGATGCGGCAGCCGGGGAACCGTCTATGCCCGCTATGCCGAGAAGTTCCCGCAGGGAATGAAAGTCGTCGGCGTAGCCGACATGCAAGAGGGACGCAGGAATTATTTGGGCGACAAGCATAATGTCCCGGCGGAAATGCGCTTCGCTGATTTCCGGGATGTTTTCGCCACCAAGAAGAAACTGGCGGACGCCGTTGTCATCGCAACGCCCGACAACCTGCACTACGCACCGGCCATGATGGCCCTCAACCTGGATTACGACATCCTTTTGGAGAAACCCGTCGCCCCCACGGAGAAAGAATGCAAAGACATCCGCGACCTCGCCAAGAAAAAGGGACGCATCGTCGGCGTATGCCACGTGCTCCGCTATGCGCCTTATTTTGTTGCGCTCAGGGAAGTGGCCCAGAGCGGCATGATTGGCGACATCGTCAGCATCCAGCACATGGAAAGCATCCAATACGCCCACATGGCCCACTCGTATGTGCGTGGCAACTGGCGCCGTTCCAAGGACACCACACCCATCATCCTGGCCAAGTCCTGCCACGACCTGGATATTCTGCGTTGGATTATCAACAAGCCTTGCAAGACCATCACCGCCGATGGCGACCTGTATTTCTTCAAGAAAGAAAATGCGCCCGAGGGCGCTCCCGCCTACTGTACGGATGGCTGCCCGCATGCGGACACCTGCCCCTACAACGCCGTCACCATCTATTGCAAATGGAAAGAGCACACCAGCGTTTTCGACCTTCACGGAAAAGACAAGAAGGATCCCGAGAAGCTCCTCAGCCGGATGAAGGACCCCAAGTACAATCGCTACGCGCGTTGCGTCTTCCATTGCGACAATGACCAGCCCGACCACTATGTCGCCGACATGGTCTTCGAGGACAACATCACGGCCTCTTTTACGATGGATGCCTTTACGATCAAAGGCGGACGACGCACCCGCATCATGGGCACAAAAGGATACATTGACGGCGACATGAAAGAATTCCATGTCTGGGACTTCCTGACCCGCAAGGAAAAATACTGGAACATGTACGTCGCTGAGATTCCCGAATACGCTGACAGCGGACACGGAGGCGGCGACCATCGCCTAGTCCGCGACTTCGTGGAAGCCGTCGCCCACCACGACCCGAACAGGCTGTCCAGCGACATCGACGTCTCTATGGAATCCCACATGATGGGCTTTGCCGCCGAACGTTCCCGCCGCACCGGCAAGAAAGAGAAAATCTAATTCTTAGCGAGAGGAAACAAACAAATCCTCAAGTGTAATAACTTTTTGAAAGGCGCTCATATACTCGTTGGGGGCCAAGCCTTCCGTTGTAATAAGCGTCATATGCACTACATATCGTTTGGGGATTCTCTCCTGAAGAAGATTGAGTCTATGAAACAGTTTCTTATTATATTCCTTTGTCACGCGGAACTCTTCGTTATAGAACTTCATCTCGCAAAGATTAACGACATTATCGGCTCGTTCAATAACCAAGTCTATCTGCGTTCCGTCGACATCATCATCGCCGCGTAAGGCCCACTGCGACTCTTTTGAATTCACCCCGCTTACCCCTAAGGCTTCTTTGATTTCGTCAATATGATTCAGACAGATTTCTTCAAAAGCATAGCCACGCCAGGTATTCAAAACGGGAGATTTGACATTATTCATCCAGAATTTTCTGTCAGATATTTGTTTTTTGTCACGAAAAAATAGCCAGAAACGACAGAAACCATCACACAAACGATAGCGGTAAATCTTCCGTTCTCTCCCGCCAAAAGCCTCATATTTCACTATAAAATTGCTCGCGACAAGAGACTTAAGTTGCGTTGTCAAACTCTTTCCTCCCTGGCTTTTCGTCAATTCAATAATCTCTTCTCTACTATATCCCGAATGCCTCCCCGCCAGAACCCGTACAAGACTCTTATACTGTTCCGGATTGACGAATAGAGAGCCGAATAGAAGATCAAATTCATCCTCCAGTTTCGCATCCTTGGAAAAAAATAAGTTATCTATATTCTGCGCAAGAGAACAGTCTGGCTCGAACATTCCCAGATAATAAGGAATTCCCCCCAGAATCATATACGACTGGGCAATGTCGTACAATGACATTCTAACGCCCGCCTCGTCAAAAAACGCTTTGCACTCTGAAAGGGAGAAGGGACTTAAATGAATTTTTCGCGTAATCCGCCCGTACAATCCACCTTTGCTATTGATGAGATTATCTTCAATCCAGGAAGTGGCACTACCGCACACAATTAGCATAATGTCATCTCTCCTTGACGCCCAGCCATTCCAAAAATGTTCAAACGCGGGGATGAAACGAGAACGAGGAGTATCCATCCAGGGAAGTTCATCAATAAAAATAACTTTCTTACCCACTGTACCATCGCTCTCAATCAGTTGTTCTAACAAAAAGAAAGCATCCATCCACGATTTCGGAACCGGAGAATCCTTGAGCCCAAATCTCATTAATGAAATATGGAAAGCCTTGAGTTGATCTTGGAGAAGATTTTTCTTCTCCCTGTCATATGGAGAAAGGCCTGTGTGCCAAAAGGAAAATTTCCCTTTGAAATGCTCCTTGATAAGAAAGGTCTTTCCTACACGCCTTCTTCCATAAACAGCAACAAATTCGGATTTATGGCTGTTGTATAAATTATCGAGTTGTCTTCGTTCTATATTTCTACCAACCATCGTTTTTTTTTGCAAATATAATCTTTATTTCCCCAAAAACAAAACACAACATCATATTTTGGGGAAACAAGCCCTCTTTATTTCCCCAAAAACAAGACACAACATCATATTTTGGGGAAACAAGCCCTCTTTATTTCCCCAAAATCCACACTAATTGCTGAGTTTTGGGGAAATAAACGGCAAACTTGACTAATTCTGCGGAGCCAGAAGGGTGCCTCCGGACTCATGAAGCCGGTAGCCTTTGAAAAGGGAGGGATTCTCACTGATACCGATGGGTTTTCCGCTGTGTACGATTACCTCGTCCAGAAGGATATCACCCTCTGCCTTGAGAGGCAAAAGCCCCGGTTGCTCCGGGTTGGGACGGAACGGAGAAAACACATTGATCGGCTTTCCGACCATCACGGTATCATCGATTTCCAGTCCCTTGATTTCAATCCGCGTGGGAAGAGAGCAAGGATAACCATAGTCGTGCTTGCCGGTGTTGACTCCGTCAATGAGGGAAATGGATTTGTCAGCCACCACCGGTCGCAGGACACAGTTACGGACGAAGACGTCGCCGTCCCAGGTGGAGCCATAGTCGCTGCGCAGATGGACCAGACGGCTGTCGCGCACCTCACAATTCTCCAGGCACATACGGCCCGCACCCACCATCCGCACTCCCTGATGGCCGAAGACACAGCCCGTCAGCGTCACGTTACAAACGCCCATATGCGCATCAAAACGAGAAAAACGGCAACCAATCATCTTGAGATCCTTACAGAAGTTGGAAGCAAAAAGGCCCCAGTATCGGATATCGTCAATATCTCTTTCTTGTGTGCAATCCTGGTAACAGATGTCGGCTGCGTGCTTGGCCTGAATGTCATAAGAACCCATTTTTACCGGCGTCCCCGCCGCACCCACGGTCCCGTAAGTTTTTCGGGCGCAGAACCGGCAATCTTTCACCAACACTTCTGCCGCATAATCTATTTCCAGAAAGGCAGAATAAGGGGCGCCGTGGTCTTCCAGCTCTCCCTCCACCGTATGGGTCAGCCCCTCGACCATTACATGGGAACGGTTGACAACGATGCCACGCCAGTAGTAGTTATACTTGGCCGGCTCTTGATTGGCGATAGTGACAAAGCGGCCGCCACTTACATGGAGCGGCTTGCTGTCAATGGGATAAGCCACGATAGAGGTAATCTGCTCGTAATCCCAGACAATGGGAGTGTTCTTCGCCACAGATCCGTCACGATTGACAATAAACAGTTCGCTTTTCGCGGTCCCGGAATTGACATTGCCACCCGAACGGATATAAACCTTGGTATTTTCATCAGTCACACACACCAAGCAGCGCTCAGGCAGGCCGACACCCAGATTATCCTGCCCTTTGCGAAGAACTTCCACGCCTTTCACGAGGAAATGTTTCTGGGACGATTCCACTCGGAACACTGGGCTCCGGCGGCTCTCTACAGCCCTGTCATCTATGACGAAGCAGGACTCTCCCCAGTAAGTGTCCGTCTTGATGATGGCGGTAAGATTTTTCCCACCAATATAGTAAGTAGCATCCTTGCGAGCGTGAACGGGGAGTCCCAACTCGTTGGCTGCCTGGTGGGCCGCCACTATGGCGGGCAGGTCGTCGGTAACGCCGTCTCCCTTGGCGCCATAATCTTCATAGCAAACAAAACGGGGGGTCCCGCCTGCCAGCAGGCAGGCAAAGGAAAGCAAGACAAAGAGAAGAAATCGTTTCATCGTTGCGGACCGTATCCACGGTAAGGTTCTAATAAAGTGATGTTGACACCCGGCGTATACGCGGAAATCGGATTCTCGTGAACTTTGGAAATCACATTGGGATCCGGCACAATCACCGAGCCCGTGGGATGCGCCTGAAGCCAGTTCCTATTGTTGGAAAGGCCGAAAGCGATATTGTTGGCCGAACTCACGCCGGAAGCGTCCTGAGCAGAGCCATACAAGATAAAGCCATAGGAAGTGCTGTCCAGTTCCGAATCGGCCCAGAAAAGGTTCCAGGACATGGACAACTTCTTCAATTGATAGAACTTGAAGTAGCCGTTGCTGCCGGGACAGTTGTAGAAAAGGTTGTATTCCGCCTTCAAGACGGCGTCCCAAGTCTGCGAGGCATCCTGCGCGATATTCTGGTTATATTGGAACACCTGGATGGGCAGCGGGGAAGAAGCATAGACTTCGTTGTTGGAGAATATCAACTCCTTATACAGATGCAGGGCTGTCGTATTGGAGAAATTGAAAAGTTGGAGACTTTCCGCGCCGGCAATGTCGAAGAAGCAGTTGCGGACAATCAGGCTTTGGATGCCCGTGGCGAACGAACTGGCATACAGCATCGTCACTCCCAGATGCAGGAAGCGGCAGTCTTCGATATGCCAGCGGGTGAAGGTCTCGGTGGTCGCGCCGGCGTTGTTGTTGCAAAAATACTTTGTATTGACCGACATATCTACTGCCAGATTCTTCATGACCAGCTTGCCACTTCCGAGGGTAAAGTACGAAGACGCGGAAAGACGCAGGGGCGCTTTCTTGTCCGAGTGGCGGCCGATCAGCACCACATCGCCGGCAATCACGCAGGCGGACGCCAGGTCAAAGTAGTCGCTTTCCGTCGCCACATCCAGGAAGAACACGCCGGATTTTTGGTGAAGGTCGCCCTTGATGTCCTTGCCGGGAGCGTCGGCCGTCAGCAGGATGCCTTCGCCGTATTGCGCTTTGTTGTAGGGCACGCCGGCAATCTGGATGTTATCCCCATTCTGCCAGGCGGCATAGTAATCGATGGGCGTATCCGGGCCGGGATCCGGACCGGGGCCGGGGCCGGGCTCGTCGTCAAGGCTCACCTGAAGTTTGGCCAAAGCGGCGGCGCCGGCGGCCGACAGGGCAAGGATGCTCACATCGGACGCCGTGCTGGCCAGCGTGGCCCTCGTAGAAACGGGAGCGGTCACGGAAAGGGTGTTGTCCGTCAGAGACGCCTTCCAGCCGGCAGGAGCCGTCACGAAGGTCTGCGTCACTTTCGACATGCTGACGTCGAATTGACGGGTCTGGCCGGATTCGAATATCTGCAACTGCTCCGAGCCGGCAATCGTGCAGTAGAAGTCGGCCACGATGGGAATTCGCAAAGTGGTATTGTCCTTCAGAACAACTACCAGGCTGCCGCTTTCAAAGTTGACGGAGTTGAAATAAGGGTCCTGCGCCGGAGCAGAGCCATCGGGAAGGGCGCTGACCGGCTGTCCGGCGGAATCCAGCACCTCCGAGTAATTGGCGCCCTTGTCGTAACTGACAGTCCAGTTGCCGGCGGCGTTGACGGAGAAAAGCGGGGTGATGCCATCCGTTCCCATCGCCTTCACTTTCTGTCCGTTGTGCAGGACATAAGCGGGACCTTCGCCAAAATCAATCATCCAGTAGCCATCGGCGTCGATGGTCATGACCGGAATGACCGCTTCCGCATCCTTGCCTTGGACAAGGGTGATTACTTTCCCGTTGTTCAGGGTAATGGTCCAGACGCCGTTCTCCTCCTCGGCGGAACGAATGGTGCTGGCCTGCATCAGAGCGGAAGTCGCAGCCACATTCTGATTCAGCGCCTTGATTTGGTTTTCAAGAGCCGACACGCGACCTTCCAGAGCGTCGAGCCGGGTGTTGATATCATCCAAGTTCGTACAGGCTCCGACAAGAAAGAGGGAAAGGCAAGCAAGTGACAGAATTCTGATTCTCATATCGTTATACTATTTAATTTCATTCAGCCAGGCGGGCACGTAGCCTAGGCGTTGTTTGATTTGGGCTTCGAAAAGAGATTCCGGGTCCACTCGCGTGCCGTGGGCCTCGTCAACCAGCGTTTGCGAGGGAACAAACTGGCAGGCTTCGCCATAGAATCCCACAATGATGGGAGGAAGGAACTTCCATCCCGCGCTGGAACCGGCCCACCAGTCCCACGAGCCTGCGAAAGGAGTCGTAGAATTGAAATTCCAGATGACCAGATCGCTCAAGTGGTTGGGGAGTTGGGCCGTGTCTCCCCCCTGCCTGTACTGGACCCATCCGCCGGAACAGGCGTCAATCAGCGTGGCGCGCGGCTGCGTAGCGTGCGACTCGAAGCAACTGTCCGAGCCCCAGACATTGCGCCACAAGACCGTTCCCATCGCGGGTTTGGACACGCCCACCGCATGGAACTGCCCCGCTCCGTTCACCTTGGCCCCGGTGGATGCCAGCGGTCCGTCGCTGTGGTCCCACACTTTGCCGATGAAAACGCGAGAAGACCCCTGGCTGCGAATCGCCGAATGTCCCCGGTTCCCGTCAATCTCGACGTCATAGACCGTCACATTGGCAGAATTCACGATGCTGCACGCTTCGCTGACCGAAGTGAAACGGACGCGTCGCAGCCATCCGTTGGTCACGCGGGTCATCGAAAGCAATCGATAGCCGCTGTCGTCGGACCAGGAGCCGTGGTGCTTGAAATCGGCCTTGGCGTTGCCCTTGAATGTCAGGTCTTCGACACCGACCCGCTCATAGTGCGGATATTTCTGGATGGTCCAGCCATACTGGGCCTCCACCTTGTGCATAATGGGTTCCACGAAGGAGATGCTGTCGGCCGATACCGCCTTTACCTGGTGGAAATCGGTCACCTGCACTCCCGTTTGGACGATGTCGGTCATAAAGGACTCCGCCGCATAGGGAACAAGTTCGGAGGCCACGAAAGCGGGATTGTTGTTGGTCACCTTCAGGCAGACCCAATCCCCTACCACGATACCCGAGGTAGAAGCCACTTTTACGCCGAAACTTCCCTTGGCGGCATCGGCCGTGACAGGAGTCAGTTCCGACAGTCCGTTAAAATGCTTGAACTCCAGCATCACCGGACCGCTCCACAGTTCCTCACTGTCCGGCAGGTTGGGATCCCGCATCAACAGGGTAGTCTTGTCCACGCCGGCTCCTTTCAGGACAATGGAGCCTGCCCGGATGAAGATAGGCTTGCTCTTTCCGTCCACATTGTCGGCCGAGGTATGAAGAATATACTCTCCTTCGGGGAAATAGAGCACGGCGCGGGCATCGGGATTCTGGACATTGCCTTCCCCGATGGCCGCCTGATAGGCGTTGAGAAAAGCCTGCCGGTCCGATTTGCCGTCGTTCGGAACGGCGCCATATTGGGTGACGTCATAGACGGTATAGCCCAGGGAAAGGCCGTCGGGCGGAACGTTTTCTCCGTGATTGTAACCCGCATAAGAAAAGTCCGGCAGCACATTGTCCTCATTCTGGTCCAACCAGTCGTCCCAGGTTTTCACGCCGGTTTTTCCGTCCTTGTTGGTGGAAAGTTTGAAAGTCATCGCCATCTTCCGCAACCAGCCCTTGCTGGAAACCAGAACGATTTCCACGTCGCACACATCGCCTTGATGGCCGAAAGCCGGGGCGGTGATGGAGAAATCGTTGGCGGTGATTTGCGCGTTCCACCCCTCTGTAGTACGGATAATGGCGCTCGCAACATCTGAGCGGTCCAGTTCATACGAGAGCGTCTTGCCGGTCTCGACGAAATGCCCCGGAGCATATCCCCTCAGGTTCAGGTAGAAACTCTCCACCACCGGGACGACGACTTCGCGCCCGTCCAGCAAGGTGAGGGTCATCGCCGAGCGATCGGCGTCGTAAACGACATCCTGGAAGACCGAATTCTTTCCGCTTACCTGCCTGCCGTCCACGGCGCTGATGGGATGGCCGCTGGCATTCAAGATATTCTGATAGGTGATTTCCCCGTCCAGCGAGACTTGCCAGTATCCTTCCTCTGAAATGCGAATCTGAGGGCAAATGCCATCGTGGTCAAGCGCTTTGTCCGCCCCATAGACCGAGTCGAAGGTTCTGCCGCCGTCCATCGACACCACCCACTCTCCGTTTTCATCAATCATCAGAAGCGGCACGACGCTCAGGCCGCTTGAAGCGAAGGTGACCTTGACGGTCGTGCCGTCGCTCAACTCCAGCCAATACGCGCTGGCAGACTCCTTGAAGGAAAGAATCCGGATGTCATCCCCTCGTAGGAACTTGCCGATGGCGACAGCGTTGTTGTTGGCCAGCGCCACGTCCTCTTCCTGCAAGGTGATTCGCCGGGAGAGTTGGTCCAGACGGTTTTCCACCTCGGCAATGCGGGAACAGGCAGCCAGGACGGCGAACAAGATAAAACTTATGAAACAATATCTTCGCATATTACCACTTTTCAATGATTGACAAATCAATAGACTGCTCGGATTGGCTGAACCCATACGCATTATGGTCTATACAGACAAAGGTGACCGTATAGTTTCCGGGAGCCGAATAAATGTATTCATATCCCGACATATAATTCTGCAGGTTCTTGATGGCAAAACCTTTGTCGCCATGCACCTTGTTCAAGGCGGACGGAGTGGTGATGATCCAAGCGTCCAGGGCATAACTCAATTCGTCGGCGGCCACGCCCCGGCAAGTAATCTCCTCCTCCCCGTCAAAATTGACAGAACCCGTTCCGCCGTTCTTGTAATAGGGGGCCAGTTGCTCGTTCATCGTCACCACCAGCGGTTCCAGGTCGGTCAAATGGAAGGATTCGCCGGCCGGAAATCCTTCGATATCAAGTATCAATTCACCCTTGATTTTGTAGGTGCGCTGAGCCGTTGCGCCCGCTGCGGGATGCCAGTGAATGGCCAGCGAAAAATGATCCTTGTAGGCGCTCAGATCTATTGTTTGCGTAGCAGAGCCCTTGGAACTGGCGTTGTCGTCGTATCCGATTCTTGTCCAGCCCTGCATCCCGGAATCAATCATCTGCTGGATGGTCACTCGGTCAGCGGCGCCATTGCGCCCGTCAAGTCCGTTGAAACTGTTGGAAACATACACGTCTAGCCCTCCTTTCACGCCCCACTCGTGCGAATATTCCACGCTCAAAGCGGCGGACTTCACCCAGTCCATGGGAACGGAATGCCGGTCTTTATAAACATAGCAGGAACCGGACTCGCCGCTATAGAAAAGAATATTGTCGGCGTGGCCTTTCATCAGGAAGCGAACGGGCTCGCCGGCAAAATAGGTATTGGACGGATCCAGGGTGACGGTGCACGACACCGGCTCCGCTATCTTGTGGGAACAGGCAACGGCCAGCAAGACGGCCGCGGTCAGTAGGAAAAATCGAGTTTTCATACGCATCTACCAAAGGGGGTTCTGTTCTAAAAGATTATTGACGCCCAGTTCAATGGAGGGAACGGGAAGGTATATGTGGCGCGGGCCGACAGCCGCTCCGATGGCGGCCGCATAGTCGGCTTTGCCAGCCTTGGACCAGCGGTCGTCCGCCGTCCAGTCGGCATATTGGCGCATGGACTCGACAAAGATGCCCCAACGAATCAGGTCCCACTTGCGGAGGCTCTCGAAGCAAAGTTCGCGTCCCCTTTCGTTGCGGACCAGCGTGCGGAAAGAAGCCTGGTCGTACTGGTCGAAATCCAAGGTCTTGATCCCCGCCCGGTCCCGGACCGCCTTTACGCAAGCATAGGCTTCCTCCGAGGGCCGTCCCTCGTATTCATTGGCCGCTTCTGCATACATCAAGAGCACGTCGGCATAACGGAGGATGGGATAATTGACGGTGGTATTCTGGATTTTCGCGTCCTTGACTCCTTCGTACTCCACCTCGCGGCGGAACTTCCCGCAGTTGCGGATGGCGGGGGCGCTCAAGGGGTCCGCCGTGGTGGAAACACCGCTATAAGAATAGGGCGTCTTGTCGATGGAAGGCCGACAGGTGCCGGTACCCGTGGTGCCGTAAGGGGGCAGGGTTGAACTCCCCGCATAGTTGTAGGGAGGCATATTCCACTGCTGCCGGAGGTCGCTGACATAGGCCAGCTGGTCTTCTTCGGGCGTACGGTCCAGCGTCCAATACAAATCCCAGAGTTTCAGGGAGCCGTCGTACATGCCATAGGCATAGTTGCACTTGAAAGAGGTATAGTCGGAACTGCCTGTGGACTGAAGCCCGATCACATTGCCAATGCGGCCGTTGCTCCAATACGAGGCGCTGGAACGGTCTCCCAGGAATTCCGCCTCCCACATCGATTCATGGTAGTCGGTGTCGTACAAGTCTTCAATCATATTGATGAAGATTTGGCTGTAAGAGGGATTCAAGCGATAGGTCCCGGTTTCGATGACAGCCTTGGCATAGTTGCGGGCCTGCATCCAGAAGGCCGCCTTGTCCCCTCCTTGCACGCTTTCTCCCGCCAGGAACAGGTACACCCTGGCCAGGATGCCCTGGGCGACGACCCGGTTGACACGGGAAGGCAGTTGGGCGGGCTCCAGCGGAAGTTTCGCCAGACAGGCCTCCATTTCGCGCGTGCACCAGGTGAGAACGTCATACTGGGGCGTCGTGGCGCACATAACGCCATCGTGCGAAGTCACTTCCTTGTCCCGGAGCGGCACATCGCCCCAAGCCTGGGCCAGCAAGAAATGGTAGTAGGCCCGCAGGAAACGGGCTTCGGCATAGAGGCCGCCGGCCGGATCGAACGCGGAACCGGATATGGCCTCCATAAAGGCGTTGGCATTGCGGATGCCCTGATACAGGCGCACCCAAGTTTCGTAGATATAACTATTGCCGGAATCGAACTTATACTGTTCCAACATAGCGATGGAAGAGGCTGGACGATTGTAGTAGCACAGGTCGTCCGTATTGGAAATCTTCAGCGAATAGGTGTTTCCATACACCGCTTCGTGGCTCATCGTACCATAGACTCCGGCCAGACCGTACTTGGCTTCGGCGTCATTCTTATAGAAAGTCTCCTTGCTGATAACCTGGGGCTCGACATCGAGAAATTTGCAAGCCGTCAGGCTCAAAAGAGCAAATAACAACAACTTTTTCATAGCGTTCCCCATTTAAAAAGTAATATTAATGCCGCCGGTGAAGCCGATGGCGCGGGCGTAGGCCGACCAGTCAAATCCTGGCGTCAGTACCGAATTGCGGGTGGAAACCTCCGGGTCCGGACCGGAATACCGGGTGATGGTGAAGAGGTTTTCTCCGGAAATATAGACGCGCAGGTTGCTTGCCCGTATATGACGCAGGATGCGGGCGGGCAGGGAATAACCCAACGTAATGTTTTTCATCCGAAGGAAGGAACCATCCTCCACCACGCGGGAAGAATAGACATCCATGCCGCTGGCCGCCACCCGGGGTATATCCGAGTCGGGATTGGTCTGCGCATCAAAACGATTCTGATAGGAACGGAACTGGTTGAGGTTGGAGCGGGAACCATTTTCAAAGATGAGACGGTTGGCGTTGAGCACATTCTGGCCATAACTCCAGGCAAAGAAGAAAGAGAAGTCCAATCCCTTCCAAGTGAGGTTGCTTCCGAAACCGCCGGTGTGCAACGGCTGGCCGCAGCCGATGATGGTACGGTCGTTCTCGTTCACTTCGCCATCCTGGTTGATGTCCGCGTATTTGGGGTCGCCGGGCTTGGTATTGACACGGCCGACGCTGGTCATATACGGGACTCCTTCTTTCAAAAGACCGGCGGCGTTGAAGTCCGAGTTTTTATAGGTCCCTTCATACAGATAGCCATACATCATGCCCGAAGGCTTTCCCACTTGCGTGATATAGGGATACTGGCTGTTGAACTGCGAATCCCAGGAGACACTGCGAAGCAGGGAATACTGATTGTCGGTAAGCGCCGTCACCTTGTTGCGGTTCATCGCCATATTCACATTGATGCTCCATTCCCAATCGCGGGTCCGAATCGGAACGACTTCCAGGGTGAGTTCCAAGCCCTTGTTCTCCATCGAGCCGACATTCAACATTTCCGTAATGAAACCGGAAGAGGCCGGGATAGTGGCCTGCAGCAACAGGTTGTAGGTGTTTTTCAGATAGACGTCTCCGGTAAACTTGATCCTGTTGTCCAGGAACGCCAGATCCAGGCCCAGGTCGTACTGCGAGGTAGTTTCCCACTTCAGATTGTCGTTGGCCATATTGGCCGGGAAATAACCTGCAATGCTCTTTCCGTCGAACACGTAGTCAAACGACTCGGGGTTTCCGGGAAGCGTCGTGATCTGGGAGTAGAAATCGTACGGCGTCGAGGTCCGGTTGTTGCCGGTAAGACCCCAGGAGAAACGGAGTTTTCCGTTGCTGAGCCAGGAACACTTCTTCAGGAAATCTTCCCGGTTGAAGTTCCACGCCAGCGAAGCCGACGGGAAATAGCCCACCCGGTTGTGTTTCGGGAATTTGGAGGAAGCGTCCGCGCGGAAAGACGCGGTGAGATAATACTTATATTTATAGTTGTAATTGACGCGGAAGGCGCCAGATATCAGCCGCCAGTTGTACTCGAAAGGCGTGACCGTCTGGTATTCTCCCGTGTGCAGGCCTTTCAGCCCCAGGGCCTCAGTGGTCATCCGGGTGGCGCTGGTCCCATAAAAGTCATACTTCTGCCCCTGCATCGAGAAGATGCCGGTGAGCACGAGGTGATGCGCCCGGTTGAAAGTCTTGTTCCAGGTGAGCACGTAATCGTTGAGCCAGGAACGGGTGTCGTACCAGTAGATAAAACCGTTGATGCCCTTTCCGGAAGGGGAACCCTCGTAACCGGAATAGGTCTCCGTGCCGTTGAACGCCTCGTTGCGGCGTTTCTGCATCGTGTAGCCTCCGGAAATCTTGAGTTTGAGTTCGGGGAGAATCTGCCATACCAGAGAGGCGTTGGCCGTGAGATAATCCTGCAGATTCCGCTTGTACTCGTTCCGCACCGTCTTGGCCGGATTGAAGCGATAGTCGTTGGAAGAAGCCACGTCCGTGTCAATCAAGCCGTCGGCCCAATCGTCATCCCCCTCCCCGGCATATTTCAGGGGACGGGACGGACGATAGCCCCATACGGAATACATCAGCCAGCCCGAAGCCGAAGAACTCTGCTGGGCGGCCGTAGGGTTGGTCCCGGACGTGACGCTGTGGGAATAATTGACCTGCAGGCTGAGTTCCAACTTGCTGGTAATCTTCTGCGTGAGGTTCACTTTCCCCTGATAGCGGCTGAAGTTGGAATTGACGATGATGCCGTCCTGGCTCAAGGCCGAGAAAGAGGCGTTGTAGATGGTGCCGCTATCCTTGTTTCCACCGGAGACCGACAGGTTGTAGTTTTGCACCAAAGCCGTACGGTAGATGCGGTCCTGCCAGTCGATGCCCTGCACATTGCGGTAGTCTTCCAGGGTATAGCCGTCCAGGTAAGAATTGAAGCCGCCGGTAGCCTGGGAGTAGTCCGTCTGCAGGCGGACAAACTCGTAGGCGTCCATCAACTTGACCTTGTTGGCGATGGTATTGCCGGTAAAGGTGGCCGAGAAGTTGACGACCGGCTTGCCGACAGCGCCCCGCTTGGTGGTGATGACCACCACGCCGTTGGCGCCCCGGGCTCCGTAGATTGCCGTGGCAGAAGCGTCCTTGAGGATGTCTATGGTCTCGATGTCGGCCGAGTTCAGGACGGTGGCCATGGAACTCTCGGACGGGAACCCGTCGATGATATAGAGCGGTTCGCTGGACTGCGTGAGCGAGTTGTTGCCTCGGATGACGATCTCCGCGCCCTGGCCCACGGCTCCGTCCGAGGTGGAGACGACCACGCCGGCCACGCGGCCGGTCAGCGCCTGGTCAAAGGTGGCGACAGGCGCTTTTACGATGGCGTCCATATCCACCGACGAAACCGAGCCTGTGAGGTCGCGCTTGGCAACGGAGGTGTAACCGTCCGTCACCACCTGGGCGGCATCCAAGGTAAGGTCGTCATTCTGCAGGACCACATTGATGACCTTGCGTCCGCCGACGGCTTCCTGCGCATCTTGGTAGCCCAGGCAGGAGATGACCAGCGTGGCCTTGGCTGGAACGCTGATGGTGTAATTGCCGTCAGCGTCCGTCACCGTGCCGTTCGAGGTCTTGTCGGCCTGGTAGACCGTGGCGGCAATTACGCCCTCTCCGTCGCTGTCGGTGACCCGTCCTTTCACGCTCACATTCTGCGCTGTGGCGGAAAAGGACAGAAGCGCCAGCATAGCCGGGAAAAGGAACTTCTTGCTGAAAAACATCATATCGAAGGATTTAATCTAAATTCTACTGGATGCCCGTGACGGCAGGTTACGCGGATAACGGTACTGTCGCCTTCTCGCGAGAGTTGGACGGCCGTCCCGAACACGGAATCTTCATAAGGGCTCGCCAGGTCCCAGGCGCCTTTCAACCGGACAATCCGCTGCAGCGGCCGGCTTTCCTGAGAGGTGGTGTAGGTTTTTTCCGTAAGGCCCAGGTCCGGGGTACAAATACTGACAATCCGGCTCTCGCCGTCCGGTCGTTCCATCAGGATGGTCTCTTTCGGAAGTTTCCAAAGCGCGTCTTCATAACCCTTGTAAGAAACTATGGCAGTGATTCCGGTAGGCCGGTCTTTGACTGCGTGTGCGCGAATATCCGCCTGCAAAACTTCATAGGGCCGCTTCTGGGACCATTTCTTCCGCTCTGCCGAAGAGGGCTCCACCAGCAGCAAATACTCATAGGAAGCATCCTGCGGAGCGACTCCGTGGTCAAGGACGGCGCAGACAAAGTCCCCTTCTCCCGGCTGCTTGACGCCGGTATTTTCCGGAGAACGTTGATGCTGGCGGTAAATTACCAGGGGCGCGTCTTTCGGGACAATGTAACAGTTCCCCTTGAGGTCTTCCACGACCTGCTGCTCGGCGACAATCGGGCGCCAAGTCTGGGGGAATCCATTCACCAGATTGCCGTTGACCAGCACCGCTTCTCCATCCACAGACAAATGCTGCTGGAAAAGGGTGGTTTCCGTGGGATAGGTGGAGTTGTTGCTGATGCCCGTCCCCACGAAGACCAGGCGATTGTCAAAGCAGAATACGCTCTTGGTGGCCGTCGCGCCGGCGCAGAAATTCTCTCGGTCTTTTTCAACATAGGTAAAAGCCAGCGCGCCATTGCGCCCTTCCAGCGAAGAAACGCCCGGGAAACGGCTGGTATTGCGTTCCATCAGGGTTCCTTTGACAGGACTGTTCAATTTGTCCCAGGGCAGATGGATGGTTGTAGTTCCGGGCATACGGTTCCAATCCCATCCGGCTTCCTGATAACGGGAGTCCGGGGCCGATGCCGGTTTCCCTTTGTTAATAATCTGGACGGAACCATAACTTTGATACCGGCCATAGCGATTGTTTTTGGCATATATCTCAGATCCCCATACATCGGAATTATAGGCTTTCAAGGTAACCATCCAGCCTCCGCGCCGGTGGATTCCATAGGCGCCGTAATTATAGGCATAAAAGCCTTCCGGCACCGGAAGGGGTTTGATGCCGGCCTTTTTCAATGCCGCGGCCACCTGCTTGTCCCCACCCCGAAGGTGCAAAAAAGCGGCGCCCAATTCGGGGTCATAGGCGGAGCCGGAGCCGGTCAAATCGCCCAGCAGGGCCAAATATCCGTAGGTATTGCGCACTTTATAAGGAATCTGTCCGCCAAAAGGGTGCCGTCCGGAGATGCCGATACCCCAGTCATAGAGGTTGCAGGAGGCGCGAAGCGACAACAAGCCCTTCTTTACGCAGGAACGGGCGTCGGCCGAAGGTACGAAACAAGTGCCTTCCACCAACCGAAAATAGGTTCCCAGAGTACTGTAAGCACCTTCGGCATAAGCCGGATAGTGGCCACCGTGATGGAAAGTAGTTCCATCCACTTTGATTCCACCCAAAGTCCCGTGGGAATAACGCATAGAGCCTTCCATCCAGCGGGTAAGCGCATCCATGTGGGCTTGTTGCAGTCCGGGTGTATCCTGAAGCATGCACGCCACCATCTTGGGCAGCAGCAGGGTGTTCCAACTATCAATGATTTCGTCGCGATTTTCTTCATAGGGGAGGCGGCATTCGGCCTCTCCCGCCCAATAGGCTAAAGCGTTGCGATAAGCCTCCATCTTCCCCGCTTCCCGGATTTCTTTCCTGAGCAGCCACAGGGCGTTGGCCCAGCCCCTGATCTGGTAGCCATAATGATGGTTGGTACCCATTCCGCTCCCAGCGTCAATGCCTTGCCAGAGAAGATGGTCGGCCACCAGAAAGAAACGTTCCCGAGCCGTCGCATCGCCCGTAAGTTTATAGTCCAAGGCTTCTCGATACAGCACGTCAAAGACCTTCTGCATCCGCATGTCCTGCGGCGCGCTCTCGTCATCGCTCACGACAGGGGTTCCCCGGGGCGTGCCGTCGGGCAGACGTGTCAGATGAAGTTTCTCCCATTCCTTTTCCAGGGTGGGACGGAAAGCGACCGGGGCATAATCACGACCGGAAGGCATTTCATCCAGGAAAAAGTCCTCCAGATGTTCGGAAAAAAGACGAAGCGAAGCCTCGTCGCAGGAGGCCGCAGGCGTCAGCGCCGGATAGCCTTCCCATTCCTGCAGGCGGGCCCAATGCCACAAGGCGCGGCGGGTCAGGAAGTGGTTGTTGTCGGGAACTTGGGCATCCGGCGTATTCTGGGGATGAATGGCCTGCTCGGTAAAATGCAGACGGTCCAGACAGAAACTGCCTTCCACCACCCGGGCCGATGGCCGAATGACCATCATCACGCCATCTTTGCGCCGGTCTTTGAGGGGAATGTCCCCGATATAGCCGCCATCCGGGGTGTGCATGTCCTCGTAACGCACCCAGGCGGCGCGCCAGCCGGTAAATTGCATGCCAAATTCAAACCAGCAGATGTCCTTGCCGTCCGCCGCGCGGAAACTCACCCGAAGCGGCTCCGACAAGGGCGTCTCGTTGCAAATCCAAAGTTTCACGCCGCCTTTCCGGCTGTCCATGAAGGCGCCAATCCCCGCCGGGTCCACCAAGAGAAGTTCGGCCTGGCCGGCCCAGGAGAAACGCAGGGAACGCTCCCCATCCTTGAAACGATTTCCGTCCAAAGACACGGTCCCCCTGCCTCGGATTTTCAGTTGCTGCGGAACGGTCTCAAAATCGTAGGCGTACAGCGGACTTATTGCTATTGCAAAGCCCAAAAGGAATGTAAACAGACGATTCACGAGAGGGCCTCCTTATTGAAGGTTCTTTCTTCGGATAAGGGCTTCCAGAAAATAATAATCTGTGTAGTTGAGCGGCACGTCGATATTGCTGCCGTGAGGAACGCTGCCCACGGAGTGCATCAAAATGAAGCCGCCGTTGGAGCCCGGGGTTGCGCGATAGGAAGGAGACGAAAGGGATTGAACCATCCCGTCCGCTTTTTCCCGATACATCGCCTCCCCGGTCAGGGAGTACAGTTGATAGAGCGCGCTGGCCATAATGGCGGCTGACGATGCGTCCCGCCAGGTATTCGGGATGTCCGGACAGTCATAGTCCCAATAGGGAACCAAGTCCTCTGGAAGGCGCGAGAAGATATAGTCGGCCACTTTCCGGGCCTGGTCGAGGTAGCGCTCATAACCGGTGTAGGCATAGGCGCTGGTGTACCCATAGAGGGCCCAGGCCTGTCCTCTGGCCCAAGCGCTTTCGTCGGCATAGCCCTGCGCCGTGCAACGCCCCCGCACCGCTCCGGTTTCCGGATCATAATCCACCACATGATAGCAGCTGTAGTCCGGACGGAAATGGTTTTGAAGGGTCTTGTCGGCATGCGAGACCGCTATATGAAAATAGGTAGAGTCTCCGCTGATCCGCGTTGCGTTGAAAAGCAATTCCAGGTTCATCATATTGTCGATGATGACAGGACATTTCCATCCGCGGAGGGCCTGCCAGTCGCGGTCCACGCTCCAACTTTGCAGCACGCCGGCCGCAGGACGGAAGCGGGTGCTCAGGGATTTGGCCGTCTGGACGATGACGTCTTTGTAGGCTTCTTTCCCCGTCAGGCGCAGGCCGTTTCCGTAACTGTCATAGACCATGAAACCCACGTCATGGTGCCAAGTTAGGTACTGGATGGAGTCCAATTTCTCCGTGTGGCAGGCGGCGTGTTCCGCCCAAAACGGCTCGCCGGTGAGCTCGTACATATACCACAAGTTCCCCGCAAAGAAGCCGCTCACCCAGTCGTCGATCGGGACGAACTTCACTTCCCCGTCCTTGAAGGTGGAGGGAATCCGCAAGGTGTCGCCCGCCTCGCTCACTTCCAAAAGCGAGGCCAACTGCACCTTGGCGTTCTCCACATTCTCTTCCACCAACGCGTCCTTAGGACCGCAGGCGACCAAGGAAATGACCGTGAGCAGGAATAGGATTCTACAGGCTTTCATACGACAGACTCAAAATCTAGCGCTGCGCGCCATATTCGGTAGTAGAAAGACTGAAATCGGGCTTGGCCTCCGACAAATCCAGGTCGACAAACTGCGAGGCAACTTGCGTATCATCGGAAGGCCACGAACTTCCCATATGGTACTTGATGCCGCTCGCATAATTCGTGGAATGCGTACCCTCAATGGAAAGGGACGTATAGGAAACGGTGTAGAAATTCACTTGATTTCCCGCTGTGGCCAGGTAGAAATAGTTGTTAGTCGAAGTGAAGGTCTCCAGGGACTTCGCCTGAAGCGTTTCGTAGGATGAGGTCGCGTGCCCGAAATTAACGAAGGTATTCCAAGTCATGCTGAAATCCCCCAGATCAGTGGTCGAGGAACCCTGGCAGATAGCGGCTGCGCCGACGCCCTCAGACCGGCTGAATACGGAATTGTACAGTTTGAGCGTACCGATGGTACGAGAACCGGAATCCAATTTGTTAATGAGTCCCGCACGGACAATCAAGTCTGAATTCGTCACTGAAAACTTACCAACGGTCGCTTCATCCGCAATGGCAGCGAGATACTTCCATCCAGTTGTCTGGATAAAGCAGTCGTCGATGATGATGTTTACATCCGTATTGGTCACATTGAAGAGTTCATTCCCCGTGTGGTTCACGGTAAGACCTTTCAGCAGGAGCGAAGCGGAAGTTCCCGCATTGAATTGCTTGTTGGTACTGAGGGTGGCGCTCCGGCTCCCCACGGCATCTTCCGAGACGGTGTCGCCCATCACAATCACGCTTCCGGAAATGTTGGCGCTCATCGTGGCAGTCACCCCGTCTGCGACGAAATAAACGCCGGCCGCCGAAATATTCTGGTTCGACGTGATGCGGGTCGCCGTCAGTCCGGAAAAAGCCGTCATATTCTTGTTATAGCCCACTCCGTCAATGACAATATCCTTTCCGGATTGCCACATATCATAATAAGAGGAGTAACTCACGATGGAACATACATCGCCCATGGCCATCACGCGCCCCATGGAAGGTGTATAATCGTGGGTCGTAGAAAGAAACTTCGGGAATCCGGCCCAGTCAGTTTTGGCCTTGATTTCGGCGAGGGTCAGGTCCTTTGCAGCGGCATAGTCGGCCGAATTGGACCATAAGATAAGGGTAAAGCCGCCCGCAAAGGTGTAATTGGGAGCGAGAGGAAGATACCAGGTATCGTGGCTCTTATTGATGACTGCAGAGACTGCGGCATATCTCAAATTTGTATAAGTATTGGACGCATACTCCAGATTGCTCAGGTCCGCATTGATTTTGTAGGGAATCTGGCCGGCGCCGCTGTTCGGGAAGAAAGAGACGGCGTAGTAATCATCGGAACAATTGAGAGACAGGTAGGCCAATGTATTGTTGAACGTAACAGCGGTTTCGCCAACAGCGCACCTTGCAATCAAATGCGCATCCTGGGCATCATGGCTCGTGCTGGTTTCGCCGAACTGGCGGGTGACCACGCGACCGCCCGTCGTCATGGAATACACGTGAGGATTGGACCCCGTGACAAAGAAACAGTAATAATTGTCCGGCGTGTACACATTGACGTGGAAACGGAGCGTCTTCCCGTCACTGGCAATCATGTCCTCGGTAATGGCAATCCACTCGGCAACGACGTGAGAATTGCTGTCATCCGTCAGTTGCATAGTGGTCGAATTATAAGAGCAGCCTGTTGCAGCCAGATCTCCAGTCGTCGTGATAGGGCTGATGGTTTTCGCTCCGTTCGAAACCAAAATCTTGTCGCCGGCGCGCCAGGTCTGGCGGCCGTCGGCGGCGAGGGTCGTCTTGGGCGCTTCAATGCTGGCCGTAAAGGTAACGGATCCGGAGACGGGTTCATCGGCAACCGCGTCATCCTCCTGGGGCTCGACGGCCACGGGAACATTGCTTTCCTGAGAAGCGTCAGCGGGGGCGACGTTCTCTTTCTGACAGGCCGCAAAAGCGAACAACAAGACCGCGGCGGCGGACAGGGTATAAATCTTTTTCATAACTGATACTCCATTAAAATTTGTACTCGGAATGACTGGTTACTCGTTACTCTTGCTCAAAAACCATGGATCCATAGTCGAATGTATCGACGTCATAGTCTTGCAATCCATAAGAGCTGGCAAGGATGGTCACGCCGTAATCCAAAACGGACTCGGAGCAACTGGGTGAAATGTAGGCTTTTTTCAACATAATAACAACATATCATTAAATAGTTTTACACTTTTAATCAATCGCAAAGGTATTGCTTTGCAATGAGGCTAATTTGGACAATCGTGCAAATATTTTACACTTTCGTCCAATAAAGACAAGGGGGCGAATTTTTGAGCAAAAACCTTTGATTTTTAGTCAAAAGGCACTATATTAGTGGGCGTGAAACGGTTTTACGTCATATTTTGCCTGTTTTCGCTCGCTCTTGGGCCGCATCTGTACGCCAAGCCGTACTTTCGGCATTTTGGCGCGCAGGAGGGGCTTTTGAGCCCCAACGTACTGTCCGTCTGCCAGGATTCGCTGGGGCGCATCTGGTTCGGAACGGAAAACGGAGCGTGCTACTACGACGGGGATATGCACATCGTGCAGGGCGTGGGCGAAGTGTCCCGGCTTTTGTGCGACGCGAAGGGCGTCGTATGGTACCTGTCGGAGGGAAGCCTCTACCGCTGCTTGGCGTCGCAGACAGAGCCGCAAGCGGTACTGCCAGGCGAGGCCGACGCTTTCTGCCTGGCAAATGGCGTTCTGCACGTAGCCAGCGGCTATCAAGATTTGTACTGGAATGTGGAAACCCAGTCCTTGTCCCCGCATCGCCAACTTCCTTTTGACAACGTGCGCGGCATATGCGTGGATACGCGCGGGAATACCTGGATTACCTGCCCGCAGGGATTAGTGTTCTGCCCCCCCCTACAGAACAAGCATTATTCCATCATCAGCACGATAGGCGATTTAGGCACTCTCTTTGAGGCTTCCGACGGCAGGATATGGGTCGGTAGTCTTCGCAGCGGAGCCCTTTGTGTGCAAAACGATGGCTCCATCATCCGATACACGGTGGACACCCACGGCGACAAAGGCTTCCCCAGCGACAACATCCGCTCTTTCGCAGAGTCTTCTTCAGGAATTATCTGGATGGGAACCTTCCGAGGGTTGTGCCGGTTCGAGCCGTCCAGCGGACAGTTCTCCGTCTTTCGACGGGAAGAAAGGGAAGGCGGACTGAACAGTTCCTCCATCCATAGTCTTTTGAAGGACCGGGACAACTTGCTTTGGGCCGGCACCTATTATGGCGGCGTCCATTTCTTCGACACCCGACCGGGCGCCATGTCGTTCTATCCCGAGTCTCCGGATGAGGGCCTCTCCCATTCCGTGGTAGGCCATCTTGCCAAGGCCGGGAACAATGGCGTATGGATTTGCACGGAAGGCGGCGGACTGAACCGGCTGGAAGGAGAACGAATCGTCCGTTTCGACGCGCAGCCTTTTACCAATGTCAAATGGGTGGACATTTGTCCGGAACGAAATTGCATGTGGATAGCAACCCAACCTACCGGGCTCTATCGAATGGATTTGGGACGAAAGCAGTTCTACAAAGTCACGCCCACCTCGGCTTCCAGCCCCCTGTCCGTCGTCAATATGGTCTTGCACCACGGGAAGGAACTCTTTCTCTCAACCGAGGACGGGGTGTATGTCCATTCCCTGGAGCATCATACCGACTCCCTGCTCTACCCCCAGACCGGAGGCGCCCGATATGTTCACGAAATGATTGTCGGGAACGAACTCTGGCTGGCTTCGTCCGAGATAGTCGTATTCGATCTGGAAACGAAACAACTGCGCGCCCAATATCCTGTTTGGGACGGAGAGACATCCGCAAGACCGATGCGTTTGCTGGCTACAAGGGAGGGCCGCATCTACGCGTCGACTTTCGGGCACGGGCTGTACAGGTTGCAGGACGGTCGTTTTGTCCCTTTCGTCGACCGGGATGTCCAGTTGAACGCCAATGGCTACCAACTCGTGGAAGCGCCGGGCGGACAATTGCTGGTCTCCGGCGAGAAAGGTATCCAACTGTTGGACAGACACGGAGGACATATCCGCTCCTGGCTGCCGGGACAAGACCTGCCGCTGGAATCCTTGGTTCGGGACAGCGGCCTGTTGTTGACGGCGGACGGAACCGTTTATGCCGGCGGGACCAACGGATTGGTATCGTTCCGCCTCTCCCCGGAATCCGGGAAGGACGTTGAAGACATCTATTTCTCGGAATTGTTCGTTGACGGAACGCCGATGTCCTTCCCCTCCGCCGACAAACTTGTTTTGACGGGAAAACAAAACCAGATTGTCCTGGGATTTTCCTCACGCCATTACGTCACGGAACTGAACTGGGCCAACTATCAGTATCGCGTAAAAGGGCTCGACAACGATTGGAAAGACTTAAGCGGACGTCACTTGCAAGTAGAACAAGTTCTGCCGGGCAGCTACTTTTTTGAGCTTCGTCGGCGTAGCAGGCCCGAAGTGATGTGTTCACTCCAGATTGTTATCAAGGCCCCGTGGTACAACTCAACGGCCGCCTTTATCTTATACGCGCTGCTCCTTCTCTTTATCCTCTGGATGATATTCCGCAACATCCACCTGCACCGCGAATCCAAAAGAATCCAGGAACTGAACGAGACCAAACTTCGTTTTTTCACGACGGTGAGCCACGAACTGCGAAGTCCGCTCACCCTCATCATCGCCCAGATAGAATCCATCTTCCGCACATTCCATCTTCCGCCCCAAGTGACCCACAAGATGGACAAGATTATGTCGCAGGCCGAACAAATGAACCAATTGGTCACAGAACTGATTGATTTCCGCAAGTTCGAGCAAGGACTTATTACACTGCATCTCTCTCCCACCTATGTCAATATGTTCGTCGGAGATATCCTGGAAAAATTCCGGGAAATCGCCTCAGGAAAAGACATCGAGTTGGGAATGGTTCCCGATTCGTCGAATCCTATGGTATATATGGATGGTTTCCATCTGCAGAAGGTCTTGATGAACCTTATCTTCAACGCGGTCAAATACACGCCGGCGGGCGGAAAAATCCAGTTGGCCGTAGAGTCGGATGAGAAGCAGGTGCACATTCATGTACGTGATACGGGTATCGGAATCGCCCCCGAGGAACAAGATAAAGTGTTCGAACGCTTCTACCAGAGCGCGCAGCCTGCCGACACGGTGACGCAAGGCATACCCGGATCCGGAATCGGCCTGGCTTTGGCCAAGGATATCGCCAAGAAGCACCACGGCAATATAAGCGTGCAGAGCGAGCCGGGGAAAGGTTCGGACTTCACGCTCACACTGCCGAAGGGTACGGTGGCGTTTGCCGATGACAAGCAGATTGTCATTGCCCCGGAGCCGCATCCTGTCGAGGATTTTGGCAACGAGCGTCCCATCGCCGTAGTAGCCGAAGATAATTCACAAATGAGGGAGATTCTCAGGGAACTGTTCGAAATCCAGTATCGCGTACTATGCGCTACGGACGGGAAGGAAGCCCTGGAACTGGTAAGACATGCCCGTCCGGACTTGGTGGTAAGCGATGTGATGATGCCCCGGCTGAGCGGTATTGAACTTTGCTCTGCCATCAAGAATACAGAGGAACTCCGGCACATTCCCGTCGTGTTGCTGACGGCTCTTGACCAAACGGAACAACAAATAGGGAGCCTCTTGAAAGGCGCCGACGACTATATTGCCAAGCCCTTCAACTCCCGCCTGCTGCTAGCCCGATGCAACAACCTGGTCCGCTCCCACAGACGCGAACAGACGGTCCCGACGGTAGCCGAAAGCGAACTTTCCCTCAAGGCTACCAGCGAGGAAGATCAGGCATTTTTGGACAAATTGGGCGCCATCATTGAAGAAAACATTGACAATCCGGATTTGAACAATAATCTGCTGGCGTCACTGATGAATATGAGCCGTTCCAGTTTTTACGACCGTTTCCGCCGCATCACCTCGGAAACCCCGAACAGTTACATCACCACCTACCGCCTGAAGAAAGCCTCGATTTTGCTCCGACAGGAGCCCAACAAGTCCATCGCCGAAATAGCGGAAACGCTGGGATTCAACACCCAGAATTATTTCTGCCGCCGCTTCAAGGAGCACTTTGGCGTATCCCCTTCGCAATATAGAACCATATAAATAATAACACTATGCACAAATTTTTGTTTATCACCTCTCTTGCGCTCTTATCCTTTTCTTTGCAAGCGCAGAATTATTACGAACAAATTCGGCTGTCCATCAACAGCAAGGACGGCGTGTATCAGCCGGGAGACACCGTTAAAGTGAGCGCCCGCAGCCTGAGCGACTCCCCCGAAAGCATCCTGATGCAGACCATCAGTTACGACAAGGTCCTATCGGAAAAAGAAACGAGCCTTTCTGGTGAAGATCAGCTCATCTACTGTCAAGTGGCGGCCGAGCCCACATCCGTCATCATTAAAGTAAGTCCCGCTTCCGACCCCAAAGCCTTTACCTCCATCGGGTACCTGGTATCTCCGGAGGCATTCAAGCCCGGATTCGAAACTCCTTCCGACCTCAAGGCGTTCTGGGATGCGGAACTCTCCAAAATGAGGGCGTTGAAGCCGGATGTGAAAATTCTCCCGGCCGTGGGCGTGAGCGAGAAGGACGCCCAGGAATTCAACTGCTTCAAGATTGAAATCAACATGCCGGAAGGAAATCCATGCCGTGGCTATGTCGCCTACCCGCGCAACGCCGCCCCGGGCTCCCTGCCCATCTATCTGTTCCTCCATTCGGCGGGTGTCACCAAGCCTTGGAACCACGACAGAGCCTCGCAGGTCATTTCCCTCGCCAAAAAAGGATATCTGGCCGTTGACATCAACGCGCACGGCATGCTGGCCGACCAGCCCCAGGAGTACTATGACGCCTTGGATGCCGGCGAACTGTACAAATACTCCGGTCGCGCATTCACCAGCGTATCGGACTACTATTTCCACAATATGTACCTGAGAGACGTCCGGGGCCTGGATTATGTGACCACGCTCCCCGTATGGGACGGCAAGCGCATCCTTGTCCACGGCGAAAGCCAGGGCGGCGGACAAGCACTTGCGCTATCCGGCATAGACGAGCGCATTACACACTGCGTGGCCATCGTACCGGCGCTTACTGATATGGGCGGTTGTCTGGACGGAAGAAAGAGCGGCTGGCCGGGATGGGCCAATAAAAAGGTTGCCGACACCCCTCTGGGAAAATCTGTGTTACCCTACCACGACGGCGCCCTGCTCGTATCCCTATTCAAGGGGAAACTGTATTTGGAAGCCGGCAATGCCGACTTCACCTGTGACCCGGCTTGCGTTAGCGCGGGGATGAACAATGCTTCGCAGGCGGCGTCCAAGACCATCGTTTTCTACCCTTCGCGTCCTCATACCACCTCCGCCATGGGCCCCTTGAAGAAAGAATGGGAAGAAGCCGTTATGCCCGGCCGAAACGCATTCTTCGACGCCTGCCTTTCCAACAAATAGATTTCTCGATTTTTTCACATGAAAAGAATTTTATCCGTATTGCTGACCGCCATCCTGCTTCTGCCGGCGGGTTCCTGTCAAAAAGCCAAAGAGAAGGAAATTCCCGTGGCTTCCGTGAATTTGAACAAAGTATCGCTGTCTCTGCTTGTCGGAGAAACGGAAACCCTCACGGCCACGATTCTTCCGGAGAATGCCACAGATCAGGAACTCAGGTGGGATAGCAGCGCGCCGGCGGTGGCAAGCGTCGAAAACGGCGTGGTAAGAGCCCTCTCCGAAGGCACGACAACCATTACCGTTCTTGCCAGCCGCAAGATGGCCAGTTGCACGGTCACCGTGAGCCAAAGGATTGTCAAGGTCACCTCGGTCGAACTGGACAAGACGGAGGTGAAATTGGACGAGGACGACCACGTCACCCTCGTCGCCACCGTGTTCCCGGAAGACGCTACGGATAAAAGCGTGAGTTGGACCTCCTCCGACGAGGCCGTTGCAACGGTGGCCGGCGGTGTTGTCACCGCCGCCTCCGAAGGCAGCGCCACCATCACTGTCCGCACAAACGACGGCGGGTTCGAAGCCACCTGCGCCATTACGGTCATCCCCTACGCGGGCATTGACTGCACTGGAAATCTGGAAGATTACGGGATGGATGAATTCCCCTATGAGCCTTCTCCCCTGGATTGGCCCGTCGAAGAACATTATGACACAACGCCTTGGCTGGCAACAAATTCGGAAGTGGAGTCATTTTTGGAAAATGTCACCTATACCGATACGGACTTCAGCGTCACCCATGTGACGGATTATGCCGGCGGTCCCGGCGAAGCCGACATTCCGCCCACCTATACCATCAGTTGGACGGCCCGGCCTCAAGCGGGCATCCTCTCGCTTCGCGTGTGGGAAGGAAACTGGAGCCGGGAATATTCTCTCGGGGTCGGAGCGACGCAAAAAAGCATCAGCAATCTGGTCCCGGGAAGAGAATACCAGTATGAGGTGAAATCCATCTCCAGCGGAAAACCGCTGGCCAAGGGCTCCTTCATTACCAAAGGCCGCCTGCACCAGGTTTACTTCGAGCCCAAGGTGCGCAACGGCCGCGACTTGGGCGGATGGACAGGGCTCGGCGGCAAGAAGGTCGCCTACCGCAAACTCTACCGGGGCGGTCGCCTGGACGGCAGTTATCTGGGCAATACCGGCCGCAACGAGATGCTCGCCCTCGGCATCAAAGCAGAGATTGACCTTCGGGAAGAAGGCGTGGCCGCCAGCGAGTCTCCGCTGGGAAGCAGCATCGCCTTCTTCGCGCCCCTCCTTGAAGGTGGATACGACTATATGGTCAAGGAGAATCCCGGAAAGGTGGCGGCTTGTTTCACTTTCATCGTCAACTGCCTGCGGGACAACAAACCCGTTTACTTCCACTGCGCGGCCGGACGCGACCGCACGGGCACGCTGGCCTCCATCCTGCTGGGCGTATTGGGCGTCAGCGAAAGCGACATCTCGAAAGATTACGAACTCACCTACTTCGCCCCCGCATACTGGAGCCTGCTCAATGGAGAATACCAACACTCCCGTACGTCATACGGATTCAGATGCATCTTCAACACGCTGAAAGAAACCGGTGAGAGCGCCTTCGCGCAGCAGGTTCAGAAACTCTTTCTGGACAATGGCGTAAGCCAGAAAGACATCGACGACTTCCGCGCCATCATGTTGGAATAACTCTCATTCTATAAGAGTGGCGTCATATAGAGAGGTAAAAATACCAGGCCATCTTTGATTTCCACATCTTTGGAGTGTAGAATATAGGGCGTAGAAAGATACTGACCGAACTTCTTGATACATTTATTCATTGAGGTGAGGGTATAATGGGTGCTACTCTTGACCTCGATGGGAGAAATGTTATGGCGGGATGTGACTACTTTTTCCTGAATGAGGAAATCTATCTGCATGCGACCGTCAGCATCTTCTTTATCGACGCTAAAATAGAAGAAAAGGTCACTGCCTGTAGCCTTGAGCATCTGGGCTACGATGTTCTCTACCAACATGCCCTCATTGACTTCCAATTTGTCAAACATCAGTTTCTGGTATATCTCATTTGTAACAATACCTCGAGCACCGAAAGCCAGGGAGATTAGGAGGCCGGTATCACAAAAATAGCACTTGAGGGCAGTACGGTCCTCATTGAGTTGCAGACCAATGTTTGGAGCCGTAGTATTGTAGCAGATGTTGGCCAATCTGGCATCTTCCAGCCAGAAAAAGGCGCTATCGTACTCTCGCATCCGGGCTTCATCTTTTAAGGCTGCCAGGACAAATTTCTTCTCTTTCTTCTGCAACTGACCAGGAATGGCATCATAGATAGCAGAAATACGGGCCGTAAGTCCGCCAGCGTACTTCTTAATGTCGTTCTTATATAAGCGCAGAATCTGACGCTTGATAGCATCAACTCTATTAAAATCACGTGAGGCCGCATATTCGGCCACAGCCTGTGGCATGCCTCCGACTATGAGATACTGGCGGAAATAGTGCATGGCTTCGCGATGGAAATCTCCCATCGGCTGACGCTTTTCGAACCGACTTTGGATGTATGGCATCAGGACCTCGTTACCCATAGCCCAAAGAAACTCCTCAAAGTCCATGGGGAACATATCAATACCATCCTCCTCGGAAGGAATGACGATGTTCTCAACATTCTTCTTAATGGAGATGAGAGAACCGGTCTCAATATAGTCGAAGCGATGATCCTGCACCAAGGCCTTGATGGCCTCGCGAGCACGGGGACATTTCTGAACTTCGTCAAAGATAATGAGAGATTTTCGCGGCGTAAGACGCTTCTTGTAATGGAGTTGGATATTCTGAAGAAGCGTATCGACATCTTCCAGATACTCATCGAACCAATCCTTGACACGCCCGGGCGCCTTACTGAAGTCGATGAGAATATAAGATTCATATTCATTGCGCGCGAATTCTTCTGCAATCCAACTCTTTCCAATACGCCGTGCTCCCTCAATCAAAAGGGCCGTTTCGCCGTTTTTCTCCTGCTTCCACTGAAGCAATCTATCGTAAATTTTTCGTCTCATATTCACCTTTTCCAATGTTTAGACGGGGGCAAATATACACCTTTTCTAGATTTTTAACAAGAGCAATTATACACCTTTTCGCGATTTTTACGCTCAAGACTGTACCGCGCGCGAGAAGTAGACACGAAAAGATTTTTTCGTTAATACTTATTTTCGAAAGTAGACACCGGTAAAGTTTTTCCTGCATCTGGTTTTACAAAAGTAGACATTTTTCAACGATTTTCAAGATTTTCTTTTTCA
>JAGCUV010000046.1 GCA_017962705.1 Bacteroidales bacterium
CGAGGGATATTGAGGTTGTATTCGTTCTTCTCAATCTCGGAATACGGGACCAAGCGGCTGAAATGGGAAAGCTTAGCTTCCTTGGCCCAGGCGTCGGCGATGCGCTGGATGTCCTGCTCACGGAGGCGGTTCTTGGCACCGTCCTTATAGAAGCCGTCCTTGGCGTCAATCATGAAGATGCCTTTGGAGTCCTTGGCAGCAGCTTTGTCGATAATGATGATGCAGGCGGGGATGCCGGTTCCGTAGAAGAGGTTTGCCGGCAGTCCGATGATGCCCTTGATGATGTGGCTTTCTACGAGCGCTTTGCGGAGCTTGGCTTCGGCGTCACCTTTCTCTACGCTACCACGGAACAGGACACCGTGGGGCAGGATGCAAGCGCCCTTGCCGTCCGGAAGGATGGATTTGACGATATGCATCAGGAAGGCGTAGTCGCCTTTGGAGGACGGCGGGATAGCATCGGCTTTCCAACGGCCGTAAACATCGTTATCCTTGGCGCTCTTTTTCCATTTCTTGAGGGAGAAGGGCGGATTCGCAACGACGTATTGGAACTGCGAGAGCTTGTCTCCTTCGTGATGCAGGGGGACGTTCAGCGTGTCACCATGCTGGAGGTCTGCCGTGTACATCCCGTGGAGAATCATATTCATCCGGGCCATGTTGATAGTGGCCAGATCTTTCTCTTGCCCGTAGAGGTTGACAGCCGTGCCACGGGCGGTTTCGTTCATGGCGCGGAGGAGGAGGGAACCCGAGCCGCAGGCCGGGTCGTATATGGTAATGCTGCGGCTCTTGTCATCGCGGATACCAATAATCTTGGCCATCAGGCGGCTGACCTCGGCAGGTGTATAGAACTGTCCCTTGCTCTTGCCTGACTGGGAGGCAAAGTTTCGCATCAGGTATTCGTAAGCGTCACCGATCAGGTCGTCATCGCCGGCACGGTTTGTACTGAAATCGAGGTTCGGATTCTCGAAGACTTCGATGAGGGAGGTGATGGTGTCCACCTTGTCTTTTCCCTTGCCGAGTTTATCTTCGCTCTCGAAGTCTGCGTTTACGAAAACATTGTCCAGGCCAAATGTGCTGGCGAGTTTTGCCAGTTTTTTATTGATTTCGTCACCAATTTGGTCTTTGTGCTTTAGGGCGATGAAATCGTCAAAGGTGCAGCCCGCAGGAATCTCTTCCAAATCGGGGTCACCGGATTTTGCACGGTCGGAAATGTATTTCACAAAGAGGATAACCAGGACATAGTCTTTATATTGACTGGCGTCCATTCCTCCACGTAGAGCATTGCAACTCTCCCACAGGGTTGAGTACAACTGGGACTTCTTTATTGCCATTATTATGTTATTTGCTTATTCTTGCTAAAACAAGCAAATTTACGGATTTTTAGGCGAAAATCCGATATATTAAGGTATAAAGAAGAATCAGCGCCTTGAGAATCGGGCTCTCAGGGCGCTGAAACAGGGTTTACTTTTTGTCTTGTTTTCGTCGGTTCCGACGCTCATTCAGACCTTTTTGTATGCATGGCAATCTCCGGAGAGTCTTGCCGTATTCATCGTCGGGGTCTTCTGCAATGTCCAGAAGGATGTCCTTGATGGAGCGGGGCTCCCGTTTCTCTATCTTCATCTCCGCGTAATCCATTTGTCTATTTCCGGGCGGTAGAAGCAAAGTGTTTTTCCGCAGCGATGAAAAGGGATGACAGCCTGCTGAACCCACGAATATATCGTACATTTAGCCGGATGCCCGGGCAGGTACTCGCACAGTTCGTCTACATCCATCCACGGCGAGAAGCCGCCGTAGGTGGTGTGATTCTCCGTCAGGGTGCGCAGTTCCCGGACTTCTTGGAGCAGTGTGGCAACCGCCTGGGGCAGGTTGTCGAATGTAATGGTCTTTTCTGTTTTGTCCATTGCTTACAGGGATTAAGTGAAACAATGGCTTCTCATTTTGTGGCCACAGAAAAAGAAACCAGACTTCCGTTGTGGAAATCTGGTCGCAAGGTAGGCATTATAAAATGGGCCGACTTGGAGTCCAATTGGAGTCCAGTTTCTTTTTTTTATTTGCAGTTCAGAAAATAATCACTATATTTGCAGAAAAGGGAGGCAAATCCGAAATCTGCGTAGTTCAGTCTATTAGCGTCGGTGAGTCGTCCTTTTTTCTTTTATACATAGTGCTGGCTGCCAGTTCGTGACGCCCCAGGCGAATCTCTTCCACATAAAATGTAATCCCATCATCCATAGTCTTAGTATAGATGATGACATCTTGTCCACGCTTGTTCTTCTCCGTTGTCAGTGCTTCATAAGAGGCAACAATTTCCGGAATCCGCATCAAATCATCATCCGTGATGGGAATTTGGCCACGCAAGACTTCTTTGGGACTTCCGTGACTCTTGATAGCGTGACGGACGGCACTGTTATCCAGTGTGTGCCGGTAGGTTTCGTCAATGGTGATACCCATATCCTGTAGGTCGTTTACAAGCGATTCTGTAGCAGTAGAAATAACACGCTTCAGAAGGGTGTCCTTAGTGATGAGGGCCTCGGCTATGAAATCCTTCAACTCGCCCTCGTAGTATGTGAATAAGTCTGGCATAGAGCGTCTTATAATAAGATTGCAAATTTACGGAAATATCTTCAATGGGCCGCGTTCTCTTCGGATTTTTCAGAGTCGTTTTCCTCCTCGATTTTTCCCACTCCCACAAACTCCAGGTCCAGGTCGTGAATGAGCGCACGGATCTCTTCGTGCACCTCCGGGGAGAAGTACTGCGCCACGGCGGCAAAGTTGGCATCGGCCCGGGGATTGGGCGTGCGGTGCCAGCGGATGAGCCAGTCGGCAATGTCGATGTGGTCGGCCCGGTCCTGCTCGGTGCCGTGCTTCTGGAGGAGATCGGCCACTTTGATGCCCAGCTCCGGGAATTCCGCGGCCTTCTGGCACCAGGTATCGTATCCGTCAATGTCCGGAAAGGCGGTGATGGAACGGCCCTTCAGCACGTTCAAGCGGGC
>JAGCUV010000047.1 GCA_017962705.1 Bacteroidales bacterium
CTACAAAAGATACGGTTGCAACTGCCACCTCAGGTTACTTTGGTGGCAGTTTCCAAATTTCACCCGTCCGAGGCGATTCGCGAGGCCTGGGCGGCGGGCCAACGGGTTTTCGCCGAGAGCCGGCCGCAGGAACTCGCCGCTAAAGTCGAGGCCTTGTCTGACTGTCCCGGTTTGGAGTGGCAGTTCATAGGTCATCTCCAGACCAACAAGTTGAAAATGGTCCTTCCCTATGTGTCGCTGGTGCAGTCGGTGGACAGCCAGCACCTGCTGGATGCCATTGAGAAATGGGCGGCTTCCGAGTCCGGTACAGGTAGCCCGGTATCAGGCGGCGTGCGCAAGGTCTCCGTGCTGTTGGAGATGCACGTGGCGCTGGAGGAGAGCAAGCAGGGGTTCTACGAAGAAGAAATCCTGGATATCCTGATGCGGGCCGTAGTCGACGGCGCGTACAAGCACATCCGTTTCTGCGGACTGATGGGAATGGCGACCAATACCGACGATGCGGAGCAGATCTGTTCGGATTTCACGCGCGTGCGTTCCTATATGGATTACCTGCAGGATTTGTTCCCCGAACTCACGGACTTCAAAACCCTGTCCATCGGCATGTCCGCCGATTTCCCCATCGCCGTCGAGTGCGGCTCCACCATGGTCCGCATCGGTAGTGCCATTTTCGGGGAGAGGGGATAAACGATATTTGATAAAAAAAGTATATCTTTGTATCGAAAACAAAGCTGGGACGTTTTGTCGCTCTTTTCTTCGGAAAGGAGAGGAAAGTCCGGACAGGGTAGGACACCCCGCTGTGGAAAGCACAGACAGGAGTAATCTTGTGCGGGTCGTAACAGAAAACAACCGCCTTCGGGGTGGAGCCAAATTCTCGGAGGTAAGGGTGAAAATGTGAGGTAAGAGCTCACGGTCGGCGTCAGCGATGGCGCCGGGGTACGATGCCGGGGCCTGCAAGACCAAATATATCGGTGATAAGAGGGTGGTCCGCCCGATGCCGAGGGGTAGGTTGCGTAGATAAATGACAAGATTAAAAACAGAAACCGGCTTACAGTCCCAACTTTGTTTTTTATTGTAATTCCGGCCCGGCCGAAGATGTATGGAAACTGCTGCAGAACAAGAATTTTCGCGTCTGGAACTCGACTTGAACCACTGTCGGGCCAACTATCAATATTTCCGTTCCAAACTCCGTCCCGAGACCAAACTGCTGGTGCTTGTCAAGGCCAATGCCTACGGACACGGCGCTGTGGAATTTGCATCGATGATGCGAGATTTGGGGGCCGACTATCTGGCCGTTGCCTATGCCGTTGAAGGCATCGAATTGCGCAAAGGGGGGATTATGAGCCCCATGATAGTCCTGACCACGGGCAGCGACTTCTTCCCCGAAATCATTGATTATTCCTTGGAACCCGGCATTCCCAACCTTTCCACCCTCAAGACCCTGTGCGGCGTGTTGAGAGCCAAAGGTAAGAAGGATTATCCCATTCATATCAAATTGGATACGGGTATGCACCGGCTGGGCTTTGTCCCATCGGAGATTCCGCAGCTGATTGATTTCCTGAAAAATACCAGCCGGGTGAAGGTGGTGAGCGTCTATTCCCACCTGGCGGCGGCTGATGAGCCCCAGCATGATGCTTTTACTTTATCCCAGATTGAGTTGTTCCGTCAGGGAGCGGAGTCCATCGGTCAGGCGATAGGCTACAGACCCATGTGGCACATACTGAATTCTGCAGGCATCGAGCGTTTTACGCAATATCAGTTCGATATGGTGCGTCTGGGCATCGGCATCTATGGCGTGAGCGTCGTTCCGGGCGTTCGCTTGTCTCCCGTCGCGTCCTTCAAGTGCAAGGTTCTTCAAATCAAAACCCTGCGTCCCGAAGATGGTACGGTTGGCTATGGACGTCACGGAGTCATCCCTCCTGAAGGAATGACTATTGCGACGATTCCTGTTGGCTATGCGGATGGCCTGGACCGTCTGCTGGGTTGCGGCAAAGCCCGTTTCCTGCTCAACGGCCATCTTGTTCCGACCGTCGGCAATATCTGTATGGATATGTGTATGCTGGATGTGACCGGCGTTCCCGCCTCCGTAGGTGATACCGTTACCATATTTGGTGAAGAGCCCCGCGTCGAAGACCTTGCCGAAACCCTCGGCACCATTCCCTACGAAATCCTTACCTCCGTACCCCGCCGTATCCGCCGGGTTGTCATCTCAGGGTAAGCACGCAATCCCGTTTGGCTATTTGGCGCGGATGCGGCGGAAGCGGAGGGCGAGCACGCCCCAGAAGGCTTCGCCGAGGATGCTGCCGGACATTTTGGAAGAGCCCTCTTTGCGGTCAACGAAGATGATGGGGACTTCTTTGAGCCGGAAGCCCAGCTTGATGGCACTGTACTTCATTTCAATCTGGAAGCCGTAGCCTTTCATCCGTACTTTGTCCAGGTTCAGCGTTTCCAGCACACGGCGACTGTAGCAGACAAAGCCCGAAGTGCAGTCGAAAACGCGCACATTCAATACCTTGCGCACGAAAACTGAGGCGAAATAACTGATGAGTACGCGACCGATGGGCCAGTTAATCACGCTGATGCCGTTGCAATAACGCGAGCCCACAGCCAGATCGGCACGAGCATCCTTGCCAGCCTCGGCGCTTCCGTTATTCTCGCAGGCAGCCTTGAGGCGGGCGAGATCCTCGGGATTGTGGGAGAAGTCTGCGTCCATCTCGAAAATGAAGTCGAAATTGCGCTCGAGCGCCCAGGCAAAGCCCTGCAGGTAGGCCGTTCCCAGCCCAAGTTTGCCACCGCGCTCCATCAGGAAAAGGCGGTCGGGAAATTCCGTCTGCAAGCCTTTGACAATGGATCCCGTTCCATCGGGAGAGCCGTCGTCAACGACCAGAATACTGAAATCATCGTACAAGGAAAATACCTTGCGAATCATCTTCTCAATGTTTTCCTTCTCGTTGTAGGTGGGGATAATGACGATGCTGCGGCTCATTGTTGGTTGTTCATCAAAAATTCAACGGCTTTTTCCAATTGCTTGTCTTCGCCCAGGAGCAGGCTCGCCGGGTCGTTCTCCACGCGGATGTCAGGATCAATCTGGTAATTCTCCAGCACCTTGTTTTCTTTCAGTCCGACGGAGGTGACCTGCGGAATGCCGAAGACTAGGCTCTCGTCCACCTGCGTTTCCCACCACACGGCGGTACCCGTTCCCGGGACCGGCATACCAATCAGTTTGCCGATGCCCAGCGCACGATAGGCATAGGGGAACATCGAGGCGTCCGAGTAATTTCCTTCGCTCATCAACACACAGGAGGGTTTGGTCCAGCGGTTGTAGGGCTCTTTGCCGATATATTGGCCACGCGGGGTGAAGTGGATGTACTCCTTGCCACTCAGGAACATAGCCAGGTCGTCGTGCAGCCAGCCGCCGCCATTGTAGCGGGTGTCCACGATGAGCGCGTCGCAGTTTTTGTATTTGCCCAGCGCGCGGCTGTATACCTCGCGGAAACTGTCCGATTTCATTTGCCTTACGTGCACATAGCCGATTTTACCACCGGAGAGTTTCTCTACCTGCTGCTCATTGCGTCGCACCCAGCGTTTGTAGAGCAAATCCCGTTCGTTGCTGATGGCGGTCAGATACACATCTTCCGCCTTGCGGCCTTTCTTGCTGACGCTGACCGTGAGCCTCTTGCCGCCCTTCGCGGTGAAATGTTTGTACCAGCCCTCGTTGCGACGGACCGGCACTCCGTTCACCGCCGTGATGACATCGCCGGCTTGAATCTCTTCATCAGCCAGCTTCAACGGGGAGTTGGGGAGGATTTCCGCGATTTTCAACCCTTCTCCTTTCCAAGCGTCATCAAAGATGACACCGAGCAGCCCGAAGTTGTATTTATTGTTATAGTAATAGCGGGAGCCGGTGTGGGAGGCGTTGAGTTCGCCCAGCATCTCGGACAGCATGTCGCTGAAATCAAAGTTGTTGTTGATATGGGGGAGGAATCGCTTGTAATTTTCATAGCAATACGGCCAGTTGACCCCGGAGAAATCCTTGTCGTAGAATTTCTCGGAAACCTGTTTCCAGATATGCTCGAAAATGTAGGCGCGTTCTTTGACCGTGTCATATTCGTATTCTCCCTTGAAGGAGATGCTCTTCTTGGTCCCTGAAGCGACCTCAATGCGGTTGGCTTTGCCGTTGCTCCCCAAAATGAAGATATATTTCTCGTCAGAGGAGGGGATAATCTCGCCGCTGGTGCCGCTGTGGGCCACTTTGAGTTCTTTGGTCTTGGTGTTCAATACATAGAGGTCGTTGGCCTTGCCGGTGCTCATTACATAATAGAGTTTCTTGCCGTCCTTGGAGAGATAATGGTCGCTGATCCGGCCTGAATAGGGGGTAAGGCGGACGGTGCGGTCTTCCAGACAGGTGAAGTCTGGCTCGTATTTCTTTTCGGCCTTGACAGAATCCTGTTTTTCTTTCTTTTCGGCCTTCTTGTTGCCTTCCAGCAGGAATTTCTCTTCTTTTTCAAATTCTTCGCTGCGGATGAATTCGTGATAGGCTTTGGCGTCGAAGAACATCACATAGATATCGCGGTCGGAGCCCCAGCTGCCGTGGCTGCGGTAGCCGGCCTTGTCGCTGCGCCAGCTCATCGCCTTTCCTCCCATGGCGAAGCGGAATCCGTCATCGTTGTAACCGCTTTGGGTGAGGTCGCGGATGGTACCGCTCTGAATATCGATGAGGGCGACATTCTCATTGTTCCAGCTGCCGTCCGCCTGCCAGTTGCAGAGGATGTATTTACTGTCCGGGCTCCAGCAGAAAGCCTGGTCGCCGTCCACGTAAGAGTAGTTGATGCCTTTGTGCAGGCTCTTTTCTTTGCTTCCGTCCGTTTTCTTGATGACGAGCTCCGTGCGGTCGCGCAGGAAAGCCACCCATTTCCCGTCCGGGGAGACAACCGGTTGGAAGCAGGTCTCGCCGGCCTTGGTGAAACGCTCCTCCTTGAAGGTGTTGGAGAAGGTGAAATACTTGGCATCCTTGTCGGCGGAGCTGCTCTTGAAGATGCTCCAACAGCCTTCGCGCTCGGAGGCGTAGTACAGCGTCTTGCCGTCGGAAGAGAAACTCAAATCGCGTTCCTGGCAGGGGGTGTTGGTGACGCGGACGGTGCGGTCCAGCTCAACGGTGGTCACATAGACGTCGCCCCGGCTGATAACTGCCACCTCTTTGCCGTCAGGCGAGATGGCCATTGATGCAGCTCCGCTTTGCAGCAGGGAAAGCCGGCTGGCGGCATCTCCGTTGTCGGCGGTAATGCTGATGTTCACTTTTACGGGTTGTTCACCCTCTTTGAGAGTGTAGAGTTCGCCGTTCCAACTGAAGCAAAGCATTCCGTTGTCAGCGACGGACAAGTAGCGGACGGGGGCATCCTTGAAGAAGGTCAACTGCTGGGGCTGCGCATCTTGTCCGCAGGTTGCACGATAAATGTTAAGGGTGCCGTCTTTTTCGCTCAAATAGAAATATTCCTTTCCGGAAGGTCCCCAGATGGGGTTGCGGTCTTCTCCGATGAAGGAACTTACGCGGGTGAAGGTCCCGTTGGCATCGATGAGCATTTTGCCGCCTCGCGCCTGCAAGTCCTTTTTGCTGAGGTTGGCGGGGTCGTAACGCCAGATGTCGCGGGTGACGGAGGAGGTATGGTGTTTGCGGAAGGGATCTTCCACGCCTTTGATATCTTCATAGAGCACGGAGCCATCCCGGTTGACGCTGATGTTGCCCATCGGCAGGGAGGTGACGCGCCAGGGGGTGACGCCGTCCATGTTGGTGGCGTAGAGTTGGGGATAGCCGGGGAAGCCGCGCCAGGCCGTGTCAGCGCCGAGTGTGGTATTGAACAGAATGGTTCCGTCGGCCAGAACGGCGAGGGGAGTCTCGGCGCCGGGATGGTTGGTCAGGCGTTGGACTTTTCCACCCTGGGCGGAGGTGCGGTAGATGTCCTTGCTGCCTTCGCGATAGGATACGAACACCAGGCTGCGCGAGTCGGCGCTCCAGCGCGGATCGTCATCAAATGCGGCGTTGGAAGTAATCTGGAAGGCTTTCCCGCCGTTCGTGGGTACGGTGAAAATCTCTCCTTTGTAAGAAAAGGCGATGGTCTTACCGTCGGGCGAGATGCTGCTTTTGCGCAGCCACAGCGGTTGGTCGTCCTGGGCTTGAAGCGTAAATGAGAAGCAGCAGAGTGCAAGAATCAAGGTGCTTTTTATAGAATGATTCATTCTGCTTGTGTGTTTTATTTCCTATAAGTATGAATATCGGCTTTCGTGCGAAATAGATACTCTTGCAAAGATAACCAAAAATTGGGAACAGTAAAAATTTGGGATTTCAATTTTCGTTGAGGTTTTTTCGCAACGGAAAAACTGCAACGAATAGGATGATGAGCGGGCGGTAGCTGCGGGTGGGCGCGCTTAGCGGGTGGACTGGAGATACTTTTTCAAGTGGTGCCAGAGGGGGGCGGTGGGGAGGCCCATTACGTTGTAGTAGGAGCCTTCGATGCGGGTGATGGCGGCGGCGCCGATCCATTCCTGGATGCCGTAGGCGCCGGCTTTGTCGTAGGGCTGGTAGCGGTCGACATAATAAGCGATGTCTGCATCGGTCAGTTCGGCGAAATGCACCCGGGAACTGTCGATGAAACTTTCCATTGCATCTTTTTTGCGGATGCAGACGCCGGTGGTGACGGTGTGGGCCTTGCCGGAGAGTTCGCGCAGCATACGCACTGCATCTTCGCGGTCGCGGGGTTTGCCCAAGGCTTCCGTTCCCAGAAAGACCAGGGTGTCGGCGGTAATCAGCAGTTCTCCGGGCTGCAGCGGCCGGTGAAAACCGCGTGACTTGCCTTCCGCAAGATAACGAGGAATCTCTTCGCAAGTCATTCCCTCCGGAATGCTTTCTTCAAAATTGGTGCGAGCATCCACCTCAAAGGTCAGATCCAGTTCGGAGAGCAGTTCCTTGCGCCGGGGCGATGCGCTGCCCAAAATAATATGCCAGCCTTTATCCATCAGAGGATGTCAATCAACTTCTTAGGATTTGGTTCCGCTGGGAGTGATGGGGAAAGGACGCATGTCGTTCAGATTGATGGGCCCGTGTGTAGATTCGTATTTCTTGAGATTGTCGTTCAAGGCCAGGAAGAGGCGTTTGGCGTGCTCGGGCGTCATAATCAGGCGGGAGATGACCTCGGGCTGTTTCATTCCGGGAAGCATTGAGGCGAAATCCAGGATGAATTCGCTGGCGGAGTGGGTGATGACGGCCAGGTTGGAGTAGTTGCCGCGAATGGTGTCGGGCTTGACTTCAATTTGAAGGTTGTTGTTTTCGTCCATATTAATATAGTTGTATTATGTGGATTATTCGCTCTTGGGCAGATGGCTGCGGTACACCTGCAAGGCGGACAAATAATCGCCCAAGGCGACCGTTTCTTTTTCCACTTGTTCGGTCAAGTTGCCGAAGGCCAGCAAAAGGTCCGTCGTCGTGCTGTAACCCGACTCAAAACTGACCTTTGCCTGAGCGTACAGATACTCGGAATACTCACGCTGGCTGCGGGAGAGGGTCAGGGCGTCCCACGCGCTGGTCAGTTCCAGATAGAATTTGCGCTGGCGCAGCAGCAACATCTCGTGGTAATGCTCCTTGTCATATTCCGCCTTGTCGATGTCGTACTGCTGCCGCTGCATCTTGTAGGAATTCGCGGCCCAGTCGGTCAGGGGAATCGAGAATGCCACAAAGACCATTCCGTTCCATCTTCCGGGCGTATACTGGAAAAAGCGGTTGAACCCATAATTGACGCCCAGTCCGATTTGCGGCAGGGTGCTGCCCAGGGTCAATTTCTTTTCAAAACGTTTGGCCTTGACCTGGATATCCAGCAACTGCGTCTCCGCAAGACTCTCCACCACCTGGTTCTCGTCCACGTAGACATCTTCGGGTGTAGGTATGCCCTCCAAGCCGGGGTTGACGAAAGTGTAACTGTCCAAATCCATCACTTTATACTTGTACCCCATACTGCTCAACAGATTCATCTTCATCAGACGCATACCCGCCGTCAGTTTGGTCCGTCCGTTGCTCAACTCCATCTTCTTGTTCTGAAGCATCAGGAAATCGGATTTGACGATGACGCCTTCCCGGAACGCCACATCCGCCACTTTCTCCAGACTCTCGAGCAATGCCTGCATCGCATTGAGGTACTTTTCCTTCTCAAGCAGGGCAATCAGCCCGAAATAATTGCGATCGGTCTCTTCCAACACTTGTTGCTCGGTCATTTCCGCCTGCAATTTCGCGGCTTCGACCCCGAGCTTGGAATACTTAAACCCATTGACAATACGACCACCCGCAAAGATGGGTTGCACGGCCGTAACGCCGTAATACTGCCCATACTGCAAGAGATCCAGGGAAGCCGTTCCGCCGTTCTCGTCTGCAAGTCCCTGCCAAATATTCTGAATAACATTACCCAAATCGTTGTTGCCGAAGATATTCAGCGCGTTGATGGAAATCAGCGGACGGAAAGCGTGGAAGGCCATTCCGTTGATGGAGGCCGTCGGGAAGAAATGGGCGGCCACCTCTCCGGTCAGCGCCTGGGCCGCTTTCTGGTCCATGGTCGCCTTGCGCACTTCATTGCTGTTCTGCA
>JAGCUV010000048.1 GCA_017962705.1 Bacteroidales bacterium
AAGATACGAGTTCTGCGAAGCGGGACGAAGTAGATCGTTGGAGGGGCCGGAGTGCAGGACGCCGCAGGCGGCCGAACGAAGTTCCGTCCGTGTCTGGCTGCCTGACGGCTCGAAGCCCTAACTTATAGACATAAAGAGGGAGTGAGTCGGGTGGGGTATCCACGCTGACCTACGTTCTAGATACCTGTAGGGCACATTGGCCTGGATTGGGGTCGGTTTGAAGGGTGGGGTATCCAGGGAAACCATCGTTCTACTGCCCTACAGGGCACATTGGTCTGGATAGGGGTGCCCGCCGCGTGCGGCACTGTGTCAGTCGGTGGGGTGTGCGAGGTGCAGGAGGGCGGTTTGGGCACAGGCGCAGCCGAAAACGGCGGGAAGGTAGGAAATGGTGCCAACCTGGGATTTTTTGTTGCGTTCTTCTACGGGAACGATGCTCTCGCGGTCGGGAAGTTCTTCGCTGTAAACTACCGGGAAGCCCTTTCGTATGCCGATTTTGCCGAGACGCTTGCGGACAATGAAGGCAAGCGGGCAATGATGCGACTTCGACAAGTCGGCAATACGCACCTGCGTCACATCCACTTTGGCCCCTGCCCCCATCGAACTGACCAGCGGCAACTTATGCTCCACACAGAAACGAATCAGCGCCAACTTCGGCGCCAAGGTATCAATGGCGTCCACCACGAAATCCACCCGGCCGGGCCACCCGCCCAACTGGTCCTCAACCCGGTACGCCTCCAGATACTCGCAGCGGCATTCCACTTCCAACGCGGGATTGATATCCCGCAGCCGCTCCGCCAACACGGAACATTTGGCCCGCCCCATCGTGGAACTCAAGGCCAGGAGCTGCCGGTTGCGATTGGTCTCGCTCACTACATCGTTGTCAAACAGGATGATATGGCCGACGCCACCGCGCACCAGCATTTCCGCAGCGAAACCGCCAACGCCGCCACAGCCTACCACGGCGACCGTAGAAGACATCAAGCGGGAGAGCGCCTCTTCCCCGAGCAGCAACTGCTCACGCTCCAGCCACTGCGGAATCATAAGCCCTTGGATTTACCTTCTTCCCAAATGACATCCATTTCACCCAGGGTCATATCGTGAAGGTCACGGCCCTGCTTGATGGTATGTTCTTCGAGATAGCCGAAACGCCGGCGGAACTTATCGCAGGCCTTGTTGAGCGCCGTATCGGGATTGATGCCATACAGGCGGCATGCGTTCACTACCGCAAAAAGAAGGTCGCCGAACTCTTCTTCTTCATGCACGGGATCTTCCTCCCCCGCCGCCTCAATGACTTCTCCGAGTTCCTCACGAACCTTGTCCCACACATCCTCTTTGTGTTCCCAATCGAAGCCCACGCCACGAGCCTTGTCCTGCATCGCATATGCCTTGAGGATGGGCGGCATCGAATCCGGAACGCCGGAAAGCACCGTCTTATTGCCCCCTTTCTCTTTGGTTTTAAGCATCTCCCAAGCCGCAGCCACCTCTTCCGGGGTCATCGGGCGGGCATGGGCATCAGGCGGGTAAATCCCTCCGGGAAAGACGTGCGGATGGCGGTAAATCATCTTCTCGCAAAGCCCCCGCATCACATCCCCCACATCCCAGAGTCCCTTTTCGCGGGCGATGCGGGAGTAAAAGACAATGTGCAAAAGCAAATCGCCCAGTTCCTTGCGAACATCATCGGCCGAACCTTTGAGTACGGCATCACTCAATTCATACATTTCTTCCAGCGATTGCGTTCGGAGCGATTCGAAAGTCTGGGAGCCATTCCAGGCGCAACGCTCACGCAAATAGTCCATTATATCCAGGACTTGGGCAAAAAATGCCAGGTTTTCTTCTTTATTGTGCATAGCAGGCACAAATTTACAAAAAATTTACTTATCTTTGTCTGATATTTTGACATGCAAGAAAATGAAAGAACTTTGCTACATCTCCGCAGACGAAGCGGTGAGCCACCTGCGCTCTCACGGCCACATTCACCTGAGCAGCGTTGCCAGCGTGCCCCACGTCCTGATTGAGGCGCTGTGCAGAAGGGCGGACCGCGGGGAGATTGAAGACTTGCATTTCCATCATTTCCATACAGAAGGACCCGCCCCTTATAGCGAGGCCCGTTATGAAGGGATTTTCTTCGAGCAGGGTTTCTTCGTCGGTCCCAATGTCCGGGCCAACGTCAATGCCGGCTACGCAGACTACCTGCCCGTCCATCTGAGCGACACGCCCAGACTCTACCGCCGCGGCCATATCAAATTGCACGCCGCCCTGGTCCAGGTGTCCTTCCCCGATGAAAACGGGATGGTCTCCCTGGGCACCTCCGTGGACTGCTCCATCGCCGCCATCGACACGGCGGAAATTGTCATCGGCGTGGTCAACAAGAATGTTCCTTACGCCTATGGTGACCTCGTTCCTGTCAGCAAGTTCACCTATCTGGTCCGGGACGACACACCCCTGGTCACCGCCGTTTACAAAGACCCTTCCGAGTTGGAAAAGACCATCGGGAAAAACTGTGCGGCCCTGGTGGAAGACGGAGCCTGCCTGCAAATGGGCATCGGCGCCCTGCCCAACGCCCTGGCAACCCAACTTTCCAACCACAAAGACCTCGGCCTGCACACCGAAATGTTCGCCGACGGCCTGCTCGCCCTTATTAAAAAAGGCGTCATCAACGGCCGTCGCAAAGACATTGACACCGGCAAGGTCGTCGCCTCCTTCCTGCTCGGTTCCCATGAAGTCTATTCTTTCCTTGACCACAACGATGCGGTCTTGATGAAGGACATCACCTACACCAACGACCCGTACATTATCGCCCGTAACAAGAAAGTGACAGCCATCAACTCCGCCACGGAAGTGGACCTGACGGGACAGATTTGCGCCGACTCCATCGGCACGCGCATTTTCTCCGGAACCGGCGGCCAGCTGGATTTTGTCAAAGGCGCATTCCTGTCGGAAGGCGGTAAGTCCATCACGGCCTTCGCCTCCCGCACCAACAAAGGAAAGAACAAAATCGTCCCCACTCTCGCCGAAGGGGCCGGTGTCGTCACCCCCCGGGCGGACGCCCACTGGATCGTCACCGAATGGGGAGCCGTCGACTTGACGGGCAAATCCCTGCAAGAAAGGGCCAAACTCCTGATTTCCATTGCTCACCCCGATGACCGGAATAGACTTGATGAAGAGGCTTTCAAGCGTTTCGGTCCTCACTATCACAAGTTCAGCTTATGAGAAAAATTTTTCTGCTGCTCACCCTCGCCTGCGGCCTGACCGCCTGCAGGACCTATGAGAAAATCAATTATATCCAGGACGTCAAGCCGGGAGAAGAAAGCGTCATCGACAATATCTCGACCATCCGGATCCAGCCCCGTGATATGATTTCCATCGTGGTCTCCTGCCGCAACCCCGAGTTGTCCACTTTGTTCAACCTCCCGGTCATCAGTTACCAGGCCGGCAGCGAGTTTTCCGAGTCTGGAAGCAGCATGCGTTTGCTGGGTTATGCTGTCAGCGATGAAGGGACGATTGACTTTCCCATCCTCGGGACGATCAAAGTAAAAGGACTCTCCCGCAAAGAAACAGCCGACCTCATCAAGGCAAAAATCGTTGACGGCAACTACATCAAAGATCCCGTGGTGACCGTCCAATTCCTCAATTTCAAAGTGGCAGTCCTCGGCGAAGTCTCAAATCCCGGGACCTACTCCTTCGAGGGAGACAAACTGACCGTACTCGACGCGCTGGGAATGGCCCACGACCTGACCATTTTCGGGCGGCGGGACCGCCTGTTCGTGATCCGGGAACAGGACGGGAAACGCAACATCTACCAGATGGATATGCGCAGCGTTGACATGTTCAAATCGCCGGGCTATTACCTCAAACAAAACGATGTGGTCTATGTCGAGCCCAACCACGTACGGGCCGGCCAGTCCACCATCAATGAAAATAATGTCAAAAGCGTGAGCCTGTGGATCAGCATCGGTTCCTTCCTGGCCACCATCACAACCTTGCTTGTTAATGTCCTCCGTTAGCCTTATGGAAAAAGAGAATTACAAATACCCCGAAACCGGCATAGAGCCCGGAAAATTGAGTCTGGCCGAACTTTGGCAGAGCATCTGGGATTTCAAGTGGTGGTGTCTCGCCTCCATTTTTGTATGTTTGTTGCTGGCAGGCCTGTACATCTACCGCAAACCGGCCGTCTATATCCGCACGGCAAAAATCATCGTGGATGAAAACGGACAAAGTTCCGCCCTCAAAGACATCACGTCCTTCAGCAATACACTCTACAGAAGGAATACCTTCAGTTCGGGAGTCAATGTCTATAACGAAGTCGAGGCCCTCGCTACACCGGACCTGATGGAAATGGTCGTGTATAAACTGGGGCTGGAAACATCCTATTCGGAGATTCAATTCCTGCGTCAGAAGCCCCTGGATGAGAACAAGCCCATACAAATGGACATTGTGGAAAGCGATGTCCATGGCAGCTTCTCCTTTATTGTCAAAAAAACAGGAAAGGACAGTTTCGCACTCAGCCAGTTTACCATCAACGGGAAGAAATGCAAATGCCCCGCGGTGAACGGGCACCTGTCCGATACCCTCGACACGCAGGTGGGCCGCATCATCCTCTACCCGGCCGGCGGTTTCGACAAATGGAAGAACAATATTCTCGTCACTTGGACGAACGCCAAGAGTCAGGCAAAGCTCTACAATGGGGCGCTGTCCGTCAATGTGGCGAACAAGCAGAATTCGGTGGTTGTCCTGCGCACGAGCAATTTCTACGCGAAAAAAGCGGAGGACATTCTCAACACGCTGATCGATTCCTACAACAACCAGTGGATTGAAAACGCCAACAAAACGGCCAACAACACCACTCGTTTCATCGACGACCGCCTGGTGGTCATTGAGCAGGAGTTGGGTGAAATCGAGACCGCGCTCAAAGACTTCAAGGAAGAGCACAAAATCGCCGATGTCCGCAGCGAGGCCCAACTGTATATCACCCAGGTGGGCGATCTGGCCGAAAAGAATTTCGAGGTCAGCAACCAGCTCAGCATCGTCCGCTATCTGCGTGAATACTTGACCAATCCGGCCAACGCGTCTGCGTTGATTCCCGCCAACACCGGTTTGAAAAACACTTCGGCGGAGTCGCAGATTGCAGAATACAACAAAATCATGCTCAACCGTGACATCCTCATCGGCAACAGCAGCGTCTCGAACCCGCTCATCGCCGATATGAATATGACTTTGGATTCCATGCGCAGCGCCATCCTCCGTTCGCTGGACAATATGATCAGTTCCTTGAGCATCCAGGCCGACAAAATCAAAACACAGGAAGACCGCCTGCTCAGCCGCATCACCAGCAACACCGGCGAGGAATTGCAACTCATCGGCATCCAGCGCCAGCAGAAAGTCAAGGAATCGCTCTATGTCTTCCTTTTGCAGAAACGGGAAGAGAACGAGTTGGCTTCGATGGTCAATGTCGCCAACACCCGCATCATCCAGGCCCCGACCGGCGGCGGGCCGTCCTCCCGTTCCCACCTCATCATTTTAATCGCCATCCTGATGGGCACCGCCATACCTGCAAGCATTGTCGCCCTCAAACGGAGTTTGGACAACAAGGTTCGCCGGAAAGACGACCTGGAAGGATTGACCATTCCTTTCCTCGCCGAAATTCCTTTGATGAAGAAAGGAAAGGGAGAAATGGAGCGGCAGATTGTCGTCAAAGCCGACAATCGCGACTCGATGAACGAAGCCTACCGCGTATTGCGTACCAATATTGACCTGATGGCCGGGCGCGAAAACAAAATCTTCCTTTTCACTTCTTTCACCCCGGGTTCAGGAAAGACCTTCTCCGTGATGAACGTGGCCCAGAGTATGGCCATCAAAGGAGCACGCACGCTACTTATCGACCTGGACCTCCGCAAAGGAAGCCTCAGCCAGGCCATCCACAAGAGCCAGTCCGGCGTTTCCACCTGGCTTTCCGGCAAGGACA
>JAGCUV010000049.1 GCA_017962705.1 Bacteroidales bacterium
CGTCCTTGAGTTGCCGCTTGAGATACCGGTAGTCGGCGTCGCTGATCACATTCTCCAGGAAGGCCCGCTGCGGATCTTTCACCCCTTTTATTTTAAAGGTGTCCAGATGGAGGAACTCCAGATACTTGTTGAGCGCGTGCAGCCGCAGGTTCACCGTTTTGGGCTTGTAGTGCTCGAGGAGGAAGACCTTGTAATCGCACAGGCTTTTTTCGCTCACCCGGCCGTAACGGGCAAGAAAGAGACGGACAGTCTCCACGTAGGCGCTCACGGTGTTCTTGGCGAACCCCGCCCGCTCCAGGAACGATTGGAATTTTCGGTACATGGTTTTTCGCGTTTAATTTAGTGGTTTTATGCATTTTATCCAAACAAAACCATGAAAAACAGCACTTATCGGTTGTAGTTTTCAACAGTCTGAAAATCAATGGTTTAACCTTCCCATAACAGGCATTATGCGCAGGGGCTCATAACCTGTTGATACACAAATTTATGCAGAAAATATACGAAAACAAAATAACAAACTAATGAAACATCGGAACCAAATGAAAAGGACCTACCGTTCCCCTCTGTCCTTGCCGACCGAGGTAGCATTCGAGCAGGCGCTGCTCGTGGCGACGGCCCGTCTCACCATGGAGGTGGACGAGTCCGAGAACGTCAACATCGAGGCGGGTGACGAGCCCACTGGTGACATGTATTTCGAATTCTAAGGAGGAGCAGCCATGAGAAAACATTTGATTTTTGCGGCGCTCGCCGCTTTCGGAGCCCTGATCATCAGCTCCTGTGAAAGAGAGAAGGACATCGTCGTCCCTGCCACGCAGTCCGGCGAGGTCTCCCTCGTGATGTCCGGCATCTCCACCCGCTCTGCCGAGGTTGGCATGCCCGTCCAGACGAACGTCTACGACCTGGGCGTGGCCAAAAACGGTGAGCGCTACACCCTTGAGGAGTATGTGACCGAAATGGGCGCCCTCACGGACGATGTCGCGGAGACCCGCGGCACGCCTGTGTATACGCAGAACGTGATCAGCGTCTTCGGCAACGCCTTCGAAGGCGAGATCCACGGAGCGGGCGGCCGCGTGGCCGCGCCCGGCTCCTTCGAGGTGTTCCCCCTGTCCGGCGGCAAGAACGCCTGGCGCCGCGAGCTCGGCTTCGATCCTTGGGAGAAGGCCGGCGGCGACGTGACGTTCTTCCTCCACATGCCTGCGGCTCCGGCCGGGCTGAGCAACCTCGTGGCCAGCTATGCCGCGAACTCCATCGAGTTTGACTATACGACCCCCGATGAGGCCTCCGACCAGAAGGACATCGTGTTCGCCTCCCGCAACATCACCAAGGCGCAGTACGAGCAGGAGTACAAGAACGGCGGCGCGAGCGTGCTGTTCCGTCACGCCCTGACCGGCGTCAAGTTCGCGATCGGCAACAACGACCCGAACGAGACCATGCAGACCTACATCACCAAGGTGGTGATCACCGGCCTGAAGAACAGCGGCCACGCCAAGTTCGTCCCCGCCGGCACCGAGACCAACCAGGACGACACGGCCGAGCACAGCTCCGCCGCCAGCTTCACCTGGACCCCGGGCACGACCACGGGCGAGTACACCCAGGAGTTCGCCAAGACCGACATCCAGGACTTCGCCACCGGCGATGCCGTGAACGCCCCCGAGAGCTTCTACAACGGCGGCGCGAACCGGAACCTGAACAAGGCCGACGCCTCCCTGACCTTCTGGTTCATCCCGCAGCAGATCACCGCGAACCTCAAGATGAAGGTCACGTTCTTCGTCCACGACGGCGTGAAGAACGAGGACGGCGACGAGGTCACGCTCGATCTCGAGATGGGCAAGCTCATCCTCGCCCAGACCTCCACCGTCAACAAGGAGTGGAAGGCCGGCCAGCTCCGCACCTTCACCCTGAAGCCCGACACCGTGGACGTCGAGATCCACGACGAGGTCGACGGTTTCGAGAAGACCGACGTCGAAATCCGCAACACCGGTAATGTGGACGCCTACATCCGCGCGCTCATCGTCGCGAACTGGTGGGGCAACGCGGGCAGCGAGACCGTCCTCGCCACTGGTTACACGAGCGAGGCGCACACGGCCTTCGTCCCGATTTGGAAGCGCACCAGCCTCACCGGTGACAACTTCGGCGGCGTGTTCGAGAATCTTCCCGGCACCAACTGGGTGCTTTGCACCGACGGTTATTTCTATTACAAGAATGCCGTCGCGCCCGGCGACGCGACCGCTTCCCCGCTCTTCCTCAAGTACAGCCTGGAAGAGAGCGCTGTTCCCGAGATCTGGTACATGGACGGCAGCATGAAGCAGTACAACAACGTGTTCCTCCGCATGGAGATTCCCGTGCAGGCCATCGAGGCCAAGGAAGGAGTGAACTGGGATGACGCCTGGGCGGGTGCGCTCGGCGACGCCAAGAAACCCGTTCCCCAGCAGTAATCGGATGAAGAACAACGATTAAAGAGAAATGGAAATGAAAAAGATCTATAAATCCTTGATGGCCCTCGCGGCCGCGCTCGTCCTGATTCCTGCGGCCCATGCGCAGGATCCGAATCACGAGGCATACAAATTCAATGAGGAGAAAGGCATCGGTTACAATAAGTACCTGGTGTCCAACACCCCGGATGCGGATGGTAACTACACGCTCCGCATCGAGAACTTCATCACGGGTAACGTGAAAGCCACGGCTGTCCCCACGGATTTCATTCTCGTGCTCGATGTCTCCGGTTCAATGCAGTATGACTATCGTCCCCGTAATACGGTTGTTCCTACGTATATTAGAAAAGCCGATAACGACGCCCTCGATGACAAAGAAGTCTTGAAATTGAGACTGGATGACGGCCAGGATCGTGGACACAATCATTACGGTTATGTAGGAACCTATAGTAGTGGCAACGTCGGCGCCACCGGATCGGGAGGATACACGTCAATAGTATGGGCATATAACAGCAAGAATCCGGCAGCCTCTACGGTAAATGCCCAAGGCGTTGTGACGGCTAGCAATTGCGGAAACTCCAACCGATGGTGGTATTACCCGGAGGACGAGACTTATTATCGTCTGTTCAGGTATGCGGAGACAATTGACGGCGCCACGCGCTACTATATCTATTTCGACCGCGTCGATCCGGATGGAAATACAGTCGAACGTCGATATGTCGTTCAAGGAGCAGATGGCCCGACGACGACCCTGACAAAGCCGACGAACATCACCGCGACGAATACGGTCATCTTCATTGACAACTATAACGGCAATGGTTACCGGTTGTACCGGTACTCAAACCGTAAGGATGCCCTGAAGAGTGGTGTGAATACCTTCCTTGCGTTGATCAACAGAGAGAACAAGAAGGACCAGTGGGCTGCGGATGTGACCAAACACCAGGTTGCAGTTGTCTCCTTCGGATCTCAAAAGAAAATCACTGACTTAAATGAAGCGACAACACGTACCGCTAATTCCCATGTCTGTAAGATTTTCCGGGAGATTACGGATTCCAATATCAGTGACTACGAAGATTGGGACGCGACTTGCACCTGGCAGGGCAGTACTTTCCCTTATGATGGTCTGGACGGTGCAAAGAAACTATTCAAGCAGTTGCAGGCCACTGATAATATGCAGGCACTCAACGCAGCAGGTGGGACGAACCGGGCCAAGGTCGTAGTTGTTTTCACGGACGGTGAACCGAGTAATGCATCCGGCTATACCGGGTATTCCAACGCCAGAGGCAACATCAACCTGAGTTGTCAGTTTAGTGCAGATATCAAGATGACCGGTTGGTCTGGAACCCCGCATACGATTGACAATATGAATATCAACGGTCTCGTTTACACCATCAATCTCTCCGCCAACACCGACTATGTCCCTGATTTCCTGGAGCATATGTCTTCCAATTACGACACGGGAACTGTAAGTAACGGACAGAGCGGAG
>JAGCUV010000004.1 GCA_017962705.1 Bacteroidales bacterium
CCGGATTTGACGAAACAGGACCTCCTGAATCTTCCGCCTCTCTCCTGTCCATCCACGGCTGACCTGAAAGAACTTGACGAGAGCGGGAGAAACCTCCCGATGTCGGCCATCGTGCCGGTACATTTCACCGGTGTGCGTGAAACGCTTACCATCCCCTTGAAACGTCTGTTTGCAAAGTATTCACTGAAACTGAACTGCTCCCGTTTCATAAATGATGGCTGGTCCATCCGTACCGCTTTTGTCCGCTGCGTAAACAGCAACGGGCGGGTCCCCTATTTCTACGACGGCCCCGGGGCCGGTTATGCCGCCCGGGCCGATGATTTGGTTCCCTGCCTGGATTGCGCCGGCGACACCGACCTGGAATTCCTGAATGTTTTCGGCCGCACCGGCACGACGGTCAAGCCCATTTCATTATATTTCCCGGAAAACTGCCAGGGAACCATTCTGGGGGCGGACGGCACGCCGGCGCAGAGTTGGAAAACCGTTTATCAGGACTTGGGAGCAGGCGTTTCGGCTTGTTCGTATCTGTCCATCAATATGATAGCTTCCAAAGATGGTGTCGAACGGAGTTTTTCCTATCGGGTCTATCCCGGAAGCGAATCCGCGATGAATCGAAACTTTGACATTGTCCGGAATTCGGCCAGGACGCTAACTGTAACGCTGACACCCGGGCTGGAGACCGACAGTTTCCGCTGGACGCCCACCCAGACGCTGTCCGTGGAGCCGGGCGGAACAATTGACATTCCTTTTGAAACCTCGCTGGATTCGCCACGTTTTTCAACGCTGGGCACCGGTTTGGAATGGTTGTCATCGTCCGGGGGTATTGCCCGGTTCCGGGCGTCAGTTTCCGCTCCGGAAGGGACAGTTTACGCATTGGGTGGAGACGAAGGATTCGAGGTGTCGGACCGGGTTCCGGTGAGTATTTCGGACCGGTACACACTGAAAGGGACCATTCCATCCGGCTGCGTGTATTACCAGGTGTTCCGTCTTTACATTAGCCCGTACAGGGAGGAATGGCCCGATGAAGTGTCGCCTTCTTCCCTATCGGTCGTCTCGACGGCTGCTCCGGGTCAGGAGGCTATAGAGATTCTCTCCGGACCGCGTTTAGACAGTTATGGATGGTATTTCACCGCCCGTTGTGCCGGCCCTCGTTCGGCATCGGACCCGTCGGAGATGCTCCTTATTAAAGATGAGAAATACAACACTTTGGGTGCAATGGAAATCCCCGACATCCGGGAAGTATTCAGCGTTCCCGTCATCTATTACGACGGACCGGATTTGACCGTTGATGGCTGCTTTTTCCTTCCTGTCAACGGTGCGGACTGTGCCACGGTGAACCTGCAATTTGAAGCCGAAGACGGAACCGATGTTACGGTTCCGGACAACCGGCTTTCGCTGGTCTCTTCCGACAGCGTCGTCGATGATCTGTATGTGGAATATACTCCGGGAACCTTTGAAGTCTATCTCCCCTGCTGGGAGGGCATCCCCGGCCTGCAGGAATTCGATCAGTCGCAAATGAGCCGTGAGCCATATTTGCAAAGCGTTTCCAATGCGTTGCAACTCCATTCAAAAACGGGCTATGTGTTTCATTCAGAAGAAATTAGTTTTCTTATACCGAACCCATTTGTGGGCATGGAAGCCTTTGCTCCGTATGCCAGGGTGGTAGCTGGCCGTAAGGTGGAGATGCCATCTGATTGGATGCTCTGCTCCGAGTCTGGATGGGTGTTGGAGTGGCACATTCCCAAGGATAGAAGCAGGCCCTCCATGTCTTTGGAGACTGTCCTGCTGAGTGATTGCGGTTATAAAGATGCTGGAACCACCTATACTGCAGCCCCGGCGGACGAGAACGGAGACCTTCTGCCCTATGACATCGTGCGGATTCCCTGTGACAACAAGACTTGCGGACAAATTGCTTTCCGGCTGGAAGTGGAGAATTTACGCAGCGGCGAGAAGGCATCGGCCTTGGCGGCAAGCGTTGATGTTGTAAGGGAATTGGAGGTTTATGCCGAATTTTCCATTCATCAGCGCCATTATCCCCTTTTCAGTCCTTATGACGAAGAGGCAAGGATCAAGGTGGTCGCGTCTTTTCCCAAGATGTCAGCCCTTACCCCCATGGTGGGGATGGATTTCCTGAAAACGACGGCGACGGCAGAAACGACCGTCCATCCCACCAAGGCTGAAGCGGAATCTTTGGGACCTTTCTGGGTAAATTATGCCGCATCGCTGGGAACGCATCCGTTCTTCAATATGGGAACCCGATATATTCCTGCCGACAACGAACTTACTTATGAGATTCTATGGAATCCGGGCCCCACGACAGGTTATTTCAACTATCGTGTAATTACGCTTTGGAATCAGCCCCAGTTCGATTTCGATCCGGAAGGATTCCGCCAGAAGCATCCGGATGCTTTTCCTGATATGCGTCTTGTGCCGGCCTCCGGCGATATGTGCCGATACCTGCAAATGGATGATTATACCCGCATTGTTTTCCATTGGGAGCGCTGGCGCTCGGTGGAATGGACCGACGGCGGCATGGGCTGGTATCTTTGTGACAATGATGAGTATGAACCATGGCGCTATGCATCGGCTTATTACATCCCTCGGGCGGAGATTGATCCCTATTACGGCCGATGTTTCTTCGGCTCGCCGGAGCAGACTGGCACGGATGTTGACCCGGTGTACGGTGGTGATCCTTTTTTCATCCAGTCTGCCTGCAACACCTTTGAGACCATCCTGGACTACTGATGAAAAAAAGCGTATCTTTGCAGTACAATGCGCAGGAAGCTCATATTTCTGGCTCTGGCCCTTTTCCTGGTGGGAAGGGCCTGGGCGCAGGAAGTGACGCAGGCTCCTGATACCACTCAAGTGCAGGCTGCGGACTCCCTGCAAGTGCAGGAGCCGGTTGTTACCGCCGATGACATCATCGCATATGCCCGTACCTTTACGGGAACGCCCTACCGCCTGGGAGCCAACGGCCCCAAGGAGTTCGACTGTTCCAGTTTCACCCACTATGTCTTCAAGCATTTCGGATACGAACTCACCTCATACAGCGTCATTCAGTTTCGCGAAGGGAGGCCCGTGGAGAGCTATTTCCAATTGCAGAAAGGAGACCTTGTCTTTTTCGGGAAAAGGATAGGCGTGCGTGAAATCGGCCACGTGGGCATTGTCGTGTCCGTGGATAAGGAAAAAGGCAGTTTCACCTTCATTCATGCCTCATCCTCCAAAGGGGTCACCGAGCAGACATCGTCCTATCCTTATTTCATGATGCGCTACATGGGCGCCCGCCGCATCCTCCCGGACGAATAAGAAGCACAAAAATAGCTGCCCGGAAAGGCAGCTATTTTTGTGGAGGTGAGCGGACTCGAACCGCTGTCCAAACGTCGCACCTGGCGGCGTTCTACATGCTTATCCGTCCTTTGGTTTTCGTGACAAGCCAGCCGGATGGAGGGCAAACTTATCCTTAGCCTTTGGGTCTTAGCCGGATTTAGAGGCGTCCTCCGGAGCAGCCTCAAATGGATGATACCCCTTGATCGGCCCTTAAGAGGCGGAAGGTCCGAGGGATACTCGTCGGCCCCGCAGCCTTGGCG
>JAGCUV010000005.1 GCA_017962705.1 Bacteroidales bacterium
CTTTGCCCTGCTGGCCCTGATTGGCGGAAATATGATACGCGAGGCACTCCGCTAGACTCCGGATCGTGACGCGTCGGATACAGAATCAGAATCTTCCGAGCATTCGTCCAGCGCCAGCGATTTCGGCTTCCGAACGATGCTGGGCCTTGCCATTGCCACCAGCATAGACGCCCTCGCCTGCGGTGTTTCTTTTGCTTTAATCGGATGCAACATCTGGCTTTGCATAGGGATTATCGGGTTGACCACAGCCGCGTTTAGCGTGGTCGGGCTCCAGTTAGGGCATAAAGTCGGCAGCCGATTCCAGCGCAACAGCACCCTGATCGGTGGCACCATCCTAATCCTTATCGGCCTGAAAATTTTGGTTGAACACCTGTTCTTTTAAGCGGACGGCTCCCGCGCAAAAAACCGACCCGCCGTCGTTCTACTTAACAAGACGCAGGCCGATGCGGCGGCGCTCCAAATCCACGTTCAGCACGCTCACCCGCACTTTCTGATGCAGTTTGAGCACTTGCGAAGGAACGGCCAGCCCCTTCACGCCCATTTGCGACGCGTGAATCAATCCGTTCTCATGCAGGCCGATATCCACGAAAGCGCCGAACGCCGTCACATTGGTCACAATGCCGGGCAATTCCATCCCTGTTTTCAAATCCTCAATGTCCCGGATATCGTCCGCAAACGCAAACTCTGACGCCTCTTCGCGAGGGTCCAGGCCGGGCTTCTTCAATTCTTTAAGGATGTCATTGAGGGTGGGAAGGCCGAATTGCCCGCTGACATATTCCTCAGGCTTGATTTGCTGGCACAGGCTTTCGTTGCCCACCAGCTGCTCCGTCGAGACGCCCAGTCCGGCGGCCATCTTTTCCACAATGGGATAGGCCTCGGGATGCACGGCGCTCGCATCCAAGGGATTCCGTCCGCCCTTGATGCGCAGGAAAGCGGCGCACTGCTGGAAGGCCTTGTCGCCCAGACGCGGCACCTTTCGCAATTGCTCGCGGTCCGTCAAATCCCCGTTGGCCACCCGATAGGCCACGATGTTGCGCGCCAGCGCCGGACCGACGCCGGAGACATAAGACAGAAGATAAGGACTTGCCGTATTGACATTGACACCGACTGCATTGACACAATACTCCACCGTCTCGTCCAATTTCTCTTTCAAGAGTTTCTGGTCCACATCGTGCTGGTACTGCCCCACGCCCAAAGACTTGGGGTCGATCTTGACCAATTCCGCCAGCGGGTCCATCAGGCGGCGGCCGATGGAAACGGCCCCGCGCACGGTTACATCCTGCTCGGGGAATTCTTCGCGTCCCACTTCCGAGGCAGAATAGACGGAGGCCCCGTCTTCGCTGACCGAAAACACCTTGATGTCAGGCGACTTGGGCACGCGTTTGATAAACTCCCCCGTCTCCCGTCCGGCCGTTCCGCTGCCGATGGCAATCACCTCGATCTTGTAATTTTCCAGCATGTCGCTGACCGCTTGGATGCTCTTGACTTTCTCATTCTGGGGCGGGTGCGGGAAAATGGCCGTATGGTACAGAAGATTGCCCTGGGCATCCAGGCAGACGCATTTGCAGCCCGTACGGAAGCCCGGGTCGATGGCCAGCAGGCGCTTCTGCCCGACCGGAGCCGCCAGCAGCAATTGCTTCAGATTGTCACCGAAAATCGCGATGGACGCCACATCCGCCTTCTCTTTGGCTTCCTTGAGAATGTCCCGCGAAATGGAAGGCTCCAGCAGACGCTTGTAGGCATCGTCGCAGGCGGAACGCAATTCATTGGCTAAGGCCTGGGAAGGACGCTTTTTTTCCTTGCACAGGTCCATATACAACTGCCAGGAAGATTTTTCCGGGTCGGCATCGATTTCCAGGTTCAGAAAACCCTCTTCTTCCGCCCGCAGGATGGCCAGCAGGCGGTGGGGCGCGATGTGCTGCAAGGATTCGGAGAAATTGAAATAGGAGCGGTATTTGTCCGCCTCGGGATTGCCCGCCGCCGCTTTGGTCGCCTTGGCGTGCACCCGCCTGTGGCGGAATACCTCGCGCAGCATTTCCCGCACGGAAGCCCGCTCGCTGAGGTTCTCCGCAATGATATCCTTCGCCCCGTCCAGCGCCTCACGGGCGGTCAGCGAAGCGGCTGTCGCGCCGGAAGCGGGACCTCCTTGCGCTACGGAAGCGCTCGGTTTTACGTAGCGGAGCGCCTCCTTTTCCGGGTCGAACAGCCGCATTTCCAACATCGCCTGCGCCAAAGGCTCCAAGCCTTTTTCCTTGGCCACGGTCGCCCGGGTGTGCTTTTTCGGCCGGTACGGCAGGTACAAATCCTCCAGCACCCGGCTCTCCACGCAATCCACAATCGCTTGGTCCAGTTCCGGTGTCAACGCCCCCGCCTCTGCGATGGTCTTGCGTATGGTCTCCTTGCGGGCCGCCATTTCCTCATATACGCCCTGGAAATGTTTCACCTGAGAGACCTCCACATCGCTCAGTCCGCCCGTTTTCTCTTTCCGGTAACGGCTGATGAACGGCACAGTCGCCCCGTCAGCGAACAAATCCAGACAATTCTCCACCTGCCAGTCCTTGACCTGCAAGCGGGCCGCTATCGTATCAATATAAATATTATCCAGCATAGAAGAGGTAATTATCGTCTATAAATTGCCGCGCATGACCGACTTCGGCGTTACCAGGATGCCGAAACGGACAAAGGCTCGGGGCGGCGCGGGCTCACCGTTCACATCGATGCAATCACGGAACGCTTCGTCGTAGCCATAGTGGAACTGGACAAAGAAATAGGGATTCCCCGCCTTGCGGGAAGCGATGCGCCGGCCCGCTTCCACATTCACATTGGCGATGCTCTTGTTCCAAACCGGCGTAGCGGAAACCATAAACTCCCAGCCCTCGTCCGGGGTCGTATAGGTCGCGCTCAACTGCAAAGGGCCGAAGTATTTGGCATAGATGTCCCAGGTCGCCACATCGCCGTAAAAGCCCTGTCCCAACCGCGCCGCCGCCTGCAAGTGCAGGCCGAAATCGAACGAACGCGTATAACTGACCAGCAAATAGTTGATGCTGCGGGAATAGGCGTCATCCCGTCCGTTGGAACGATGTTCGTATCCCCAGAGCAGGGTACGCATCGGTTTCCCCTGTTCCGACAGCCACGCCTTGCGCGCGTAAAATCCAGGGATGTAGGTATTCTCATAAAAGGGGCTCGAACGCGCGAAGAAATTCCAGAGGGAAATCTGCGTATAGGCCGCCAACAAATCAATCCCGCTGCCGCCGATGTTGCGCCAGATAGGAATTGCCAAGCTTAACTGGAACTTCATATCCGCATTGTTCTTGTCGGGCCTTTCCGACACCGGAAATCCCCCCGTAAAATACAGCGGGCGGAACATTTCAATAAAGGAAGAGCGAGGGATTGCAGCTTGCGGCTCCGCCGTGCTTTGTGGTTGCGGCTGCGAAGCGTCCATTTGCGGCTCCGTCGCGCTTGCAACAGACGGTTCCGCCGCCAGCGCCATCGGGTCCAACGCCAACACAACGCCCAACACAAGGCATCTCCTTATAAGCATATGGCTACGCATCGGCGAACACCTTGCCGTCGCCAAGGGTAACCCGCAACTTCGTGTATTCGCTGTGGAAATCATTCCGCAGGCGCTCCAGATAGCGGGCGCTCTCCCACCGGCACATCGGCAGGTCGTGCAGCAGACAATTGCCGCAGGTCTCCGGCGTAGTGGCAGGAACTTCCTTTTGCGTCAGAATCCATTCCAAACATTCTATCGTCAGGCGGCGCATATCCTCCACGGAATAGGTGCCCGTCATAATAATGTACATGCCCGTCAGGCAGCCCATCGGGCCTACATACACCACATCGTCCTTCACCGCGCTGTTGCGGAACCAGGTCGCCATCAGATGCTCCATACTGTGCATCGCCGCCGGTGCCACCGCCGGTTCCTTGTTGGGCTCCGTTATGCGCAAATCATAGGTCGTGAATCCCTTATCCACACGCGACACATAAATCCCCGGCTTCAATTGCGTGTGATCAATCGTAAAACTCTGAATAACTTCCATACTATATTTTTCCGTCACTTAGAAAGAGGTAGGTGCAGTCGAACGAGCCGGTGCCGCCGCCCACTTCGAAAAAGTACCGGACCTCGTAAATCTTCCCCATTTTCATACCCAGGCTCACAAACTTTTTAAAATGCGCGGACACGTCGATGTGGCCGTTTTCGCGTGAAGTCGTTCGGACAGAAAAATACTGAGGGAACGTCTGCTCACCCATTATGGACGGCGCATGGTTTCTTTGGTTCTGGTAGATCTCGTAAGTATCACCATCAACGGTAAATTCACCCTTTTTTTGGCCGAGAAGATTAGCCCCAGGCTTATAATACCAGTCGTCGACAATATAGAATTCGACAAGCGGATCCACCGTCCATCCGTAAATGCCTATGTAACTATAACCGCCCGCCGACCCGGTTTTGCTGTGCCTAAAATAGCAATCATACTGCCTATCATTCGGATTGACATTGCTGCCTGTACCATAATAATATCCGACGCGCATAATACAATCATTTGTCCCGTTCCAAGAGGCTTGGAACGTGCCATTTTCGTAGTATGTCATGGAATTATTTCCACCTTGATACCAGATTTCTCCCTGCCAACCGGTATCAAAAACCGAGAACGAAACGGAACTGTTATTCTGACCTCGGTCTGTTTTGCTACTGCCGACGTGCCCCATCTCGTCCGTAGCGGGGTTTCGCTCGTTTACGACCGTCTCGCCCTCGGAAGCCCCTGCAGGGCTATTTGTCTTCTTACAGCCCATTGCAATCAGTGTCAGGGCCGCCAATGCTACCAGTAGAATTCCTCTTTTCATAATTTTCATAATTTTCCTATATAATCAACTGCAAAGATGATACTATTTTTGCGTCTTTGCAAATCCCCGTTTGCGGGAGCGGCCGGCACCAGTTCCCTCCGCATATCTACCCGATTGCCGTTAACGCCAGTATAACAAGCGTTAAACTACAAAACAATATCAGCCTTTTTTTTGACATAACTGATGGCTGCTATTTTAATATCTTAATGGCTTGCTCGGCAATCTCCGGAGTTATCCCGTCTGACGTGCTGGCCTGGCATAGACGGAAGTCCTGCAAGGGCCGGGTCCCTATATAAACATAACGAGTCGTACCGCCAATCGCTGAAATCCGGCGGCCGATGGCATCCTTGACCGACTCTCCATCTTCCGGCTCCAGAGAGATGACCTTGGCGCCGCTCTTGTCTACAATGTGGTCGAGCGACTTGCGTTATTCAACTGTCTGGGGTGCGACAGCGGGATCGAGGAAAACGATGACGCGGACTTTGTTGTTTTCAAATACGGGTACGCCGGCGGCATCCTGCGCCTTTCTGATTTGCTCCTCAATTTTAGACTTCACCTCGTAGAAGGTGATGGGATGATAGTCGTTGTTGTCCACGCCCACATCGTACTGACGCGGAAACAGATATTGCAGACGAGGGTGGTCCAGCCCGGTATTGGCCCTGGGACCGGAATGCACATGTCCGAAGAGTTGCCATACATCTCTGTATGCACCTCCATAGGCCAGAAAGGGATTGTGATTGAGAACGAGCGTCTGCCCTGCCACGCGTATGCACATCTGCTGGGTCACGTGTTCGAAACGCCCCATATATCCTTGACGGATGCTTTTCATATCATGGTTGCCCAGAATGAGGAATATCTTTCCGTTCAGGCGATAGAGGACATCGTTCCACTCCTTGCTCCCGCCAAAACAGAAATCTCCCAGGTGAAATACGATGCCGTCAACAGGGACAGTCTCGTTCCATCTGCGTATCAGTTCCTCATTCATCTCCGTTATGCTCGCGAAAGGGCGGTTGCAGAAACGGAGAATGTTCTCGTGATGGAAATGCGTGTCCGAGGTGAACCAAATTTCATCCGGATGAAATTTGCGTTCCAAATCCATTGCGTATAATGCTCTGTTATCCATAATAAAACAAAAAAATCCCGGCAGGCAAGCCAGGATGATTAATAATAGTTTGCAATGCTGATTGCGACTGCTAAATTACGGATTTTTTTTGAAAAAATCAAGTCTATTTTATGAGAAAATCTTCATTTTTTTACAAAAAACAACCGACATTCAAGATAACCGCCAACGGTCAACGGCGACAACCTCACTCGCTCAATATTGATATCGCTTTTAATGCGTCTTCGCTTGTCAGGCCTACCTCAGGATTGGTCTGGATTTGACAGGAAAGATGCAGGTCTTGGTCGTCTATGATGACATACTTGTCTTCAGTGTGGTGGGAAATCCATTCCAGAATGGCGTCTCTTTTCATCAGGACCCACTCGGGCGTGGTTTCCACCAGCCTGCCGGGCAGATTCTCTTCCTCCCACACGAGAGCGAGGTTGTCTTTGCCCAATTCCCTCCAAGAGGAAGAAACGACGATGTCCGCATCGGTGGCGTCCACTATTGTCTTCAACGCCTGCAAGCACTCCGGGTCAAACCAATCGAGCCCGAACATATTCTCGGGACGATGCTCATCAAGACATTGCCTGGAATAGGCGGCGGAGGTTAGCACGCCGTCGAAATCAAGCAGGATGTACTTCATGGCCTTATCTCCTTGAATTGCTCGATATCAAGCATGGAAAATAGGACATCTTCCCTCGTTCCGACCCAGGAGTAATGAAAATGGCCGAAATACCACCGCTCGACCGGGTGGCCTTGACCACGAATGGCGTTGAAGATTTCGTCCATAGTCTTCCGCTCGCGGTCGGTGTCTTCATACAGTTCAGGATCCAAAGCGGCCCAGGAATTCAATCCAGTTTTAGTAGTGGGCTCGCAGAAGGATGGCGCGGAGTGGCTGATGACGGCATCTATCCTGATGTCGGGCGGGATTGCTGCTATCTTTTCGGAACAGAACACCGGAGGCTCATCCTCCCACCAAACGGCAGTCTGGACGTGTCCCATCGACCGCTTGCGTGCGTTCTCCTCTTTCCTATCGCGGCGGTCGACGCTCACCGCTCCCCCGACGCAGAGGATATTGTGGCCGCAGGCCTGGATAACGCCGTAATCCGGGATAGTCCGCCAGCGCTTGAAAGCGATTTTCTGCTCGTTGAAAAATGACGGGTTGTCGTGGTTTCCCCGAACGAACGCAACCCATTTATTCGCCTTGCGTAGCCGGCCGGCGACCTGGTTGTAGACCAACTCGTAATATCCGGGCTTCTCAAAGCCGAACCCGCAGTCCCCCGCGACAATCAAGAGGGTGTCCGTGAGTCCGTACTGGATACACAACTTGAACACGACGCCCTTAAAGTCGCCGTGAATGTCGCCGCACACGACCACGCTCTTCGCCTCCGAATATGTAAACAGGTCGGTCATTTCCTCATCGCCTTGTTGTCTATACGTTATATAGTATATTATATATACGTTATATAGATTAGCTCGTAATAACCTATAAATCTTTAGGTTATCGCACGACAAAAATAATTCTTTTTAGGAGAATTACCAAGAAAAATTGAGGAAATGTGAGAGGAAATATCCCTTTATCTGATATCGGCTATTACCTCTTTGAACTTACCGAAAAATGGGTGGTGGCGATAAGCGTAGCCCGTGCCGATGGGGACGTGGAGCGTGATGTTTGATTTTTCTGTTGCTTGCGGGTCATAAACTTCACTCCTTAGGCAAAATTCCGACAACGGAGACGTATTAGGATCTTCTTGTTTGAGAAATATATCTTTTAATCTCTTACAATCAAGAAAAGCACTCTCTCCAATTTTGGTAACGCTGTTAGGAATCTCGATGCTTGTGAGGCCGGAGCAGTTAAAAGCATTCTCCCCAATTTCAGTAACGCTATCGGGAATGTCTATTCTCGTCAGTTTTTTGCAATAACCAAAAGCATGAGCCCCAATTTCAGATACACTGTTGGGAATCTCGATGCTCGTGAGGCCGAAGCAGTAAGAAAAAGCATCCTCCCCAATTTCAGATACACTATTGGGAATCTCGATACTTTTGAGACCCGTGCAGTCAGAAAAAGCATACTTCCCAATTTTAATCACGCCATTGGGAATCTCGATGCTCGTGAGGCCGGAGCAGCCATGAAAAGCACACTTCCCAATTTCAGTCACGCTATTGGGAATAATGGTTTTCGCACATCCAACTATCAATTTATTGTCCCCCTTATCTATTATCGCGTTACAATTATCTCGAGAATCATACCTCTGATTGTTTTGGGAAACAATAATGCTTGTGAGGCCGGAACAGCGCGAAAAAGCATACTCCCCAATTTCAGATACACTATTGGGAATCTCGATGCTTGTGAGGCCGGAACAGCCCACAAAAGCGTCCTCCCCAATTCTAATCACACTGTTGGGAATCTCGATGCTCGTGAGGCCGGAGCAGCCATTAAAAGCATACTTCCCGATTTCAGTCACACTATTGGGAATCTCGATACTCGTGAGGCTGGAACAACCAGCAAAAGCACTGTCTCTGATTTTAGTCACACTGGAAGGAATGACAATGCTGGTCAATCCCGTACAATCACAAAAAGCGTATTCACCAATTGTAGTCACGCTATTTGGAATCTCTATGTTCGTGAGGCTGGAGCACCCCCAAAAAGCACAACCTCCGATTTCAGCCACGCTGTTGGGAATCTCGATGCTCGTGAGGCCGGAGCAGTCAGAAAAAGCATACTTCCCGATTTCAGCCACGCTGTTGGGAATCTCGATGCTTGTGAGACTGGAGCACCCCATAAAAGCACTGCCACCGATTTCAGTCACACTATTGGGAATCTCGATACTCGTGAGGCTGGAACAACCAGCAAAAGC
>JAGCUV010000050.1 GCA_017962705.1 Bacteroidales bacterium
CCACGATGGATTTGTCGGCGCTCTTGCACAAGACCAGGCCGATGGAAGGATTCTCGTGCGGTTTGCGGACAAAGTCATCCAGGACGGTCAGATAACCGTTCAGCTGGCCCAAATACGCGGTTTTGAAGGGCCCTCGTTTCAATTCCACGGCCACGAGTGCGTTTAGCTCCCGGTTGAAAAACAACAGATCCATCTTGAAAGCATGTCCCTTGACTTCAACGATATACTGGTTCTTGATGAAGATGAAATCTTTGCCAAACCGGAGGATGAAGTCGCGGATGTTCTCCACAATCTCATTCTCCAGCACTTTCTCGTCCACGTCTTCGATGTCGTCGGCATCCAGATCCTCCACGTTGATGAAGTCCAGCAGGTATTCATCCTTGAAAGCACGGATAGCGCGACGTGCGCTCCGTGCATCCGGGAATGTGGTGAGGAAATTGTTGGGAAGGACTCCACGATGGTTGAACTCATCTTCTTCGATGGCCTTTATCAGCGCCTCTATGCTCAAATGAGAGAGTGCCGTCCGCTGGATGTAGTATATCCTTGCGTCCCGGTCTTTCTCTTTCTCCAGTATGCGGATATGGTGCGTAAACGGAACCGCAAAGAACTCGCTCAGAGGGAAGCCATCTGAAATCGGCAATTCTGGTTGCCGAATTGCAATAGCCTCATCTTCAATGCCTTGTAAATCGGCAACCGCGATTGCCGATTTGTCTTCAATGGACGCCCAAGCTTCGTAGAACTTGCGCATATTTTTCATGCTGGTGAGCGAGAATCCAACCAGCCCGGGAAGGTCAGACCTCAGTCGTTCACTGATGAATTCCAGGGCGCCGGTGCCCCAATAACCGGAACGGGAATTCTCTGAAATATACCGGCCAATGCCGAAGTACAACTTCAGTTGCTCCTGATTGGCAAGCCGGATGGCATTGTACTGGCTCTGGAGAATGGCCTTCTTGATGAGTTCGACGGCCTGGATGTATTTGGGTTCTATCTTGTCCATAGGGCAACCATTTCTATGAATACTGACCTGCCTTTCGCGAATAGCGGCAGATGAACAAAGTTAGTGTTTTTCTCGGAAACAAATGCCGTCCAAAGTTCCACTTCGGGAGCGAAGGCTTCTTCCGTGCTTTTCCATTCATAAATCCAACCTGTGGCGATAGCCTGCTTGGCATTCCTGTGGTTCTCTTGTCCACCGGGCTTGCCCGGGATTGCCGACACCGAAGGCGTCGGGGTAACTCAATATGCATGTCCCCTTACGTGACATGACAATGTGCCGGGCGTCGGCAAGCCAGACCCGGCAAAAGAGGTTGTTGAAAAGGAGGGAAAACGGTGCGAGCCAGGGAGCAGGCAAGAAGCCATCGTTGTACAGGTCGCCTCGCGAAACGGTACGACATTGGCATAACTTGCTTTGGCGGTGTCGCGATTGGATCGCGGCACCCTCCGGCATCCTCTGCCGGGTTCTGCGGAACGCAGATTCAAGACATTGCTGTTTCATGTGCATTTAAATTTTGTGACTCATCCGGAAAGGACCGGATGGATTCGGGCGGACGCCCTCACCCCATCCTTCCTTTCCCTTCGTTCAAATTCCCGACACTCCGGTCAGACAGTCTCTTGTAGAAGCCGTTCCTGACGGACCGGCCGTCGATATACCAACTCGCCACGCAGAGCAGGGTATGGATGCTCGTCCGGTTGTTCTGGACGGTTGAGACAGAGCGCTGTAAGAGATTGATCTACATCTTGTTCCCTGCCACCCATCTTCTTTCCAGGCAGGAATCGAAAAGATAAGAAAAAAGCTGATTTCAGTCTTTTTCGCGCAGCTCTTTGAGCAAGTAGTGAATGGTTTCCTCGTTTTGGCGGATGGTCTCGTCCTGTTTTTTGATGGTCTCGAGAGCCGCAGACAGTTTCTCCCGCACATCCGCGAGACGGTTTTCGTAGTCATCCACGATGGCGCGTTTCCACTCGTCCAGGGAAGCCTGGTCGCGGAGCAGCCTTTCATCCATGCGCCGGCCGTACAGAAACTCTTCGGGAGTCGTGTGATAAAAGCGGGCGAGCTTGTCGACGATGTCTTTGTACAATCTGGTCCTGCCGCTCTCGAATGCGATGTAGGTGGTGCGGCCGACGCCCAGCGCCTCGGCCAGGGCAACCTGGGTCAGGCCGGCGCTGATGCGGGCTTGCTTGATGCGGGTATGGATGGCGTCGAGTTCCATAGTTCAAAAGTACGCGGTTCAGATGAGGTTTTTGTGTCGGAAAATCCGAACATTGTTCATAAAAAATAGACAAAAGTCATTAAAAACGTACTTTTTTTTGCTTTTACCCCCGGCGTACCCCCTGCCCGGACTTGATTATTCCGCGGGAGCGAAGCATTTTTGCAGAAACAAAAACCGCTTGCACGATGAAAAAGATCAGCCACGCCTGCGCCGGTTTCTGGCGCCTTGTCAAATCCCCGGCACCGCCGGCCGATTTCCCGGCCGCGTGCCGCTGCCTGCACATCCTGCCCGGGGTGCTGAACGAATACCTCCAGCGCGAAATCGGCGCCAATGGGGAAGAACTGTTGGTACAGGAGTCAAATTGATTTGCGATTGGCCGCAAAAATGATTAGCTTTGCGCACTCTTGACTAATAGTTAATACACACATACCATCCATGAAAGATTATTCTACCAAAGACATTCGCAACGTGGCCCTGCTCGGTGCCTCCAAGTCCGGCAAGACCACGCTCGCTGAAGCCATGCTTTTCGAGGGCAAGGTGATCGACCGCAGGGGTACTGTCGAAGACAAAAACACCCTTTCCGACAACGACGAACTCGAAAAGCTCAACCAGCGTTCCATCTATGCCAGCCCGCTGTACGCGGAGTTCCAGAACGCCAAGATCAACTTCATCGACACCCCGGGTTCCGATGACTTCATCGGCGGTGCCTATGCAGCCCTCAAGGTCTGCGAGAGCGGCATCCTGGTGGTCAACGCCCAGCAGGGTGTCGAAGTGGGCACGGAAAATTTCCTCCGCCTCGCGGAGAAAAACAACTTCCCCCTCGTGATCGCCGTCAACCAGCTGGACAGCGAGAAGGCCGACTGGGACAACATCCAGAACTCCATCAAGGAGTCCATCGGCGG
>JAGCUV010000051.1 GCA_017962705.1 Bacteroidales bacterium
ACCACATTCTTCTTATCGGCATCCTGCTTACGGAGGATGGCATATCCGGTCTTATGGAAAGTGGTGACCGGGCAGTTGATTTTCAGAGCCTTATTTATCTTGTCCCGGAGTTCGCCCACGGCTTTGTTGGTGAACGAAATCACCAGTATCTGTTCCGGTGCGACGCCCTTGCAATCAACAAGATACTTCACTTTGGCGGCCACCGTGGTAGTCTTTCCGGCTCCTGCGCCGGCCACTACCAGCATATAGTCTTCGTCCGTGAGAACCACCTTGCGCTGCTCTTCGTCCAGGGAGATGGCAGGATCAACTTTGGAAAGAACCGTGTCGAGATAGTGTTTCTCAGAAACTAGGTGCTTCTGCGGATAGGTCTGATTGTGCTGCTGGATGCTGGCCGAACCATCTTTCAAATTGGCAAGGTCTGAATAGTTGCGGAGGAATGCTTCGATGGATGCCTCCTGAATGCCGTTAGCCGAACAGTAGTACCCCAGCGTCTTGGCTGTCTTGAGATTCGCAAAGAAGGTATTGGTCACCGCATAATCGCCAATCAACTGCCTATAATTACTGCGAGCAATATACCGATTCTCGTTTAATAGACTGCTCAAAGCATGTTCGAAGGCCAACAAATGCTCAAATTCGGGTGTTGAAGCCTTAGCTACCTGAGTATCTGTTGCTTTTGGCTTTTTCCAAAATATGCGACTGAGAAGGGACATTATTTGTACCTTTTCAATTAGTTGGGTATTTATTGTTGGTTAACTTTAGCAAATTTAACGATTTTTATGTAATGAAGAATAGCTTTTTGAAAAAATGAAGTATCAAATACAACAATCCCTATTAATCAGAAGGGTGATGTCCTTTTGGCTCATCACCCTCCTATATTATTCAAGTCCTTTATGGGACAAAAGGGCCATCAATAATAATATTTCACTCAAGCGAGTAATTCCCAGTTCAATTTTTTGGCAAGAAGTTCCAATAGTGAACGGTCGGAAGAAGGAATGGAAAGCCTGATTTCTTGCCTATTGCCGTATGTAACTTCTGGTTCACACAGTACGGGTGCGGGCTGCGTAGATTGGAATGGACTGTAACCGGAGAAAAATCGGGTTGTTCCCATTGTCCGGCGGTTCTTTTCCGTGTTGAATCTTTTTTGCAGACCCAACCAAAAGTCGGCAGTGATGCCTTCCAAGGCTGCCGCCAACTTGTTAGCGACGGCGGGAGTGATATTCCGGCTGCCGTGGATAATGGCGCTCAAGTGTGTGGGCTGAAGCCCGGCCATTTTTGCAAATTCCTTTCCGCTGAGGCCCCTGGCAGTCAATTCTTCCCCCAATATCTCTCCGGGATGAATGGGAAATACAGCAGAAATCCCATTTGCCGAGCACATCATTTCATCGTTTGTTTCCATAATGCGTATCATCTATTTTAATCAGTTGTACTTCTATGCCATCTTCATTTTCACTAAATAATAGTCTGTGAACGAATGAATTGGAAAGTCTCACAGAAGAGAAGCCGGAATACTCGTGCTTGAGCTTCTCATAATGCAGTCGGCTGAATTGGCTCAATTCATTGACATTAGTGACTATCTTCATTGTTTCAATCGCCATCACATAGCCTCTGAGAAGAATGGGATTTCTTGCGATGTCTTTATATCGCTTATTGCTCCCTGTCTGATAAAGCTCCAGCAAATCTCCAGTCATCTTTACATCCATTCCATTATTTTTTGCAAAGATATACAAATAGATTTAATTATCATAATAATTATAATAATTCATATAAAAAAATCTCGCAGAGGAAAGAAAAAGCCTAGGAGTATTTACACAATCACCTGACTATTAACGTCCACCAGACTCTATTGAAAGAAACTGTCCTTGAAGTTGACGAGGTAGATTTTTTGGGTAGCGCGGGTGAGGGCCGTGTAGAGCCACTTGAGATCGTCGAGGGTCTGTTCCTCCTGCCAGAAAGGATTGTCGATGAAGACGCAGGACCACTGGCCGCCCTGCGATTTGTGCGTGGTGATGGCATAGGCGTATTTGAGCTGAAGGGCGTTGAAATAATCATCCTCCTTAACGCACTCGTAGATTTTCCGCTTGGCCTTGTAGACCTGCGCATAATCGGCATATACGCCCTGATAGAGTTGCTCCTGCATCGCGGAACTCAGGCTGGCCTGCTCCGAATCCAAAGTATCGAGAATCACCCTGGCCCGAATCTCCGCATCATCATAATCGGGCAACGAGAGGCGGGCCGTTGCGAAATGCAAGCCATAACGCTCCTCATAACCACCGATGGACAGCAACTTCGCCATATCCCCATTGGCGATGTAATCCGATGCCTCCAAACCCGCCGCGTACTTGTAATTATTCTTGACAATCATCAGGCGGTCGCCCCGCACCAGGCGCTCTTCCTTGAACTGAACCATCGCCCGCACCCCCGCGTTATAGCGGTTCGCCCGCTTGTTGGAACGACACAAAATAATGGTCTCATCCTCACCATAGCGAGAATACGCCTCACCCAGGCAGTCAATCAACTCTCCCCCGCCAATCCGCTCGATATCCGGAAAACCATCCAACTCCAAACGGATGCGCAAGGAAGGATTCTCCTCCGTAATACATTGCCTCACCAGCGTGGCGTTGTGCAAAATGCCGGAATCCTGCTGCTGACGAACCACCGAGGAAAGGGTGGAGAAAGCCGTCGCTCCCATCATCGTCATCACCTCCGGAGACAATGACGGAGAACGATCCAGCCCCACCGGCGGCAACTGGGCGGCATCTCCGATGAGAATCAGCTTGCAATCCCGCCCCGAACGCACAAAGGTCAGCAGGTCCGCCAGCAAATCTCCCGTCCCGAACAAGGTCTGACGGTTAGAAGCATCATCAATTCCAATCAGCGACGCCTCATCCACAATATACAACGTATCCTTATCCTTGTTGGGGTTGAGAGTAAATTTCCCCCAGCCCTTGTCGGAAACCGTACTCTGCCGATAGATTTTTTTATGAATGGTCGAGGCGGGCGTATGGGAAAAAAGCGACAGGACCTTCGCCGCCCGTCCCGTAGGCGCCATCAGCGAACAATTCACCCCCGCCTCCTGCATCGCGGCGATGATGACCGCGAAAGCGCTGGTCTTGCCTGTCCCCGCATAGCCGTTCACCAGCATCAGGTCATCATCGGTCGTAATAAAAGAAGCCACCTGACGGAAAAGCGAATCCTGGCAGGAAGTGGGCTGGAATCCGAGGTGTTGCAAAAAATGTCGGTAGTAGTAGTCTTCCCTTGCTGTCATCAACGCCCCCGTTTGAAAAGAAGGAAGATAACGACCAGGACCGGATAAATCTCCACACGACCGAGCAGCATATCCACTGAGAAAATGAATTTGACCCAAGGGGCCAGATGGGCATAATTGCCTGCCATACCGATATCCCCCAGCGCCGGCCCTACATTTCCGACAGATGCGATGGTGCCGGAAAACGCCGTCCGGCCATCCACGCCCAATGTCAGCAAAAAGAGCGTAGAAAACAAGATAATCAAGCAATACAACGCCAGATAGGTAACGGCCCCGATGGCGACCTCGTCTTTGACCGGACGCTCCCCAACCGTAATGCGGTGCACTTCGGAGGGATTGGCGTTGTGCCGGATCTGACGGATGATAATCCGGAACGAAAGCAACATCCGGTCAGCCTTCAGACCGCCTGACGTCGATCCCGAACACCCGCATTGGAAAGCACAAAACATCAGCATGACAGATGCCAGCAACGGCCATGAAGCATTGTCCGCATTGGCAAAACCGGAGGTCGTAATATAATTGACAACGGCAAACGAAGCATCCATCGCCGCCTTTCCCCAACTATCGTAAATCCCGCTCCACTTCAAAGAAAGACAGGTCACGATGGAAGCGACCACAATGACCGACAGGAAATATCGCACGACAGGCGTTTTTAGCGGTTTGAGGGTTTGCATCGCCACGGCCATATAAATCAAGCCGAAATGAATGGAAGACACAATGGTGAAAACCATCACGATGATATTGATCACATTGCTGTCGTAAAAGCCGATGGAAGCATTCTTGATACTGAAACCACCCGTCGCCGAGATGGTCAGGGCATGGTTGACAGCATCGAAGACAGGCATACCAGCCAGCACCAGAGAACCAAAACTCAACACGAGCAGGGCGACGTACACGCGGATAATCACCTTGATCGCCTGGGAAGAACGATACTGATACCCCTTCCGGCTGATGGACGACATCTCCAAGTTAGTCAGCTTCAGACGAAGAGGACTGTTGTCCGGCAGGATATACAACAAGAAAATCACAACCCCCAAACCGCCGATATACTGGGTAGAACTTCGCCAGAAAAGCAAACTATGCGGCAAAACTTCGATATCCTGCAGTATCGTTGCACCCGTGGTCGTATAGCCAGACACACTCTCAAACAAGGCATTGATGATGGTAAATTCCCCTCCCCACAACACATAAGGCAGCATTCCCATCACAAAGGACAAAAGCCAGGAAACGACAATCGTCACCAAGCCCTCATGCATCGACAATGCGGGAGAATTACGTACAAAAATCAAAGGGAAAATACCCAATACGAAGGTAACAATAAAACTCAACAACAAAGGGACAAAAGCCGAATCCCTGCCTTGCAGCAGGGACACGCCCACCGACAGCAACATAAATAGCGCGCTGACGAGCAAGGCTTTGCCCACATTGAGCGATATGGCTTTTACATTCATTCTTCTTCGTTGTCTATCATCCGCAGACGGCGCTTCAATTGAAGGTTCTCATCGGCCAGATCCCGGATATTGTCATTGAGTTTCGACAGTTCATCATCCCCCTCGAAATCCACGTGATATTTCTTGAGACCTTCTTTGTTGAATCCTTCCAACTGCCCCAGCATCATCCGCAAGGGATGGACATAATAAACCAGCATAAAGAAAAGCAACAGGAAAATCAACAGCAATCCGGCCCCCGTAATCACGACGCCCGGTATAATACCGCGATAGAAGCCCTGCTGGAAATCATCAGCAGAGTCCATCAAATGCGCATTGACATCTATCCTATACGTCTCAATGGCATATAGCAGCTTGCTATATGCGGGCTGCAGGGAATCGAAAAACCAGGCCCGGGAATCTACAAAATCCGAGACGATGACGCTGTCCAGCTGCTGCGAAACTTCAGCATAATCGGCAAAACGCACCTGAATGGAATCCGCATAAGCGCCTTTCCCCCTGACTGACAGCACCTGCGCGGCGGAATCACATCTTTCCAGGGCCGCCTTCTGATCGAAATGAACTTCCACGTGAGAATCCGCCGAACCCACTTCCGCGAGTATGCTATAATTATAACTGCGACAGATGTTGCCCAGATTCTCCGCCGCTTTCATTCCCTCCAAATCCTCGATAAGGCTTCGGCTCACATAATCGCTCAATCGGCTGAACTCAATGATACTGACCGTTCCGGACACAGAAAGGACGGCTGCAATCGCACAGAGCGAAAGCCACAGTTTCGTCCGGATGGACATCGGTTTTTTCTCTTTGTTTTCCATCAAATGAGAAGATGTTTAGAATTTAAACGAATCCTTCAGCGCGACGGTCTTGTTGAAAACCGCTTTCTCCGGCGTACTGTCCGCATCTTTGATAAAATAGCCCACCCGCTCGAACTGGACGGCCAGCTCGCCGTCGTCTTCCAACAAGGCAGGCTCCGCCAGACCTTGGGTGACAACCAGGCTCTGCGGATTGAGGAAATCCTTGTAATCCTTGTCCTCGGGAATGGCGGACATATCCGCTTCGGTAAACAAGGTGTCGTACAAACGCAGTTCGACCGGTTTTCCGTACTCGGCGCTCACCCAGTGGATGGTGCCCTTGACCTTGCGCCACTCACCCGCACCCGGCTTGGAAGTCGGATCATAGGTGCAACGAAGTTCGACGATATTTCCCTCAGCATCCTTGACCACTTCCTCGCACTTGATGATGTAGGTGTATTTCAGGCGTACCTCCCCTTCGGGCTTAAGCCGATGGTATTTGGGAACCGGCACTTCCATAAAGTCATCTTTGTCGATGTAGAGCGTCCCGGTGAACGGAATCTTGCGGGACGGCCCTTCGGGCTCGGCGGGATTGAGCGGAGCATTGAACCACTCCACCTTGCCGGGCTCCCAGTTGGTCAGCACCACCTTGACGGCCCCTTCGCCCACCACCATATAACGGCGGGCGCGCTCATTGAGGTCGGCCCGCACGCAATTTTCCAGACGGGCGATTTCCATCAACTGGTCGCGTTTGCTTACGCCGATTTCGTCGCAGAAGTTCTTGAGGGCGCGAGCGGTGTAGCCGCGGCGGCGCACGCCGCACAGGGTCGGCATGCGGGGGTCGTCCCAGCCGCTCACATAACCCTTCTCTACGAGTTCGAGCAATTTGCGCTTGCTCATCAGCGTGTAGGTCAGGTTCAAGCGGGCAAATTCGTACTGATGCGAGGGATAGATGCCCAGGGTCTCGATAAACCAGTCGTAGAGCGGACGGTGCACGTCAAACTCGAGGGTGCAGATGGAATGCGTGATGTGTTCGATGGAGTCGCACTGTCCGTGGGTGTAGTCGTACATCGGATAGATGCACCATTTGTCGCCGGTGCGGTGGTGATGCGCGTGTTTGATACGGTAGAGAATGGGGTCGCGGAACATCATATTGGGGTGCGCCATATCGATTTTGGCCCGGAGCACTTTCTCCCCGTCCGCATACTTGCCGGCCTTCATTTCCCGGAACAGACGCAGATTCTCCTCCACGCTGCGGTTGCGGTACGGACTATCTTTGCCCGGGGTATCGATGGTACCGCGATTGAGGCGCATTTCCTCCACGGTCTGGTCGTCCACATAGGCCAGCCCCCTTTGAATCATCTGTTCGGCCCACTCGTAGAGTTGGTCGAAATAGTCGGAAGCATAGCACTCCTTCTCCCACTGGAACCCCAGCCATTGGATATCCTCCTTGATGGCATCCACATATTCGGTGTCTTCCTTGGTGGGATTGGTATCGTCATAGCGCAGGTTGGTCTTGCCGCCGTATTTCTGCGCCAAACCAAAATTGATACACAGACTCTTGGCGTGTCCCAAGTGAAGGTATCCATTAGGTTCAGGCGGGAAACGTGTCAATATGCCGTCGGGGAATTTTCCCTCGGCCAAATCTTTCTCGATAATCTCCTCCAAGAAATTCAACTTTCTTCCGGACTCCGCTCCGGTCGCATTCATCTCTTCCATCTTATTTTCACATTTCTCATAAAGAATGCAAATATAGGAATTTGCCGAGAGAAGAACAAATCAAATTAGCGTCTTGGCCGGTTATCCGGAAACAAGGGGGCGCTCAAACGGCCATTGTGCCAGTACGGCTTCCGCCATCAGACGATGACCGGAAGCATTGGGATGGATGCCGTCGCGACAGATGAATGCCGAGTAATCCGGACGAACCAGGAACGGAGTGGACAGATTGATGAGCGGGACATTGAGCGTCCGGGCGAGGTGAAAAATTTCCAGGTTGTACTGGATATGCCAGTGACTGATAAATTCAATGACATTGCCCATCCAACGCAGGACGGAGATTTTTTCGAGTTTCGTCAGATTCCGGGTGACAAAATGGTAGAAACGGCGGGAGACCAGCGGCGGCAGGCTCAGCATCACCGGGATGACGCCCCGCTCCCGGCAGTCACGGATGATGCCGGCATAGAATTGGGAAAATTCAGACAACGGCGTATGCGGAACTTTGGGATAGTCCGGATTTTTTCCAACTCTCTCCCAAGGAAAATCACAATCGTTACCACCGAACTCCAGCAGCGCGATATCCTCCGGTTGCATCGAAGAGATGTGCCGGTCAAACATTTTCCGCCCTGCGGCAATGGTGCTGCCGAAGCGGGCGTGGTTGTTGAGTTCGATACCCAGTGCATCCTTACAGAGTTCCAGGAAACCTTTGGGAAGAAGGGAATACTTGACTCCCGGTCCGTCTTCAAGGACCGCTCCTTTGAGAATGGAATCGCCGAAAGCAAAGACTTTTTTCAAGTGTTTCATATCATCAAAGTTTAAGTACAGGTTGCAAAGATAGAAAAAACTTCCTAATTCGCGCTATTTCAAATAATAAGAAAGAAAGTATCTACTAAAAAGAAAGGAAGTATCTACCCGTGAGGCGGGAATATAAAAAAAACGAGCAAGTCGAGCCGGCATCTATCACGCTACGATTCATCATATTAAGCAAAAGGACCTACCCAAAATCGCGCAGGTCCTTTTATGCATAACATTTAGTAGCAACGAGTTATCTGACAGACAACAAAATACCCCCCCCAAAAAAAATAAACTCATTGCGATTTGAAAGATTTTGCCTATCTTTGCAAAAGTAACATCACAATGTTAGTTTTTATGAAAATAGCGTTGTATCACGGATCCGATAAAATAGTCATCCGTCCGGGCTTGGGCTTGGGAAATCCCGCCAACGACTACGGACCGGGCTTCTACTGCACAAAAGAGTTGGCGCTGGCATACGAGTGGGCCTGCACGGACAGCCATATCGGTTTTGCCAACAAATATGAATTAGACACGGACGGCCTTGACATCTTGTACCTCAACGACGGCCGGTATCACCTGTTGAACTGGCTGGCCATTTTACTGGAAAACCGCCTCTTCGACATCACCGCTTCTCTGCCGGCGAAGGCCAAAGCATACATCCTCACCCATTTTCTCCCGGACTACAAAAACCGTGACATCCTGATCGGATACCGGGCCGACGACTCCTATTTCTCCTTTGCGAAAGCCTTCCTGAACAACACCATCTCCCTCGAACAACTGGGACGCGCGATGCGCCTGGGGCATCTGGGAGAACAAGTCGTCATTCGCAGCGCCGCCGCATACGAGGCTTTATTTTACCTGTCCTCGGCAATGGCCGACAGGGACATCTACTATCCCCGTCGGATGGCCCGGGACGCTTCGGCCCGCAAGCAATTTCGGGACATCCAAGCGGAAGACGCCCAAACGGACGCCGTCTATATCGTCGATATGATTAGACAAAACTGGCAAAACGATGACCCACGCCTACGATAAATATTACCTGGAGGACACGATGTCCTCCCTCGGAGCGATGCTCGACTTCGCCGTAGGACGCTGCGGCGAAGACTTGGAACTGTTTTGGGAACGCTTTCTAAGCAGCGGCATCGCGCAGCAGTTCTCACGCCGAAACCCCAAATACCTCTGCGGACTCTCCGGCATCGAACTCGCTTTGCGCGTTGCAGAGAAGACCGGAGCCCCCCTGCCTGTCAAAAGTGTCAGCATCGACATCGGCAGTCCGGCCTATTGGACCGGATGGTCCCTCGCCTACCTGCAATGGCATCTCAACCTATCCTTTATGGAACTGCAACGCTGCGGGCTCACGGCCGCCGAAGTACACTCAAGATATCCCACTTTGCACGAAGCCGACCCTTCACGCACAGTCCTGTACGCTGAAAAAACGCTGGCCACCCGTCATTACCCGCAAGCCTTCAAGTTGGCTCGTAAAAACGCCGGCCTGAACCAGCAGCAACTCGCAGAGCGGACCGGCATTCCCCTGCGCGTCATCCGCGCCTACGAACAAGGGACCGTGAATCTCGACCGGGCGGCGGCACAGACAGTCCGCCTCCTTTACTCTGTCCTCGGCCTGGACGGCGACTAATCCAACACATTGCGACGAATCCGAAAGACAGCGACGAAAGCCGAAAGGCGTCTCGAAAACTCCCTATCCAGGGCAATGTTCCCTACAGACGCGTAGAACGCAGGTCACCCTGGACACCCCCCACCCTTCGAACCCACCCCTATCCAGGGCAATGTTCCCTACAGACGCGTAGAACGCAGGTAGGCCTGGATACCCCTTGACAAATATCCTCGTGCTCGGGCCTTTCGCCCCCGAAAGGCCCGAGCGTCACCACAACAAGTTCGTCAAATGATGTGAAACGGGACACCCCCGTAGAGGGGTCTGTAGGGCAGGTCCCGTGCGCACATCCCCTTTTCCAAGCAGGTGTGCGCAGCGAGGCATCATTCTACAGGCCTGTAGTGACGCCTGTCTTTACACATCTTTTGAGGAAGCGGGAAAAACCTCTATATTATTCACGCGGCGGGTCAATCGAGGATATTGCGGCAGAAGAGGAACTTGTACCAGTTTTCGTAGGCATCGGGCGCGTCGTAGCCGACGGCGTTGATGCGGACCAGGTGCGAGGAATGGATGAAATGTCCGCCCCCGACATACATTCCGATATGGGTCACACGGCCGTTCAGCCCGAAAAAGAGCAAATCGCCGGGGCGGGCCTCGGCCAACGGGATTTCGCGTCCCAGCCGGGCCATTTGCGAAGCGTTGCGCGGCAGGAAAATGCCGTACCGCAGATACACCATCCGCACCAAGCCGCTGCAATCGAAGCCCTTGGGGGTCATTCCACCCCACAGATAAGGTGTCCCCAGAAAGCCCTTGGCGTAGGAAACCAGGCTTGCGCGCACCCTGTCCGCATCCGCCACCTTCTCCGGCATAGCGGTCGACTCCGGCGCAAGCGTGCGAAAGTCCGCCTTGCGTAAATCCGCCCCTTGCGCCAGCCACTCCTCTTCGCCCATCAGTTCGTCTTTCAGCATCCAGCCCTGACGGCCATCCGGCAGCAACACGGCGGCATACTTTCCCTTGGTCAAGGGACGGGCGTTTTTCTTCGAGCAAGCGGCCACCTGTTCGGCGGATGGGCTCCCCTTTCCACATTCGCTAAATACCACGCGCAGATGGTCGCAAAGCACCACATCACACAGTTGGGCGGCATCCTTGGCCGGCTTTTCTAAGACCCGGGAAATAGGAGCGATGCAGACATATTTCGGCGCGGCCTTGTAGGCCTCCATTTCATCCGCCGTCATCAAAACCAGCGTCCTGTCCGTACACCAGGCCGTGTAGGGCTGCGGGCTCTCCACCCTGCACCAGTAGCGGTCCGTTTCCAGAATCTTGACGACGGTTCCCATCAGTTCCTGCGTCTCCAGCGCGGACTCATAATCCGCCGCCACCCGCAAATAGGCCGCTGACACCCCCACCACCGCTTCCCGGGCGGCGGGAACGCTTTGCACAGGAACGCGTTGCATGACATTTTGCGCCTGTGCGAGCAAAGCGGACAGCAGCAAAGCCATCCCGACGAAAAGAGTCTTCCAAGGTACCATAGGCATCAATTTTGGGTATACTGCGTTCTTTTTCCGGCAGAATGTGACAAATTTACATAATTTTCCTCTTCATTTGAAAAGGATTGGTTATTTTTGCAAGAAATATCGAAACGCTATGGTAAAATCTATGACCGGGTACGGACGGGGCGAAGCCTCCGTGGAGGGAGGAAAACTCATCTTCGAGATCCGTACTTTGAATGCAAAAAACGCGGACATCTCCATCAAGAGTTCGCTGCTGCCGCGAAACAAAGACCTGGAAGTGCGGAAGAAACTGGCCCAAAAACTCGTTCGAGGCACCATCGACCTGTATATCACTTGGGAGCCCGACGACAAAGACGGCGCCAAAGGACTCAACACGGCTTTGGCAGAACTGTATTATCGCCAGTTGGCATCCCTGGCCCACAATTTGGGAATGGGCGACGCCCATCCTGAGACCTTGCTCGCCGCCGTCCTGCGCCTGCCCGATGTCGTCGACAGCAAGAACCAGGAAATCATCACGGAGGACAACTGGAGCACGGTGGAAGCGGCCATCGACTGCGCCATCGAACACTTGGACGCCTTCCGCCGGAAAGAAGGAGCCATCCTGCGCAACGATGTGACCGAGAAGGTGGAGCGCATCCTCGCTATGGTCGATGAAATCGAACAATACGACCACGAAAGGGTGGCATTCATCCGGGAAGACCTGTTCAAAAAAATCGAAGAACTGAAAATTTCTCTTGACAAGCAACGCTTTGAACAAGAGATGATTTATTATTTGGAGAAACTGGACATCAACGAAGAGAAAGTCCGCCTCCGCCAGCATTGCCGCTACTACCTCGACACTCTGGACAACGAAGAAGCGCCGGGCAAGAAACTGGGCTTCATCGCCCAGGAGATGGGCCGCGAAATCAACACCACCGGCTCCAAAGCCAACCACACGGAGATTCAGAAAATCGTCGTCCGGATGAAAGACGAACTCGAAAAAATCAAAGAACAGAGCCTGAACATCCTGTAACCCGCCCCCTTTAGCGGCCCATTTGGCGGTCAAGAATGATTATTTTTGCAAAAACATCCGATGCGTAAACTTGTTCTGGTCGTTCCTTGCTACAATGAAGCCGCGATGCTTCCGTTGTCCGTACCCCGGATGCTGGAAGTGCTTGACGGCATTGAAGCCGAGTACGGGAATGAACTGGAGACCTCCCTCATCCTGGCCGACGACGGGAGTACGGATGATACGGCGAAAGTCATCGGGGCTTTCCGGGACAGACGGGTCCGACATCATCTTCTGGCGCATTCCGGTCAGCAAGGAGCCCTTCTCGGCGGCCTCAGCGCCGCCTTGGAGCAAGGGGCGGATGCCGTCATCACCCTCGACGCCGACCTGCAGGACGATCCGGCCGCCATCCCGGAAATGGTCAAAAAATGGCGGCAGGGCAAAGAGGTGGTGTACGGCGTGCGCAAATCCCGGGGCAACGACTCCCCCTTCAAGAAGGCCAGCGCCCGCCTTTTCTATGCGCTGATGCACCTGGCCGACCGTCGCCACATCATCGACCACGCCGAATTCCGACTGATGGACCGTCGCTGCGTGGAAAGACTCTTGGAGACAGCCACGCCCCGAAGCGACCTCATCCGCAATATTGTCCCGACGCTGGGCTTCGGCTCCGACATCGTATATTACGACCGGGGAGAACGCGGCGCCGGGGAGAGCAAATACAGTTTGCTTAAAATGCTGGCGCTGAGTTGGAAGGGACTCGCTTCGCAAGCGCCTTTCTGGATGTTGCTCACCGGCCTGTTTACCTTCATCGCTTTTTTCCTGACCTCCGTCGACTCCCCCTTGCACGACAATATGGTCGCCCACAACGACTACATCCGTCACGACTCGGCCTGGTACTTTATGGGCGGCAAGGCCTGGATGAACGGACTGATTCCCTATGTTGATTTCGCAGATTCCAAAGGCCCCCTGCTCTGGCTTTTTTATGCGCTGGCCTACCTGCTCTCGCCCCGCTCCTGGCTCGGGGTATTCTGGATCAACGCCCTCGCCTATACGGCCACCTCGTTCATCCTTTTCAGGGTAAGCCTGCTGCTCACCGGCTCTCCGACAAAATCATTTCTCACCGGCCTCCTGCTGAACGCCGTCTATTTCATCCCCCTGCTCATTTTCGACGACAAATCGGAAGCCCTCGCCCTCCCCTTCGTAGCGCTGGCCTTGCTGATGGCCTGCCGGTCCCTGTGGGGCAAAGGCGGCAGTTTCTTCGGGTGGGGATTCGCGTTCGGGGCCGTACTTCTCATCAAATACAGCATTGCGGCGATGACGGTCATCTTCCTTGTCGCTATGCTTGTTTCCCTGAAAACCTGGAAATCCTTTTTCAAGGCTGTCGGCGCGACACTGGCCGGCTTTGCCGTCGTCGTCGGACCGATGATGCTCTATTTATTGTGGGTGGGAGCCGCCGATGAATTCATCAACGAATACTTCATCACGACCTTCACGACCATCAACAACATCGTCGGCTCTCACGACAAAGGCGAATTCCTGCGTTATGAGATGATGGGCTACCTGTCTTTGGCGATAGCCGGAGCCATCACCGCCATTTTCGCCCTCGACAAGGCAGAATGGTTCCCACCTGCCGCGTTGGCCTGGTTTTTACTCTTTCTGTCAAGATATTCCAGGACCTACTACTTTATCCCGGTCAACGCCCTGATGGTATTTACGATGTTCGGGATTCTACGCTGTTTCGACAAAGACTTCGGTTGGAAACGCTTTGTTTTCGGGCCGATTCTCCTGGGTGCCATCGTTTTTCTGGGTATATCCAACCAATGGACTTACAAAAATGATTATTTCAACGGGCGCGACAGGAACATCCATCGCGAAAGGGCGAAGGCGTTTATCGAACTCGTCGCCCGCGAGCATCATCCCCGCGTATTATACTGGGGCTGCGGCGACCACGGTTACGGCATCAAAGCCGAAGACCTGCCGGCCTGCAAATATTGGGCGCTTCAGGCGGGATGCACGCAAGCAATGCTCGACAACCAAGAAGACGCCGTCAAGAACCGACTGGCCGACTTTGTATTTGTCAACAGTTACGACTGCCAGCGCCTGAAAAAGTTGAAGGAGTACGGCTATCATCCCTGCCCCGAGCCAAGATACGGAACCTATCGGGCATTCAGCAAAAAAGACTACTCCTTGCCGGAAAAGCCCATTGAAAAGAAAGTTATTTAGAGGCTAACGAGCAGGATTGTAATCGTAATACTCCACCACCTTAAACGCTTGCTGCAATAGATTGCCATAAGCATCCCTGGCATAGACCGTGGCGGAACCCGTAGCGACCGGCCGGATTTTGGCGACACTGCCCCGGGCGGCATTGCCTTCCTCCAGGATGACGGAGTCTGCCTCCTCGACGAAAACGAGCACGCCAATGGGCTCAACCGTCCAAGTCACCTCACCGGTATAAGGCTTGTAATCACGGTATGAACCGACCACCAGAGGAACCTCTTGCTCCCGGCCCATTTGGTTGTCGTATATCGGCCGCCAGATGTTGCAATCCAGGATCCCCGCTCCGAAAGCGACAAAACCGTCCGTACCGGAACCGACGCCCGCTGCAAAGGATGCTTTTGAGGAAGAGGAAGAATTACCCTTTTGCGAGGAAGAATTACCCTTTTGCGAGGAAGAATTACCCTCTTGCGAGGAAGAATTACCCTTTTGCGAAGAAGAATTACCATACCCTTGCGAAGAGGAATTACCCTTTTGCGAGGAAGAATTACCCTCTTGCGAGGAAGAATTACCCTTTTGCGAGGAAGAATTACCCTCTTGCGAGGAGGAATTACCCTTATGCGAGGAAGAGGAAGAATTACCATCTTGCGAGGAAGAGGAAGAATAATACTCTTGTGAGGATGAGGACGGTAACAAAGGCACGTGTTCGTTGGGATCAGCACAACTAATAACAATAATCCCAGCGAAAACAATGATAGACAGAACGGTAATGATAATTTTCTTCATATACACCAATAGTTTACCTCTGAAAAGTACATCTGCAAATTTAAGTGTAAAATGAGAGATAAACAAATTATTATCTAATTTTTTTGTATTTTTGGCGCCGAAACCGTAAAAACATGAAAGAAAAAACTATCAACATATTGTTCATCATCGCCGTACTGGCCCTGTCCCTGATGGCGAGAATCGAGTTGCTCCCCATAAAATCGGGCGATTGGTATTGCAGCCTGTCCGTATGGATGGGTAAAATCCAGGAGCTCGGAGCCTGGAATTCCCTGGGCGTCCGCGTATCCGACTACACCTCGTCCTATATGTACCTTTTGTGTTTGGTTTCCGGATTCAGCAACTCCCTCTACGCTATCAAGATTGTCTCGATTATTTTCGACTACGCCGCCGGCATCGCGATGTTCTTCCTGGTCAGGCAACTCACCGGCAGCCCGCGCAAAAGCATCGCCGCCTTCGCCCTCACCCTGCTCTGCCCCACCATCCTCATCAACAGCGCCTGGTGGTGCAACTGCGATATGACCTATGCCTTTTTCCTGATTATGACCCTGCTGTCCCTGTTCAAAGACAAGGGTGCGCTCTGCTGCATAATGTTTGGCATCGCCTATTCCTTCAAACAGCAATCGGTTTTTCTGCTCCCCTTCCTGATCATCCTTTGCGTAAAAGGGAAGACCATCAAGCCCTGGCATTTTCTCTGGATTCCCGTCGTGTTTTTCCTCATCCAGATACCCGCCTGGATAGCAGGCCGCCCGCTGGGCGAATTACTGAGCGTGTATTTCATCCAAATGGGCGAATATCCCTTCGGGACAATGAATTACCCCAACCTATATGAACTGCTGGATGAGAATGTGCATCACTGGCACCATATGCCGGAAATCTCCGGTTTCGCCCTGTACTTCGCGTTCGGGGTTCTGGGTATCTTTGCGTGGCTACTGTGCACGCGTTCCTTCAAACTGACTCCGGAAATAATGATCAGCATCGCCCTGCTTTCCGTAGGCCTTACTATCTACACTCTCCCCCATATGCACGAACGCTACAGTTTTATGCTGGATATATTGGCCATTGTCTATGCCTTGCAACGGCCGTCAAAAGCGCCCGTATCACTGGCTTACATCACCATATCGCTCATCAGTTATATGTGCTTCCTGAACGGGATATATGTCATCCCCTTCGTGTACCTGTCCGTAGCCCTGCTGGCGCTGCACACCTATGTAGGAATGGATCTGGCCCGGCAGATCAAGGCCGCCGGCGCTCCAAGTATTCCTCTTCAGCATTGACCGCCCAGACAGCGGATTTGTCTTTGCTTCCCGTAGCGATGGCTTCGACCGCCTTCATCGCGGTGAGCATTGAGTGGTCCAGATTGTTGTAGCGATGCTGGCCGTTACGGCCCAGGCAAAAGAGATTTTCCCATTCATCCAGATAAGCCTTGACCTTGCCCAGTTTGTAATAACTCCCGCAGTAGGCGGGATAGGCTTTCTTGACGCGCACGTGGCAGGCATCCAGCACATCTTCCCGCTCGATGATGCCGATTTGGGCCAGTTCATCGACAGCCATCCCGACAAAGGCGTCTTTGCCCATCTCCCACAAAGCATCTCCTTCCGAGCAGAAATACTCCAACCCCAGCCAGACTGTATTTTCGTAATCGTTTACGAGATAGGGCGACCAGTTGTTGAAAATTTGCAGGCGGCCTATCTTGACATCCCGCTCCTGAATGTAAATCCAAGTGTCCGGCACGCGGTTTTGCCAAGTTTTGATGGCGGTCTCGTTTGAGATTTTCAGTTTCTTGACGCAGAGCCCCACCGTAATGAAGTCCCGGTATGGTAGTTCGGAAGCGATACGGCTGATTTCCTCCGGCTTGCCATCGTCCCGGATGGCGGATACAAGGTCTTTGATGGGCATCGAAGACAATACATAGTCGCATTCCTGCGTATGGATGCAGCCGGCGGCATCTTTATACTCCACCCCGACGACGCATCCCGCCTGCGTGAGAAGACCTACCACCTCCGACCGCAAACAAATCTCTCCGCCGCGCGTTTTCACCTCCTCGGCCACCATCTCCCACAGCTGCCCGGGACCATATTTGGGGTAGATGAATTCCTGTATCAAAGAAGTCTCCTGCCGCCGGCTCCCCTTCCGGCCCAACTTCCTGCCCGCCACATCCTTGATAATCGCCCAGACGGACAGGCCTTTGACACGCTGGCTTCCCCAGTCCGCACCCAGTTTGGAAGGATGAATTCCCCAGACCTTCTCGGTATAATCCTCGAAAAACATTTTGTACAGGGGGCCGCCGAATCGGTTACGATAAAAATCCTCCAGAGAGCGCTCCGGACGCTTGTACAAGAGAGTAACGAGGTAGCCCAAGACTGCCTTTGCCGTACGGGCGAAGCCCATATTGGCGAAAGTGGCCTTGGACAAAGAAATGGGATAATCAAAGAATTTACGCGCGAAAAAGATGCGGCTTACACGATGGCGTTTGAGCATCACGCAATCCTCCTTCTCGGGGTCGGGTCCGTTGGTCGGGAGCATCTTGTCGTCCAGGTCGAGCAGGAGGTCGTCTTTAGAACGCTTTCCTTGGATAGGCATCATCCGGCACCACCAATCCATTACCTCCCCGCTCTTGGAGAAAAAACGATGGCCGCCCAAATCCATCCTGTTTCCGCGATAGAGAACAGTCCGGGCGAGTCCCCCGACGAGTTCGTCCGCCTCCAAAACAACAGGCCGGATTTCTGTCTTCGCAAGGAGTTCGTATGCGGCCGTCAGCCCGGCCGGCCCCGCTCCGATAATGACGGCTGTTTGCTTCTTTCCTTCCATAGATGTCAAATATCAAAGCGGCAGCAGCGGCGGGTGCGGCCGGGAACAATCTTGACGGATTCATCGATGCGGCGGCCGATGAGGACGAGGATGTGAGAACGGGCGTCCTCTGAAGAACGGGAGAGGCCGGGTTCGGGAGCGAGCCCATCGGAGGAACGGGAGAGGCCGGGTTCGGGAGCCCCTTCGGAGGGTGCGTCGGGTGAGGCCAGGACCCAGGCGTCGGCTTTGTCGAAGGCGTCGAAGCCGAGGTCGACGAAGAGGTCGCTGAGTTTCTTGCGGCGGCCGCCCATCCCCAGCGGGCGCATCCAGTCCCCTTCCCGCCAAGGACGCAGCATCCAGCCCTCGGGCAACGCGTCCGCATCGACGGCGGTCATGCCCACAGGCTGTTTGAGGGGCATCCCCTCCTGCCAGTCAAAAGACTCGCAGACGGGCTTCGGAGCAGCGTAATCTTTGGGGCGCAAGCGCAGGGAACCTCCCCGTACCAGCAATATATGTGTCGCGGAATAAAATAGTCTGCCTTCCGTCAAAACTCCGCCTGCTGCATTCGTGCACTCACTCCCTCTTTTCGTCAGAGCCAGCACGGCATCCACCGTGTCGGAGCCGAATCCATAAGCCGAGAGCAGGCGGAAAAGCACTTCCGAGAGGACCGCCCCGGGAATCAGCGAGAGCTCGCACCGCCAGGCGATCGGTGTATCAACAGCCGGAGCCGGACCCGAGGCGTTCGGACCGTCCGGCACCAGCGCTTTGTCCAGCGTTTGCTGCACATACCAGTCCAGCGCCTGCCGGCTGCGACGGAAGTTTTCGATGTCCCGGCACAGGGTCTGAACGGCTGAAGGATTGATTTTGCTGAACAAAGGAAAAACCTTGTTGCGCAACAAATTGCGTTGATAGATCGATTCCGCGTTGCTCTTGTCTTCGCGGTATGCCACCCTGCGCACGATGGTGTAGCCGTTGATTTCCTCGCGGGTATAGCCCAGCAACGGGCGCAGCAGCATTGCTTTACCCGCCGGCAGCACACTTTCGGGCGCCATCGCGCAGGCACCGTCCAGCCCGCAGCCCCGCAACAGATGCAGCAGCAGCGTCTCGGCATTGTCATCGGCCTGGTGCGCCACCGCCACGGCTTCATAGCCGAAATCGCGGCAAAGACGGGCAAAGAAATCATAGCGAAGCTCCCGGGCCGCCATCTCCACGCTGATACCACGCTCGGAAGCCACGGCCAGGGTATCGAAATCCGCCCGATGAAAAGGAAGCCCCTTTTCCTTCGCCCAGCCTTCCACAAATGACGCGTCCGCATCGCAATCGCCCGGACGCAGGTGGAAATTACAATGAGCGACTCCGAAGTCTGCGCCCCGGAATCGCTCAAATCCATCTATCAACTCCCCGCCGGCAGCGCGCAAAGCCAGATCCGACATCGTCATCGAATCCTTCCCGCCACTGACCGCCAGGAGGATTTTCATTATTTGTTGGCAATCTTGTAAGTCAGGCCGATACCCAGCATCTCTTTCCACTGAACGGGGCAGAATTCGCCTCTACCATCATTGTTGTCAATGCGGACCTTGCTATCCCACAACATATTGCTGATAAAGTTCAGGGAAATATACTTGGTCAGGTTGAAATCGATGCGGTTGTCCCAAGCCACACGGCCGTAACCGCCATCCTTCTCGTTCATCATCAGATAGTCGGTGAAAGCGACAATCTGGCTGGTGAATTTGAACTTGTCGTTGATGGTCACCTTGAAGTCCATCTTGATCTGGGCACCCAGTTCAAAACGGGAAGCTTTGAGATAACTGCCGAGAACAAGGAGATTATCACGGGTCTTGTCAGCCTCATAATCAGCCAGCGCCTGCTGATAAGCCGTGTCGTTTTCGTCTGCCGCGCTCATACCATAAGCCTTGCGAAGTTCAATATCTTTCACGATGACAAAGCCGCCAGTGAGCGGAGAGACGGACATCGAGAACCAGTTGGTCGGCGTCCAGTCCACACCCAGCGCCAAATTGGTATAGGCCGGAGCCAGCCAGTCGGATTTCAACACGCGGGCATCCTCCCACGCTTTCACACGGTCGGACTTGGAGAGTTGCTCCAGGTCAGTAGCCGGAGTTCCGTCAGCTTCATTGGGATAGCTTCCGATAATGGCTGCACTGGGAGTCTTATAGTCATAGCCCTTTGCGAACTGGCTCTTGAAATCGAAGTTGGCAGACACGAAGAAGTTTTCACCGATACTGTAACCGAATTTGGATTCGAGATAAATACGATCATCGCTCTTTTGGAGAATGGGTTTGGAAGAAGCGTAGAGGAAGCCGAAGTCCAGCTGGAGGCGGTTGTTCCAGAAAATCGCATCCTTTTTGTAATTGGCGTTGGCATCGACGAAAGCGCGCAGATTGTGCGAGAATTCATCACCACCGGCCGCCCAGTTCTGGTGGAAAGTGCCACCGTAGTTCAGCGCACCATTGAAGTCGAGATACCAGAACTCGGAGGGTTTGGGCTTCTCGGGAACGACAGGCGCGGTATTGGCGATTTCTACGGCATCCTGTTGCGCGGAAGACGCTTCCTGCGCATAGGCCGACAGTGAAAAGAGCACTGCAGCAAGACTAAAGATAAAGAACTTTTTCATATTGTCTTCTAATAAGATATTGCAAATAGAACACGACGACCGGACGGCTTGCCGCTATAGATACATTTACCCTCTTCTTCGCATACATAAGAATCCATCGGAATGCATCGGATGGTCGCCTTGGTTTCCTCCTTGATTTTCTCCTCGGTCTCGGCGGTGCCGTCCCAGTGGCAGAGCAGGAAGCCCCCTTTCTGAATCTCAGTCTTGAAGGTCTCCCAATCGTCGCACTTGCGGACATTCGCCTCGCGGAAGGCCAGCGCTTTTTGGTAGATGTTGTCCTGAATATCGTCAAGCAACTTGGCTACGACGGGGACTATCCCATCCAGACTTAACGACTCCTTAGTCAGGGTGTCACGACGGGCTACCTCCACCGTTCCTGCAGCCAAATCGCGGGGACCGATAGCCATGCGGACGGGCACGCCCTTGAGTTCCCACTCGGCAAACTTGAAGCCCGGACGCAGGGAATCGCGGCTGTCAACCTTCACGGAAATCCCGGCCGCCTCGAAGTCTTTCTTCAACTGAGCCATCTTGTCCAGAATGGCGTTCATCTCCTCCTCTTTCTTATAGATGGGCACCATCACCACTTGGATGGGCGCCAAGCGCGGCGGCAGCACGAGGCCGTTGTCATCGCCGTGGGCCATGATGAGCGCGCCCATCAGACGGGTGGACACACCCCAGGAGGTCGCCCACACATATTCCTGTTTGCCGTCTTTGCCGGTGAACTGCACGTCGAAAGACTTGGCGAAGTTCTGTCCGAGGAAATGCGAGGTACCGGCCTGCAAGGCCTTTCCGTCCTGCATCATCGCCTCGATGGTCATCGTATCCAGGGCGCCGGCAAAACGCTCGTTGGGGCTCTTGTGCCCCACCACCACCGGCAGCGCGAGGGTGTTGCGGGCGAAATCCGCATACACCTGCACCATTTCGAGGGCCTTGGCCTGCGCTTCCTCGGCGGTCGCGTGGGCCGTGTGGCCTTCCTGCCAGAGGAATTCCGCCGTCCGCAGGAAAAGACGCGTGCGCATCTCCCAGCGCACGACATTGCACCACTGGTTGCAGAGGATGGGCAGGTCGCGCCAAGAGGTCACCCAGTTCTTGTAGGTATTCCAGATAATGGTCTCGGAGGTCGGGCGAACGATGAGTTCCTCTTCCAATTTGGCGGAAGGGTCCACCACGACGCCTTTCCCGTCCGGATCATTCATCAGGCGATGGTGCGTCACCACGGCGCACTCCTTGGCAAAACCGGCGACATGCTCGGCTTCGCGGCTGAAAAAGGATTTGGGGATAAAGAGCGGAAAGTAAGCATTTTGTACGCCCGTTTCCTTGAACATATCGTCCAGCACGCGCTGCATTTTCTCCCAGATGGCATAGCCATACGGCTTGATGACCATACATCCCCTGACGGCCGACTGTTCGGCCAGATCCGCTTTCACAACGAGGTCATTGTACCATTGTGAATAGTTTTCTTCCCTTCCGGTAACTTCTTTTGCCATTAAAAACTTTGTTTTTCAAAAAAAATCTTGCTAACATTGCAGTCGTATCGGCACGACAATTGCAGCGCACAAATGCGGTGCAAAGATACATAATTTTTTGAACTATGAAAACGAGGCTTATGATTTTAGCTTGCATCGCTATGATGCTTCCGTCCTGCGGGTCGTTTACGCAGTTGTCCTTCGATGACTATACGTATAGCGACGGCATTTACGCAGGGGGCGCCGGCTATAGAAAAGCCGAGTCCGAACCGGTCACCGTGCGGTATTTCCCCATCTTTCCCGAATCCCTTCACCTGGACGGCTACACACTCATCGCCCGGGAAGATCTGGGAGATGTGACCAACTATTATTTCGTTGACCGCTGGTCATCCCCCCTGTGGTACGACTGGTACAGTCCTTTCCGCCTCTATCGATGGTATGACCCTTGGTACCGGCCGTTTGCCTGGAGCCGTCCCATATATGGATGGGGACCCTGGTATTGGAATGACCCTTGGTATTGGGGCTACGGTCCCTGGCGCCACGACCCTTGGTACTGGGGCGATCCCTGGTACTGCGGCTGGGGCTATCCGGGACGCCATATGCCTTGGGGAAGACCTTACTATCCTTACGGCCCCGTCGGCCCCCGTCCCGGGAGGATTATCGTCCCGAGCGCTCCCACCCATTATACAAACGGCCCCCGCAACCAGGGCGGCATAGGAAGCAGCACCCGTTCCGGCGGCTACAAGCCATCCACCGGAGAAGGCGGCCACAAGTCTTCCACCGGATCATCTTCGGGAAGCTCAACCAAGCCCGGCTGGAGCCGGGACGCCAGCCCTTCCTGGAACAGCGGGAGTTCTTCTTCCGGACACTCTTCAGGCAGTTCCTCCTGGAACCGAGGCAGCGGTTCTTCTTCGTGGGGCGGCGGCAGTTCCAGCTCGTCCCACAGCGGCGGAGGTTCCTCTTCGGGCGGTGGATGGAGCCGTGGCGGAGGCTCAGGCTCCTCTTATAACGGCCATTCCGGCGGCATCCGTCGATAGTTTCACTTTTGAACATTACGACCATGAAAAAGATTTTAACCGTTAGCATATTAGTTGCTATAACAACTTTGTTACTTCCCTTGAAATCATCCGCACAGACGCCGGAAGACGCCCTGACCATCGGACAGAACCATTACGGAGGCACCGCGCGCACCATCGCTATGGGAAATGCGTTCACGGCCCTCGGCGGAGACCTCGGAAGCATTGCCATCAATCCGGCCGGCTCCGCAGTTTCAGGTTTTAGCCAAATCACCATGACCCCCGGCATCAACATCAGTTCCAGCAACAGCCGATCCACCAATTATTACAATGGCGTCCGCGTAGATCAGAACAAAGCGGAATTTGTATTGCCCAATGTCGCCTTCAACATCAACTTCGGCACCGGCAACAGCATCTTGAAGGGTTTCAACATCGGGGTCGTGTCCAATATCAGCAACACTTTCACCGAACAATCCGTGTTGGGCGGACGCACCAACGAAAGTTCCTTTTTCGGCGCGCAGGCGCAAGCCGCGACAGATTGGCGGATTGAGGCGGCAGATATGGAAAAAAGCGATTGCTACGACCGCTTTCCCTTCGACTTGTGCTTGAACTACAAAGCCTTTCTTTACTCCCCCATCACCGGCGAGACCAACCGCTATGTGGGCATCACGGAAAATGCTGAAGGACCGGATGCGCAAGGGAATTACAACATTACGATGCGCGAAGGCGGCATGCTCAAGCAGAACTGGGGACGCGAGGTGTCCGGCAGCAAGAACGAATACTTTGTCAACCTGGGATTCAATCTCATTGATAAAGTATTTTTGGGTGCCAGCATCGGCCTGACGAGTTTCAACCGCAGGTACAATGACTATTTCAAAGAGGCGGCGGTTGATCCCACCCGCTATCCTGCTTCTTTCACCAATAGCAGCGGCGTCACCTACCACACCTTCTGGCGGGACGGGAGTTACAATTATAACATCTCCATGTCGGGCAGCAGCTTCTACTGTAAGTTCGGCGTCATTTACGTGCCGACACCCTGGCTGCGTTTCGGAGCGGCCGTCCAACTGCCCGGCAACATGCAGATTACGGAAAACTACGGAGCGTCCGCCAACAGCACGTTCGATAACGCGATGTTCAGCACCCATGTCAGCACGGGGAACTTCCAGAACAGATATACCCTGCGCATCCCGATGCGGGCCAATTTCGGCGTCGCCGGCATTATCGCCAAGCGATTTGTCCTCAGCGCGGACTACGAGTTCTGCCCGTATGGCGACATGGTCTTCCAATACAACAAAGTGGATGCGGAAGACTGGCTGGGGCGCAACCAGGATATAAAAACCGGCCTGGGAACGGGACACAGCCTGCGTTTCGGCGCGGAAGCCCGCATCAACAGTGCGCTTTCCGCCCGATTGGGTTACATCCTCACCAACAACCCTTCCCTGGCGGGCGTCGACAGCAGGAACCACCTGCCCGTCAATCATTTTGCCAATTGGGGAAAACACGGCGAGAACACCTTCAGTTTCGGTTTGGGATTCAATTCAAAAGGCAGTTTCTTTGCCGATGTGGCGGTGGCGGCCCGTGTCTTTTCGACGGGGTTCTTCTATCCCTACGACGACATGCACGACATAGATGGCAAGAGGGTAGTCGTCGCCCCCGAATATGTCATCGACCGCACGCTCTGGACGGCAGCCGTCACGGTCGGCTGGCGCTTCTAGTCGCCGGAGGCCTCATCTGCCGGCAACGTCATTGAGGGCCGCATGGCAGACAAAACAGACAGGCTATCCGGTCCTTCGTTGAAAAGTAGATCGACGATGGAAAGCCCTTCCACAAATCCGAATTGAGCAGAAAATACTTGATAATAAGGCCTCCCGCAATGATATAGGGGGGCTTTTTTCGGATGCAGCCGCTCGCGCAAGTCCAACGGAGCGCAGTCGGCAGCCGGGCGGGCATCCCACGAAGACGGACCGGGCTCCGGACGTACAAACTCCCGGCTGTCCACGACGGAGGCGGGAAGGTGCAGTTTGGCCAGCAGCCAGTTGATCAGACGGTGGTTGAACGCATACAGCCCCCTCTCCCCACTTTCCAGCAAAGCGAACAGTTCATCCTTATAGTATTCAAAGTAGGCGGAAGTCCCGTAGGCCGAGGCGATGGCCTGCTCGTGGGCGCGCACCCAATCCACCGAATAGTCAATGCGGACATCCCGAATAGGAATGTGCGACACGTTGCGGTCCACCCCAGCGGCTGCGCCATCAGCGGTGAAGGCCTCCCCTGCCGCATGCACGATGGGAATCAGCAGGTTTTCCTTGCCGGAGGCGGTCAGGATGGCGCAGCGGTTGCGCCAGGTTTGCTTGCGATAGTGTTCGCAGGCTTCCAAAACAACACTTGCCGGCGAAATTTCACCGGCAAGGGAAGCGTCTGACGCAACGGCGGCGAACCAATCCACAGGCGGAAGGTAAGCCGTAGACAGCAGGAGGCTCATTAATCCAAATCGCCTTTGGTACCTGCTCCAATACCACGGACAATCCCGCGCTTGGAGCCGTTGATAAACTTGAGAATGGTGTCTTTTTCCTCGCTGGGCGCAAATCCGATTTCAATCTTGGCGCAAGCGTCGGAGACAGTCATCCCGCTGTTGTAAATCATATCGTACATATCCTTGATCTCGCGAATCTGCTCGGAAGAGAACCCGCGACGGCGCAGACCGACAATATTAACCCCGGCAAAGGAGATGGGATCGCGACCGCAAAGCGAATAAGGCGGGATGTCTTTGTTGATTTTGCTCCCCCCGCTAATCATCGCGTGCTTGCCGATACGGCTGAACTGGTGCGCGACGGTACCGCCACCGAGAATCGCCCAGTCGTCCACGTCCGTTTCGCCGGCGATGCCCACATAACTGACCAGGATACAGTGGTTGCCGACCCGGCAGTCGTGTGCCACGTGGGTGTAGGACATCAGCAGGACGTCGTCGCCGATGGTGGTGACACCCTTGCCGCTGGCCTTGGTGCCCCGGTTGATGGTCGCGCATTCGCGGATATTGACACGGTTGCCGATTTTCACCCAGGTCACTTCGCCGTCAAATTTCAAATCTTGCGGAATCGCGCCTACGACCGCACCGGGGAACACGCTGCAATCCTCACCCATTTCCACATAATTGAAAATGGTAGCGTGCGGCAGAATCTTGCAACGGTCGCCGATGGTGACAAACTCGTCAATATAAGCGTAAGGCCCGACCTCGACATCCTCGCCGAGTTTGGCATTGGGATGGACGGTGGCCAAAGGATGAATCTTAGCTGACATAATTTATAATTTGGATTCGATAATCAAACGGGAGACCTGGGAATTGACAAAATGCCCGGTCTTCACGGCGCTCACGCGGGCTTTGAGAAAACCGCCGCACAACCGCAAATCCCCCATCAGATCAAGCATCTTGTGCCGGGCACACTCGTTGTCATAATGCAGGCTCAGGTTGTCAAGATAGCCG
>JAGCUV010000052.1 GCA_017962705.1 Bacteroidales bacterium
GTTATCGCGAAGCGATGACGAAGATGACGATGGGAGGGGCCGAAGCGAACGAAGTGAGCGGAGTCCTCGAAGAGGCAAGCTGCCGCCGCAGCGGAGCCTGGCGAAAACAAAAAGAGGCCGACCCTTTTTAGTCGACCTCTTTTTTTCGGTCAAAATAATTTGTCATTTAATAAAAAGTGCCTATCTTTGCAGCGGATTCGTCAAAGGGGAATTCGAGTAAGGGACGACAACCTTTTCAAAGAAATTTGATCCGAGCCCCATTTCAAAAGTCGCTGCCTGGCGGCTTTTATTGTATACTGCCGACATAATACTGGACATACTCACTCTTGGACTTTTGAAGCCCAACAATAAGCCTATATGTTTTCCATCTCATCAAAATCATTTTGGAATATGGCTTTTGGTTTTTATCATCTCGTTTAGGTGCCCATTTCTGTGAGACAGATGCGTTTGAGAGAATTTCTGTTAAATGGAAAACGGCCATCGTAGATTTATATGAGAGAGCAGCATGGCCAGTTGTTTCGTTTATAGATTGGTACTTCACATAAATATAATCCTGCAATGATTTATTCCAGACTTTTTTATCCGGATGTGCCGCATTCCATAATGCGTAGAAATCCTTAATGATTTGCTTTCGCTTTTTGATATCTTCGCAACTATCTCCCTGCGGAATATCAATTCCAGTTAAATTTATTGGATTATCATCTGCCATAATGGTGACTATAATAATGCTTTGTATTAAAGACTTTATATGAGAGCAACAGGAAATTGCCCAATTTATGAAAATTATATTGTGAAGGGAGCGGCGTCCTAGAATAGGAACGGCATAATGCTCCTTATTTCATTTACGGCCGATTCCACGACCGTCTTGCTTGACAAGAGCAAAATTATGAAATTATTTCCGAATTCTTTGCGATTTTGAGAATAATTTGTGGTGTGAGAAACGACTGCCCGAAGCAAAAGTAGCACACTCATCCACGCCAATGTGCCCCGTAGGCCCATAGAACGCAGGTCGGCGTGGATACCCCCCTACGAGAGCGTGCCCGGTCCCTATTCAGCATCTGGGACTGGACACACCCGGCTTCCAGAACGGGAACATTCCATAGACCGTCAGCAGTCTCGGCAAAAAATGGAGACTACTGACAGTACCCAGAGGGCGAAGCCGCTAGTGTGGGCGTGAGAGACTTTGCGGAAACGGAGGGGCGGATGATGAAGTGAGAGAGGCGTGGGAAGGATAGCACGAAGTGCGTACCTCTCGAAATCATCGACGCCCTCCGCGTGAGAGCCCAAGAGGCACGACAAGGGTCCGGACAGTCTCCATTTGGGCATTTGGACCTAATCCATTTGGCAACTTGGCCAGCCACGTGCTCGCGCCCCCTACCCGAGCAACGGTTCGAGGACGGGCTCGAGGGCGGGACGGTCGGTGAAGCGGATGGCGGTGAAGCCCAGGGATCGGGCCGCATCGACATTCCTGTCGCTGTCGTCGATGAAGACGCACTCCTCGGCCTTGAGGCCGAAACGATCCAGCAGAATCTTGAAAATGGCCGGATCGGGCTTTTTGACGCCCTCCTGTCCCGAAATGACCATCCCGTCGAGGATATCGAAAACCTCGAACCGATGGCGTACTTGCGCAAAAGTATCCTTGTTCCAGTTGGACAGGCCGAAGGTTTTGTAGCCGCGCGCTTTCAGTTCCCGCACATACTCCGTCATTCCGGCGATGGGCACGGGATTGATCATCTTGATCCACTGCTCGTAGTACATCTCGATTTCCTTGCGCCACTCGGGAAAGAGCGCGACTCGCTGGGCGATGGCTTCCGGAAAAGTCAGTTCGGCATCCGTCAGGATATTCCAGGAATAAGGACAAATCTCCTTCAGGAACCAATCCGCCTTCTCCCGGCTGCCGAAATAGGGATCGTACAAATAGTGCGGATCCCATTCCACCAGGACGCTCCCGAAGTCGAAGACAATATTCTTTATCATTTCTTCAAGATCTTGTTGAGATCTGCCTTCAGACCGATGATCTGCTGCGTGCCGCTCAAAGGACCGTTGAAGTGGAAGACGCAGCGGATATCCAGTTTGAGACCCGGCCATAAGGCGGGCTCGTAGAAAATCTCCAGACGGTCGTAAGGCATCATCGTCCGATCGGCGCTCCCGTCCATGCGCACACGATAATAATGCTCGCCCAGGTACAAGCGGTGACCATACCGCGTACCCGTAGGGTCAATCATCTCCCCGAGGGGTTCGAGGTTCGTTCCCACATACAAGGTGTTGCGGATGCCTACGTTCCAGTGACGGATTTCGGCATTGATTTCAACGCCACCCGGCCAGTACACATGCTTGAAACGACGGTCGCGCTGATAGGAAGCATAGCCACCGATATCGACATACAGACGCTGCATAGGGACCAGCGAAGAAAAATCAAAGCCCAGATAAGGACGCAGCAGGAAATTATCCACCACATTATCCGCCACATCGCTGCAAGCATAGTGGTCCATCGTGATGTCAGCGGCCAGGCGCAACCAAGGTAGGAAATCATAACGGAAAGAGGACCATATCTGGAAACGCTCGCGCGTCGTTCCATTTTTGATGCCGATCCAGTTGCAGATGATTTCTCCGAAGAATTGGGGAGACTCGTAGGAAATCAGCAGTCCCTGGCAATTGCGTCCGGTAAAACGCAAGGAATCGCTGACAAACGCGCGTGTGTAGGTTCCCCTGTAATATGTCTTCGGGAACACACCCCCAAGAGCCGTAAACTGACGGCCGCCACGGAACTTTTTATCGAACTTATAATATGCCAGCACCTTGTCAATCTGCCCAAAAGGCTTATCCTTCATTCCGAAATAAAAAGTGGCGTCCAAGCCCACCATAAAGCGATGGTTCACCGTGGAGTCCCCTTTCACCCGCAGGCCCGCCTGGGGCGTCAATTGCTCACCAAACAGCGTGGACGAGGGCGTGAACGGCGTGGATGTCATGTCATTCTCCCGGTTGTCGAAATAGGTGTTGCTCAACAATTCATAATCGAAGGAGAGAGCGGAAGACGGCTTCCCTGCCTGCGCATGCTGCACCAAACCACAGAGAATCAAAAGAATGGGGAAAAATTTTCTCATCAGTTATGAATTAGAAATAAAAGTTCTGCAAAGTTAGAAAAGAATTGGGATTTATAAGAATATTTTTTAACTTTGCATCGCCTTACAGAGAGGTTTGGAATTGAGATATGGTGTAATGGTAGCACTACAGATTTTGGTTCTGTCTGTAGAGGTTCGAATCCTCTTATCTCAACAATCATCAATCCTATGGAAGTACAGCTTTGGATGGCGATTCCTTTCGCCATGATGTTGCTACTCATAGCCGTAGCACCTCTTTTGTTCCCGAAATTCTGGGAAAGCAACAAAAACAAACTGATTGCGACTGCCGTCATCACCGTTCCGGCGGTCATTTTGCTGGTGGCTATGGGCTTGGGCAAAGCGGTTCTTCATCAGGTAGCCTTCGACTACATTCCTTTCATCATGCTCCTGCTCACGCTGTTCGTCGTGACGGGAGGCATCCATGTGAAGGGCGACTTGCCGGCGATACCCAGCATCAACACCGGCATTCTCGCAATAGGCTATTTTCTCGCGTCCCTGATGGGAACGACCGGCGCGGCGATGCTGCTGATTCGTTTCCTGCTGGAGACCAACTGCCAGCGCAAATACCGCACCCATACCGTCCTGTTTTTCATTGCTTTGGTGGCCAACTGCGGCGGCATCCTCACCCCGCTGGGTGACCCCCCGCTCTTTTTGCTGTACCTGCGCGGAACTCCGTTCCTCTGGTTCACACAACTCTTTCCCCAATGGCTGGCCCTCGGAGTGCTTCTGCTGGCTATTTACTATATGATTGACCGCTATTATTATAAAAAGGAACCTTTGGAAAACAAAAAGCGCGACTTGCAGGAGGTTTCCCCCATCCGCTTCAAAGGAAAAGTCAATTTTCTTTACCTGCTCATCATTATCCTTGCCGTGATGTTCATCAACGAAGGCTACATTCCGGCGATGAAGGGCGGCGTTCTCCGATTTTTACGCGAGTTCATTTTCGTCGTGGTCATCATCCTCTCCCTCAAAACAACCGCTCCGGCCATTCGCACGATCAATCATTTCTCGTGGGAGCCCATTATGGAAGTCGCCATTCTCTTTGTCGGCATCTTCGTCACGATGACGCCGGCTATGATCTACTTGAATATCCACGCCGCCAGCGTGGGCATAAACGAGCCTTGGGAATTCTTTTACGCCACCGGTCTGCTGAGTTCGTTCCTGGACAACTCCCCCACCGCTGTCGCATTTTACGAGGTGGCTACCGGTATTGCACCCGTTGAAGGGCTTACTGTCGCCGGCATCTCCCCCGTTGTTCTGAAAGCCATCTCATTGGGGGCTGTCATGTTCGGCTCCCTCACCTATATCGGCAACGGGCCCAACTTTATGGTCAAGGCCATCGCCGAGCAGGAAGGCGTCGAAATGCCGAGTTTTTTTGGCTATATGGTGAAGTTCTCCCTCTGCATTTTGCTTCCCGTGTTCATCATCGTCCAACTGGTTTTCATCGGATTCTGACGGCTCGGTTTTTGCAATTCTTTCCCGCTTATGGACAGAAGAAAATTTATTCAAAACAGCCTGATGGGTCTGGGCGCCCTGGCTTTGGGGGAAACAGCCTCCCACGCGCAAGGTTTTTCCTCCAGCAAGAGTTCCGCCAAACCGGAAGATTGGTCTATCGTTTCAGATAAGACCCACGATGGCGTTCGCAGCCTTGTTGTCACACCTTCGCAGAAAGTGTGTCCTTCACAATTGGAATTGGATATTGTCATCAAGGACCGCACGCTTAAAGATTTTCACTTTGCCGGTGGATGTCCCGGCAACGCCCGTGCCGTGGCCCTTTTGACCAATGGAATGAAAATCAGCGATGTCATCGCCAAATTCAGAGGACTCCCCTGCGGCCGCAGAGGCACATCCTGCCCGGACCAACTGGCCCGTGTGCTTGAATCTTTGCAGTGGTAATCAGCGCAGCGCCGGCTGCTCCGGCTGTCAGCGCAACTCCTTAAAGAAATCGACCATCAGGGCGGAACA
>JAGCUV010000053.1 GCA_017962705.1 Bacteroidales bacterium
AGGATACCCGCACCGCCATCATTCACGGTGAAAATGGCCAGCAGGTATGGACGGACTTCGAGGATGAGGAAGCCCTCAGCCTCGGTGTTTTCGAGACCTACACCCAGGAGAATCTCCGCTATAGCCAGAATGCACCGCTGGATATGTACAATGAGGTGAATACCAAGTGCAACCTCCCCGCCCAGATTGACATCGAGGCCACCCGTGGCTGCGAGTACCGTTTTGTGATGGTGGCCAAGGGCGGCGGCAGCGCCAACAAGACCTACTTCTACCCGATGACCAAGGCCACCATCCAGAATGAAGGCACCCTCATTCCTTTCCTGGTGGAAAAAATGCGTTCCCTGGGTACGGCGGCCTGCCCGCCCTATCACATCGCCTTTGTCATCGGCGGCACATCGGCGGAAAAGAACCTGCTCACGGTCAAACTGGCCAGCATCAAGTTCTACGACAATCTTCCCACTACCGGGGATGAAACCGGCCGCGCCTTCCGTGACATCGACCTCGAGGAAAAACTCCTGAAGGAGGCGCAGAAGATCGGTCTGGGCGCGCAGTTCGGCGGCAAGTACCTGGCCCACGATATCCGCGTGGTGCGTCTTCCCCGCCACGGAGCCAGTTGCCCCATCGGTATGGGTGTAAGTTGCAGCGCCGACCGCAACATCAAGTCCAGGATTGACGCCGATGGCGTATGGATCGAGAAGATGGACGCCAATCCTTCGGAACTCATTCCGGAAGAACTCCGCCGGCCCGGCGAAGGCCCCAAGGGCATTGAAATCGACCTGGACAAGGGCATTGACGCCGTACGCGCAGCCCTCACCCAATATGGCGTCGGCACCCGCGTCAACCTCAAAGGCACCATCATCGTGGCCCGTGATATCGCGCACGCCAAACTCAAGGCCCGTCTGGATGCCGGAGAACCGATGCCGCAGTATTTCAAAGATTATCCCATCCTGTATGCGGGCCCGGCCAAGACGCCGGCGGGATATCCCTGCGGTTCGATGGGCCCCACGACGGCCAACCGTATGGATCCGTACGTGGATGAGTTCCAGGACCACGGCGCATCCCTCGTGATGATTGCCAAGGGCAACCGTTCCAAGGTCGTGACGGACGCTTGCCAGAAGCACGGAGGCTTCTATCTGGGTACCATCGGCGGCGTAGCCGCGGTGCTCTCCCAAAGCAGTATCCGCAGCATCGAATGCGTCGAGTATCCGGAACTGGGGATGGAGGCTATCTGGAAGATTCGCGTGGAGGACTTCCCCGCTTTCATTCTGGTGGACGACAAGGGCAACGACTTCTTCAAGACCATCGGATTGTAAAGAAATAACTTGCTAATTTTGAATGGATATGAAAGCGAAAATCTTTTTGCTTCTTGGCGCGTCTGCCGCTTTGATGATGCTTGCCTGCAACAAGGATAACGGAAGTACTGCTTCCGGAGAGCAGCAGGGACAGGTGGTTCCTGAGCCGGAGCCCCAACCCGAGCCTGATCCTGAACCTGATTCTGCAGACGATGCGGAGCCCGCGTCTTATCCGGCATCCGAGCGCGGAGTCGGCAGAACAGTTAACGGCAATCAGACCGGCGATATCAGCGGTACGCCCTACAAATATGAATTCTGGAAGGAAAGCGAAAATGGGACGATGACTTATTATAACAATGGGACTTTTGAGTGTTCTTTCACCAATGCCTCAGACTTTCTGGTGCGGGTGGGCTACCGTTATGGGAGCCCCGCCGGCCCGGGCGTCGACCATAAGACCAAGAACTATGTCCTGGATTACAAGGAGGAGAAATCAGGCAGAGCGTCGTTCAGTTACATAGGTGCTTATGGTTGGACGGCTGATCCGCAGATGGAATTCTTCATCGTGGAGGATTGGTTTGGCTCGAGCCCCGTCGTTTCTGGCGGCACCAAAAAGGGTGAAATCACGGTCAATGGTGCGACGTATGACATTTATACGGTTTGGCGTTCCAATGCGGCGAGCGTTACGGGTACCTCCTCCTTTATGCAGGTTTATAGCATCCGGAAGTCGTCCCGTCAGCAAGGGAGGATACACATCTCCGCGCACTTCAAAAAGTGGGAAGAACTGGGTATCGGGCCTGTCAATCCCGTTGAGGTAAGTTTCCTGGGCGAGGCGGGCGGCAATGCCACCGGATCCTTCGAATGTACCTACCTCGACTTCAAAGAAAACTTCCCGAATTAACAGACTTTTTTCGTGGTTGCATCCCATCCACCGCTCTCCTTGGAGAACTTCAGTCCTTCTGCTCAGGTTTGACGAGGAGGATGGAGAATTCGTATAACAGGTAGAGGGGGGCGAAGACGATGGCGAGGGTGACGGGGTCGCCGGTAGGCGTGATGAGGGCGGCGAGGATGAGGATGGCGACGATGGCGTGACGGCGGAATTTCTTCAGGAAGCCCCGGTTGATGACTCCGAACAGGGAAAGGAGCCACAGGAGCATCGGCAGTTCAAAGCAGAGCCCGAATAGCAGGATGATGGAGTTGAACAGGCCGGTGTAGGAATTCAGGTTGATGGTGTTGTGGACCATCGGGGAGAGTTCATAGCCGGCCAGAAAGCGGAAAGTGACGGGAAAGACGACAAAATATCCCACCGCGCATCCGATGTAAAATAAGGAGCCGCCCAGCAGAAAGGCTTTGCTCGCCCCTTTTTTCTCTTGTGCGTACAGGGCGGGGCTGATAAATCTCCACAATTCAAACAACAGGTAGGGGAATACGGCGATAATCGCGATGTAAACGGACATCTTCATATGGGTGAAGAACTGGGAGGTGACTTCGATGTTGATGATGTCAAATCCTCCTCTGACCGCCGTGCGCATCACGATGTGCTCGAAAATCCAGGGCATAAAAATGAAGGACGGCACGAGGCTGATCGCCACGGCCGCCAACATACGCATAAACATCCAGCGCAGTTCCTCCAGATGCTCCCAGAAGGTCATAAATGAAGATTATTCTTCGTCGGAAGACTTACCTTCGGTCGGATTCTTTTTGGAGGCGTCGGTACTGCTTTTGGGCGTATTCTTGTCCTCATCCATCATTTCTTTCTCCACCTCGTTGAGGCCGGACTTGAAACTTTTCACGCTCTTGCCGATGGATTTGGCGAGTTCGGGAAGGCGTTTGGCCCCGAAAAGCAGGAGGATGACCAGGGCAATCAGGATGATTTCACCGGTTCCGAGGTTCATAAAAAGAAGATGCTTCATAATTTCATTCAATCATTTTGGCAAATGTAGTTATTTTTTCGTAAGTTTGTAGCCTATGACAGGAATTTTTGATTCGGGCAGCGGCGGACTCTCCGTCCTCAGGGAAATGCTGAAGGTGCTTCCCGGGGAAGACTATCTCTATTTTTCGGACAATGCGCATTGTCCGTACGGGGAAAAATCGCCCGAATATATCTGTGAAAGGGCCGATGAAATCACCGCGATGATGCTGGCGAAAGGCTGCGACGTCGTCGTAGTCGCCTGCAATACGGCGACGGCGGCCGCGATTTCGCACCTGCGTGCGAAATTCGCCATCCCCTTCGTGGGGATGGAGCCGGCTGTCAAGCCGGCGGCCGCCCTCACCCGCAGCGGCGTTGTCGGGGTGCTGGCTACCGAGGGGACGCTTAAAGGAAAGAAGTACCACCTCATCCGCAATCGCTATGCCGACAATGTCAAGGTGGTCGAGCAGGTGGGAAAGGGCTTTGTGGAACTGGTAGAGTCGGCTTGTCTGGAAGGTCCGCACGCGGAGGCTGTCGTGCGGGAGAGCATACGCCCCCTGGTGGAGGCGGGCGCCGACACGATTGTGCTGGGATGCACCCACTATCCGTTCCTGTCGCAGACCATTGCCTGCGTCGCTTCGCAGCTGGCGCCGCAGACGGACTTCAACCTGATAGATCCTGCGCCTGCCGTTGCGCGCCGCTTTCTGGATATCCGCAAAGAAGCCGATGCCAGCACGGCAAATGACGGCCATCGTGCCGGCCGTGACGGTAGCGCCTCCGCCACCGCACCCGCAAACGCCTCCGCGGCTGCCCCGGCGCCGCGCGTGAGGCTGATGGCCAGCGTGCCGGACACCATTTTACAGCAACTTTATCAACGTTATAT
>JAGCUV010000054.1 GCA_017962705.1 Bacteroidales bacterium
AAGCCCGGGCGCGACCCGCGCGCCGAGGTCCGGGAGTTCTCCTTCGCGGACGACATCCACGAGATCGACGACCTCAAGGTCGGGATGGAACTGCCGGGCATCGTGACGAACCTGACGGCCTTCGGCGCCTTCGTGGACATCGGCCTGCATGACAACGGCCTCATCCACGCCACCAAGATGGGCGTGCGCGGCATGGCGGACCCTTCCAAGATTCTGAAACTGCACCAGCATGTCCTGGTGGAGGTCGTTTCCGTGGACCTGGAACGGAACCGCATCGGTTTGAGATTGATAAGTAAACAATGAGACAGATGACAAAGATTGTATTGTTCATGGCGGCCTTGCTGGCGGCCTGTGTAGCGCAAGCGAAAGAGTTTGTAGTGAAGTCTCCGGACGGCAAGATCGTAGTCACGGTGAACAGTGGGGAGCACGTCTCTTATTCCATCGAAAGGGAGGGGGTGAAGCTTTTGGCCCCTTCGCGGATTTCAATGATGCTGATCGGCGGTTATATGTACGGTGGAAAAAGCAATTTCAAATCCACCATCAAGCGTGTGGACCAGACGATTCCTGCCAGAAACTTCAAGCGGGCCCAGGTCCGCGACTGTTATAATGAGATGACTCTATCTACGGATACGTACAGTATCGTATTTCGTGCATATGATGATGGCGTTGCCTATCGCTTCGTGGCCGGTGGAAAGGCTGGCGAGTTTGCCGTCGCTTATGAGCAGGCTGAATTCGCATTCCCATATGATTACCCGGCGTACGTTCCTTATGTGGCACGGGATTATTCCACTTTCGAGTCGCAGTATTTCAATTCGTTCGAGAATACATATGCGCACCATCTCATTTCAAAGTGGGAGAAGGGCCGGCTCTCTTTCCTGCCGCTTACCGTAGAGGCCGCGAATGGCATCAAGCTCTGCATTACCGAGGCAGACCTCCGGGATTATCCGGGTATGTACCTTTGCAACCAGGAAGGAGGACGTGCGCTCCGTGGTGTCTTTGCTGGCAGTCCCGCCCAGGTGGACCAAGGCGGTCACAACCAGTTGCAAGGTCTCGTCCGGTCCCGCCACAACTACTTGGCTAAGCTTACCTCGCCGCATTCCTTTCCCTGGCGCGTCATCGCCATTGCAAAGGAGGACCGCCAGTTGGCTGAAAGCGACCTGACCTGGCGTCTGGCGGCCCCGGCCGCTGGTGGCGACTGGTCGTGGGTGAAACCGGGTAAGGTGGCCTGGGACTGGTGGAATGACTGGAATATCTCTGGAGTCGATTTCAAGAGCGGTATCAACAACGACACCTACAAGCACTACATCGACTTCGCATCCGAGCATGGCATAGAGTATGTCATCCTGGACGAAGGATGGGCCGTTAACAAGCAGGCGGACCTGATGCAAGTTGTCCCGGAAATCGATCTTCCGATGCTGTGCGACTATGCGAAGCAAAAGAACGTTGGCCTGATTCTCTGGGCTGGCTTCTGGGCGTTCAATCGCGACATGGAAAGCGTGTGCAAGCACTATTCGGCTATGGGCATCAAGGGTTGGAAGATCGACTTCATGGACCGGGACGACGACCAGATGGTGAAGTTTTATGAGAAAGCGGCCGCCACCGCCGCGAAGTATCACATGCTGGTGGACTTCCATGGCGCCTACAAGCCCACAGGCCTACAACGGACGTATCCGAATGTTATGAATTTCGAGGGAATCCATGGCCTGGAGCAGATGAAATGGAGTGGTCCGGAAGTGGATCAAGTAACTTATGACGTTACGGTGCCTTTTACCCGCCTGGTCGCTGGACCTGCCGATTATACCCAAGGTGCGATGCGGAATGCCACCCGTTCCAATTACTATCCATGCAATTCGGAACCGATGTCCCAGGGGACCCGCTGCCATCAACTCGCCGAGTACATCGTCTTCGATGCGCCGCTGACTATGCTCTGCGATTCTCCTTCCAATTATCGTCGGGAAGAAGAATGTACCTCTTTTATTGCCTCCATCCCGACAGTTTGGGACGAAACCATTGCCCTGCAGGGCAAGATTGCTGAATACGTGGTAATCGCCCGTAGAAGTGGGTCCAAGTGGTATGTCGGCGCCCTTGGAAACTGGGATGAGCGCAATCTTGTGATTGACTTATCCCGTCTGGGTGTCGGTGCCAAGCAGGGTGAGGTGTATGTGGATGGTGTCAACGCGGATCGGAAGGCGCAGGATTATCGGCACGAAACAGTGTCGTTGAACGGTTTCTGGAAAGTGCACCTGGCGCCGGGCGGCGGCGCCGTCCTGGTGCTGTAGGACAGAAAAGGCTGGCCCCGGGGCCAGCCTTTTTCGCTATCTGGAAGTGAATTTCCGGAAACGGAGCTTGATCACGCCCCAGAAGGCTTCTCCGAAAATGCCGCTGGACATCTTGGAGGTACCCAACTGCCGGTTCGTAAAGATGATCGGCACCTCGACGATCTTGAATCCCAGCCGGCAGGCCGTGTACTTCATCTCGATCTGGAAGCCGTATCCTTTCATCTGGACGGCGTCCAGGTCGATGGTCTCCAGGACCTTCCGCGAATAGCATACGAATCCGGCCGTGGTGTCGAACACTTTCATGTTCAGGACGCCGCGGACATAGGCCGATGCGTAGTAGGACATGATGATCCGGCTCATGGGCCAGTCCACGACACTGACGCCATGGCAGTAGCGGGAGCCGACGGCGAGGTCTGCGCCCTGCTCGGCGCAGGCCGCATGCAGGCGGAGGAGGTCGTCCGGATTGTGCGAGAAATCGGCATCCATCTCGAAGATGTAGTCATATCCGTGCTCCAGGGACCATTTGAAGCCGGTCAGGTAAGCCGTTCCGAGTCCCTGTTTCCCGCTTCTTTCAATCAGGTGCAACTGTTCCGGGAACTCCTCCTGGAGCCCCTTGACGATACCGGCCGTCCCGTCGGGGGA
>JAGCUV010000055.1 GCA_017962705.1 Bacteroidales bacterium
AAAGGCCCAACCGACAGACCGGTGGACAAGTATGCCGATCTGGACAAGGCGGATGCCTATATGACGGATGATTTGATGTACCGCCACTGGGACCATTGGACCGTGAATATTCCCCATACTTTTGTGGCGGATTTTGCCGATGGAAAGGTGGGTGAAGCGGTGGACATCCTGGGAGAGGAAGGCAAGGCTTTCGAACTACCGACCGAGCCTTTCGGGGGGCTTGAGCAGTTGTCCTGTAGCCCGGACGGCAAGCGGATTGCCTACAGCGTGCGGCGCAAGACGGGAATGGCGTATGCCTATTCGACCAACACGGACATTTATATCTATGACCGGGAGAGTGGGGAGACGATTCCTGTGTATGAGGGCGGCGGTTATGATACCGACCCGGCCTGGAGCCCGGACGGGCAGTATCTGGCGTGGATCAGTATGGAACGGGACGGCTATGAGGCCGACCGCCAACGGATACTTATTAAAGAGGTCGGCTCGCATTTCAGCAAGGTTGCTTCCGGCATTGATGCCAGTTCCGGGGCTACAGCCAAGGCCAAGTCCCTGCTTGACCAACCCACAAAAGAACTGACCAAGGGTTTTGATGGGGATGCTTCGGGCCTGGCCTGGTCGGAAGACAGCCGGGAAATCCGCTTCACCAGTCAAGTGGGAGGCCTGCAAGGGGTGTTCTCCGTGGATCTTGAAGGCCATATTTGCAGTCTGACACGACCCGATGACTGGCACGATTACTTTACGCCTTTCGCGGTGGGGGAGGGCAAGGCGCTGCTGACGCGCTACAGTTTGCTCCGTCCGCTCGAAATTTGCGAGTTGAACCTCTCGGACGGCCGTGTGCGCGACCTGACGAACATCAATGGCCGCATCCTCGACACGATGACCGAGCCTGAGGTGGAGGAGCGCTGGATTGACACTGTGGACGGCCAAAAAATGCTGACCTGGGTGATTTATCCGCCGCATTTTGATGCGTCCAAGACCTATCCGTCCATCTTGATTACCTTGGGCGGACCGCAGGGGAGCATCAGCCAGGATTGGTCTTATCGCTGGTGCTACCGTCTGATGGCGGAGCAGGGCTATGTGGTGGTACTGCCCAACCGGCGCGGGACGACGGCTTTCGGCCAGGCGTGGAAAGAGCAGATTTCCGGGGATTATATCGGCCTGAATATGCAGGACTATCTCGCGGCGGCGCGTGCGCTCAAGAAGGAGCCTTTCATCGGCAAGATGGCGGCCTGCGGAGCGAGTTACGGCGGCTACAGCGTATATTATCTTTCTGGGATTCACCAGGATGTGTTCGACTGCTTTATTGCGCACGCCGGCATCTTCAATGAGGAACAACTGTATTATACGACCGAGGAAATGTGGTTCCCGGAGTGGGACAATTCGGGTGGTTACCCTTCCAAGGATGTGGTGGGGGAGAAGGCTTCGGTCCGGGCGGCTGCGGCTTACCATACGGACGGCCCGGGCATCGGTTCGGTCTGGAGCAAGCATCCCAAGGCGGTCCGCCACTATGCGAATTCGCCCCACAAGCTCGTTCAGAATTGGCATACGCCCTTGCTGGTCATGCACGGTGGACGCGACTACCGCATCCCGTATGAGCAGGGAATGGCGGCCTTCAATGCGGCCAAAATGATGGGCGTACCCGCCCGTATGGTGATTTTCCCCTACGAGAACCACTGGATCCTCTCTCCGCAGAACGCCCTCCTCTGGCACCGCGAATACTTCGCCTGGCTCGACCGCTGGTGCAAATCCTAAATTTGCTTTCCAAAGATCATGTTGATGAATAGTTCCCATCCTGCTATTTCGGTGATTATTCCGGTGTATAAGGTGGAGCGGTGGCTGCCGCGCTGCCTGGACAGTCTGTTGGCGCAGACCTGTCCGGACTGGGAGGCGATCTGTGTGGATGACGGGAGTCCGGATGGCTCCGGGGCAATCCTGGATGACTATGCTTCCCGGGATGCGCGTTTTCGCGTGATCCACAAAGTAAACGAAGGCGTGTCTGTGGCGCGGAACGTAGCGCTGGAGCTGGCCCAGGGGGAGTTTCTGCTCTTTGTAGACAGCGACGATTTCATCCATCCGCAGTTGATGGAGCTTTGCCTGACAGCCGCGAGAAGGGACGAGAGTGATTTGGTGACCTTCACCTACGACCGTTCCTACCGTCTCAAACTGACGCTCCGTCATTTTCTTCATCTTCCGGATCCCGGAGTGCCGCATTTCCGGTCTTATGAGCAGGAGCCTGAATCGGTAGTGACGGATGATATTTTTGCCTACGCGACGGAGTTTTCTCATCCGAAAGATATGTTTGACCATACTGGAAAGCCCATTCCCGAGCGTTGGTGGGTCAAGCACTGTTATCTGTGCCTGCGGATGTATCGCACGGAATGTGTGAAAAACCTTCGCTTCCTTCCGATTCGTATTTATGAAGATTTTCCTTGGTGGAGCCAGGTGATGCTGGCCGTCAGACGGACAACCATCCTCAATCTGCCCCTCTATTACTATTATCCCAATTTTACGGGATCTACCTTTTCCTCTTCCGCTATCAGCCGCATCGAGAGCTTGCAGACGATGATCGCCGCTGTCGAACAAGTCTATACAAAAGATGCGACGCCCTACCAGCTCGCTCGCTGGCGTGAACATTTTCTCAGACCTGTGAAGGAGAAGTTGGCGAGGAAGTTGAAACAAGCCGGCGGAAAAGCGCGTCCCACTGGGGCATGATGCGTTCCAGCGCGAAGAGCGGGGCTTTCTCCCGCAACAGGCCGCCCATTTTCTTGCGAAACGTTTCATCTTCAATCAGGCGACATACTCTTTCTTCCATACCATCGATGTCACCCGGGGCGGTGGTCATACCGTTGATCCCATCTTCAATGAATTCGCCCGGTCCGCAAGGGCAGCGCCAGGCAACGACCGGGAGGCCGACGGCAGCACATTCTATCAGCACCATCGGAAAGCCTTCGTACAGGGAGGTCATCAGGTAGCCGGAAGCATCCAGCATTTCTTGCTGCATCTGGCCGGTGGCAGGATGAAGATGTATCACATTGTCCAGGGCGAGCCGCTTGACAAGCCGGGCGACGGAGGCTTTGCGCTTCCCACAGCCATAGAGGTCCAGCACCCAGTCGGGATGCTTCTGATGTACTTTCTCCCAGATCAGAATCATATCCCGGTAATTCTTCTGTTTTTCAAACCGGCCGCCGCTGATAAACCGTTTCGCTTCCAGTTTCGCCATGGGGCCGTCAATGGGAAAAGTGGACGGATTGTAAATCTGCTCCAGATGAGGACAGAAGGGTTCCCAGACTTTTTTGTCTTCCCGGGTGAGGACGACAAAACAATCCAATTCCGCCACAGCCTTTTCCATCCGATGCAGTTTGCGCAACTGTCCTTTGATGCGGTAGGTGTCGTGCGAGAAATGGAATTCGGCCATCTTGACACATGTTCCCTTGATTTTGTGCAAATAGAGCAAGTCTTTGTAGCAGAGAGAAATGACGATATCCGGCCGCTCTGCTTCAATCAGCCGGTTGAGCCGCCTGACATAGCGGGGCATCGTGAAGGGAAGATGAATGTTGACATCAAGGTCGATATGCCGGACACTTTCATCAATAGGGAAAAAAGAGGGACGTCCTTTTTGGTGAGTAGTAACAATGACAATTTCATAGCCATACACCCGGGAGAGGTAGTTGGCTTTGAGCGTCAGAACCCTTTCCATTCCCCCCGAATTGTAGATGGTGTTGAGAAGGTAGAAGAGTTTCATCGCTTAGATAATGTCTTGAAAACGCTCGGGAATGCGGACGATGATGCGCAGTTCGAGCATGCCGGGTTTGTTCCAGGCATACGGGGGACGGCAAACGCTTTGCATCGTCCGTACCCATCCGACAGTCTTGTCCCAGTCATGTTTGGGCAGGTGGGTGCAGAAGCGGATGGTGCGGGAGCGTTTTTTCAAATGTTTGCTCCAGCCGGCGGCGGCGCGGTCTTTGTCGGCGAAACGCTCCCGGATGCGGCCCATGTCGAAGTAGCCGAAATGAAAGAGGTAGAGGTCTTTCCCGATGTGGAAATTGTGCCCTTTGACGCGGTGGAATCCGCTGCCCCACTGATAAGGACCGGCGAGGACGGAGGGCTTGGTGTAACGGGTGCAGAGATGGGCGTAGTGACGCTGGCTCAGGAAGGGCTCGTCTTCGCGGATGTCGCTTTCTTCGTCCAGATGCTGGCCCACATCCACGCCGAGGCCGGAAAGGCTGGTCTTGATGCCGGCTTTGTCGAGGTATTCGGCCAGGCTTTCTCCCCGGGCGGGGTCCACGATGAGAATCTCATCGGCATCGGTGCCGATAACCAGGTCGTATCCTTCTTTGAAGAGCCTGGCCGCTTCGTCGGAAAGCAGTTTCAGGCGGCGTTTCTCCGCCCGGACCACCTGACCGGGAATCTTCTCGACCGGGGTGATGTGGGCGGCGGGACACCAATCCGGGATGGGTTGGTCCGTGCCGTCCAGAAAGATATAGAGATTTTCTTCCCCAATCTGGGACCCGTACCAGGCCGTCCATTTCTTGAGGTAGAAATCATCGTTTCTGACCATCGTGATTGCTGCTATCCGTTTCATGACTACAGGGGAATCTGGATGCCTAAAAGGGTGAGATACTTGCGTTCGTCTTCTCCCTTTCGGTCGATGCTGAACATGAAGTCCAGCACGGGTTTGGTGAAGCGACGGATGCGTTGCTTGCGCTCGTAGGCGGCGTCGGAGCCGGTCGTGACGACCGTATATCCTTGGGCCGGGGCCAGCAGGGAAAGCACGCGTTCGTAGGTGTGGGCGAGGGTGCCGCCGGAGTTGCTGGCGCTCTCACGGGGAAATTGTTCCGCCCGGAAATCTTGCAGGGGGAGGACCTTGAGCAGGGAGCAACGGAGCATGAACATCGTGCCGATGCAGAAACGGCGCTCGTCTGTCTGCAGGCCGATGCGGGAGAGTTCGTTGTCGAGCAGGGAATGGTCTTCCTTGAATCCCAGCCGGGCGTAGAGTTTGCGGCTGCAGACCATTCCGCAGTCGGGCCGGGCGCAGGCTTCCAGCACTTCCTCCCAACGGGCGTCATCGGCCAGCAGGGCGTCCACGAGGATGTCGCGCCACATAAAGCCCGTAAGGTGGGTGCCGTTGATGCGGATTTTATGGGAGCCCGTGTTGCCTTTGGTGTGCAGTTTGAGCACCCAATCGTAGTCGTCCGGGCTGATTTCCTGAAAAGCGCGCAGGAAGGGCCATACGTCATAACCGACATTCTCGCAGGTTAGAAAACGGGCGTCGGGTTTGAAGGCCCGGATGGCGGCGACGGATGTCTCGCTGAAAGAAGGGCCCGTCAGCAGCAAATCCCAGTCACAGCCGTGTATATGGGCAAGTTGAGTCAGAAACCAGCCCAACTGTTCCTCGTAGTAGAGATGCAATAAGACAAGAACCTTCATCTTTAGAACCAAAATCTTCTGTGTGTCCAAAGGTAGTTGGCCGGGTTGCGTTTGATGTCCTCTTCCAACAGGTTGAAATATTTCTGCATGATGTCTTCGACCGTCATGTCTTTGGCATTCTCGCAGATGGTAGTGAATTCCATCAGATAATGTCCCTGCTTGGTGCGGTTGAGGTTGAGATAGACCACCGCCATTCCGAACTTTTGGGCCAACGCGGCAGCCGCGGACATCGTGTGTATGCGGTGATGCAGGAAATCACATTCGATGTAACGGGGCGCATTGAAATAGGGACGCTGGTCGGTGTTGACGTTATAGATAATCTTTTCGTCTTTGTGGTCGAAAACATAACGGGCCACTTTCCTGGATTCGACATACCCTTTGAAATTTTCCTTGTCGCGGACCGGCGCGATGCGGTTGAGGCGGATGATCTCGTCCCAGAGTTTGCTGGAGAGCCGGCGATAGACCACGCAGAAATTCGCTTCATAACTTCGTTTCGGCTCATTGCTGTAGTCGTAATTGTCATAGCCCCCATAGAGCTCCCAGTTGCCGGTGTGCGAATACATTACCATCACGCTGGGACTTTTGTCGTACAGTTCATTCATCATCGCGACATCCCGGTTTTCCATGATGCGGGCCTTGTGCAGCCGCTCGGGGTTCCGGCAGGCTCCGAACCAGATGCTTTCTACAACCAGTTCCGCAAAGTGCGTATAGAAATCCTTGGCGATTCTCTTAAGTTCATTGTACTCTTTTTCAGGAAAACAACTGGTAAGGTTAATGAGTACTTCGTCCCGGCGATAAGCGATGACATGCTGCAGCAGCCATGCCATCCACCGGGCGTTGAAATAATGGAAACCCAGCGGCAGCATCCCGAACAGCCGCATAAAAGCGAGTATGAGGAATTTTAACATAGCTACAAATATAAGCAAATTTGACGACATGCTGCAAATCAGTCGTGGACAAATGGCTTGAGCAGGGTATGGTAGAGCCGGGTTTTTGTTCGGAAAGTACGCGCTTCTTCCCGGGTAATCCAGCCGTCGGCAAGGCTGCGATCTATTTCGCGCAAGGAGTCGGCGATGCGGGGAGAGGTCTTTTCGTAGATGTGATGGAAGAGAATGACCCCGGTGCGAATGACGGCCTTTTCGTCGGAGGTGAAATCTTTGCGGCCCTCAGCAAGACGGGCGCGGGCGGAGAGTTCTGCGCTTTTGACTTTCCGGAAATCTTCCATCGCGGCGGCCGAATCTGTCGGCGCAGGCCCGGAGCGGCTGTCAACGGGGAGAAGGGTGTTCCATTTCTCCAAACAACGCAGCAGGCTGTCGAAATAAGAGGGCGAAAAACTCCCGGTCGAGAAATGCTCGATCAAAATGTCGCCGGCAATGCCCACCCGGTATCCGGCGGCGTGTATCTGCAGGGCGAGGTCGGTGTCATAGAGATCGAAGGGGGAGTAGTTGTTTTCGTCAAAATGAATCTGTCCTTTGAGGGTGGCCGGTATGACCATCCACATCCCGTCAACGGCTGCGACGGGGGTTAACCGGTGCTGTTCCCGTCCGGGTCCAAGGCGGAAGGAAAAACGGCGGGGCGAGGGCTCGAGGGTGGCAAAGCGCTGGATCAGGCGGCCGCGACGGTATGCGTGGAAGGCGCGCCAATCGGCGTCGGCGGGAAAGTACAGGCCTCCGATGACTCCCAACAGGCCCAGGCCCGGTTCTTCCCGGAAATATTGCCCGCACAACTTTCCCCAGCCCTGCGTGTGCATGCGGATGTCTTCGTGGGCGAAGCAAAGAAGGTCTCCTGTGCTGCGTCGCATTCCTTCGTTATAGGCGGAGAAAATACTGTGTTCTCCCCGGCTGTTGTCTATGCGTATCCATTCGCAGGGGACACCGGCCGAGGCCTGCATATTTTCTTGCAAGGCCTGGAAGTCCGCTTCATTCCGGGAACAAACGACAATGGATATCATAGGTAGAATTTAATGCCGAAAAGACGGATATATTTAGGACCGTCGTAGGAGCCTTCGACGACATCCCTGTTGATTTCGAAAAGCCACAGCAGCACCGGCGCGATACACTGATAGTAAAATTCCAACCAATGATAGGACAACCAGTTGCCGGTAGGACGCATCTTATATCCACATGCCCGGACAACGAGGCAGAAAACCCTTTCATAGACATGGGCGAGTGTCCCGCCGGAGTGGCTCGCGTTGGCTGATTGAAAATCTTCTTTTTTCAGGCTGCGACGCAGGATGGGCTCGAGCACCTGCGGACGGATGGCGAACATCGTTCCCGCACAGAAATGGCGGTCTTCGCATTGAATGCCGAGGCGGGCCATTTCATCGTCCAACAATTCGTTATCTTCCGGCATCGTGTCTGACAGGATAATCAGTTTGCGGCTGCAAACCATTCCGGCCTCTTTTTCGTGCTTGAAAATATGAAGCACCCGACGCCAACGACAGTTGCTTTCCAACAGTGCGTCCACCAGGCTGTCCCTCCAGCGCATCGCCTTGATGTGGTAGTGATTGTAGCGGAAATCATATCCGTCCACCAGTCCTTTCGTGTGCAGTTTGACAATGAAGTCATATGGGCTCAGATCCGTCTGTTGGACGACTTGGATAAAGGGCCAGACATCATAGCCCACATTGTCGGTGGCGATGAAACGGGTGTCGGGCTTAAAGGCGAGTATTTGTTGCTTGTCTTCTTCCTGGAAATCCGGTCCGGTCACCGCCAGATCCCAATGGCAATGGTTGATGTGGGACAATTTTTTCAGAAACCAAGGTATTTGGTCCTTGTAAAAGACGTGCAAGACGACTAGGACGTGGGGAAGTGAGGCTGTCATCATTCATGAGTGTTCAACCGACAAAATTACGAAAAAATTCGCTAATTCTTCTGAAAATCGAATGTAATTTGGCGCAATTGCGTTTTTTTTGTAACTTTACAAAAATTTATGCGAAAAGGGTGTTGAGATATAAGTCTGTGGACGATTATCCCTCTGACAATTATTGGAATCTATTTACGGAGTAGCAGACTATGAAAGTTGCACTGATTACGGGCGTAACCGGCCAGGACGGAAGTTATTTGTCCGAGTTTTTGTTGGAGAAAGGCTACGAGGTGCACGGCATTATCCGCCGCAGCAGCGTGGACTACCGCGAGCGCATCGCCCATCTGGAGGGAATGCCTCATTTCCATCTTCACTATGCGGATTTGAGCGACTCGATGTCCATCGTCAAGGTGGTGTCGGCGGTTCGTCCGGACGAGATTTATAACCTGGCCGCCCAAAGCCACGTGCAGGTGAGTTTCGATGCGCCGGAGTTTACGGCGAATGTGGATGCGACGGGCGTTTTGCGCGTGTTGGAGGCCGTTCGCGCCTGCGGATTGGAGAAGACCTGCCGCATCTACCAGGCTTCCACTTCCGAACTGTATGGCAAGGTGGAGGAGGTCCCGCAGAACGAGAATACGCCCTTCCATCCTTACAGTCCGTATGCCGTGGCGAAGTTGTACGGCTTCTGGATTGTCAAGGAGTATCGCGAGGCCTACGGTATGTATTGCTGCTCGGGCATCTTGTTCAACCACGAGAGCGAGCGTCGCGGCGAGACTTTCGTGACCCGCAAGATTACGCTGGCAGCCGCCCGGATCAAGCAGGGCTTGCAGGATTGCCTCTATCTGGGCAACCTTTCCTCGTTGCGGGACTGGGGCTATGCGAAGGACTATGTGGAATGTATGTGGTTGATTCTCCAGCAAAATAAACCGGAAGATTTCGTCATCGCCACCGGTGTCCAGCATACCGTTCGCGAGTTTGCCACCCTGGCTTTCCATTATGCCGGTATCGAATTGCGCTGGGAGGGTGAAGGTGAGAACGAGAAGGGTATCGACAAGGCGACCGGAAAGGTCGTGGTGGCCGTATCTGCGGATTTCTACCGTCCTACGGATGTGGTGAATCTGTTGGGCGACCCGACCAAGGCGAAGACCCGCCTAGGCTGGAATCCTTCCAAAACTTCCTTTGAAGAATTGGTCAAGTTGATGGTCGAGGCGGATATGGCGAAGGTGGCGGCGGAAGGCGCCGCTACGAAGGTGCGGACCAACTTGGCGGAGTATCTGGAAAAAGGTATCGTGAAGTAATGGAGAAAACAGCCAAAATATACGTTTCCGGACATCGGGGGCTGGCTGGTTCTGCGATTCTCCGTTATTTGCAGGAGGCAGGCTTTACCAACCTCGTCACCCGTACGCACGCGGAGCTGGATTTGTGCGACCAGAGAGCGGTGGCGGCTTTTTTCGAACAGGAAAAGCCCGAGTATGTCTTCCTGGCGGCCGGACGGGTGGGCGGCATCCGGGCCAACATCGAGAATCCCGCTCCTTTCCTGTATGAGAATCTGGCCATCCAGATGAATGTCATCCACCAGGCCTACCTGTGCGGAAGCGTGAAGAAAATGCTCATTCTCGGGTCTTCTTGCATCTATCCCCGCGAGTGCCCCCAGCCGATGAAGGAGGAGTACCTGATGGACGGAAAACTGGAGCCGACCAACGAGGGATATGCGCTCTCGAAGGTGGTCGCGCTGAAAATGGGCGAATTCTACAAGAAACAATACGGTTTCAACGCGGTTTCCATCATGCCCTGCAACCTGTACGGGCGCAACGACAGTTTCGACCCGCACCGTTCCCACGTATTGTCCGCGACAGTCCGCAAGTTCGTGGATGCGGTTGAGGAGGGGCGCGATAAGGTCGTGATGTGGGGGACGGGCCGGGCGCGCCGGGAGTTCCTGAACGTGGACGATATGGCTGCTGCGGCGCTCTTTATGATGGAGCGCTATGAGGGGGACACTTTCATCAATGTCGGCAGCGGGGTTGATTTCTCCATCCGCGAGCTGGCCGAAAAGGTTGCTCTGCACACAGGCTTCAAAGGGGTGATCGAGTGGGATGCAACCAAGCCGGACGGAATGATGCGCAAATGTCTGGACGTGACGCGGATGAAGGCGATGGGCTTCGAGCCTAAAATTTCCCTGGATGAGGGAATTGCGCAGATGATAGTCGAATACAAACGTTATAAAGAAAAGATATGAGAGTTCCGTTGATGAGATATGCCTTTTTGAATGAGGTGGAAACGAAAGAAAAGCTGGCGGATTTTATCCGTGGCGCGAAGATGTTTTCCATGGGAGAGGAGTGTGCGAAGTTCGAGCGGAAATTCGCCGCGTGGCAGGGCTGTAAGCACGCGCTGCTGTTCAACAGCGGCGGTAGCGCCAACCTGGCTTTGTTGCAGTCGCTCAAAAGCCTGGGCCGTTTGAAAGAGGGGGACAAGGTGGGCTTTTCATCGCTGACCTGGTCGACGAACGTGATGCCCATCATCCAGATGGGGATGATTCCGGTGCCGGTGGACGTGGACAGGAAAACGGCCAACGTGATGTCGTGGAACCTGGAAGAACGCCTGAAAGAGACCTCCTTGCAGGCATTCTTCGCCACGAATGTGCTGGGGTATGCCGGTGATCTTGCCGCCATCCGGGACTTGTGCGCCCGGCGGGGCATCATTTTTATGGAAGACAACTGCGAGGGCCTGGGCGGCCGTATCGCAGGCGACCGTTTCGGCAACTTCGGCGTGGGCTCGACTTTTTCTTTCTTCGTGGCGCATCACATGTCCACCATCGAGGGGGGTATGTTCTGCACGAACGATGACGAACTCTGCCGAATGATGAAGATTACACGGGCCAATGGCTGGGACCGCAATCTTTCTGCGGAGGAGCAGGCGAAGATGCGGGAGCCGTATCATATCAATCCCTTCTTCGCGAAATACAGTTTCTACAATCTGGCGTTCAACTTCCGTCCGACGGAGATTACGGGCTTCCTCGGCCAGGAGCAGATGCAGTACCTGGACGCAAACATTCAGAAACGTCTGGCCAACCACGCGCAGTTCGACGCGGCCATTCGTAGCAATGACGAACTCGTTCACATCGAGCACGACCACATCGACAGCATCTCGCCCTTCGGTCTGATTGTCCTGTGCCGTACGCCACAGCTGCGGGAAAAGTACCTCCAACGCTTTGCCGAAGCGGAAATCGAGGTGCGCCCGGTCATTGCCGGCAATATGCAGAACCAGCCGTTCTACCGCAACTATGTCAAGCAGTTGTATGAGCTCCCGAATACGGATTTCTACAATGATTGCGGCTTCTATTGCGGGAATTTCCCGGAGATGACGCAGGAGGATGTGGATGCGATTTGCACCTGTCTGAAGAAATAATATGGTTAAAAAGGTTTCCATCGTCATTCCCGTTTATAATGAGGAACCTTCCTTTCTGGAGGCTGCCGTGGCTTCTGCCTTGGCCCAGACCCATCCCGATATCGAGGTGGTTCTGGTGGATGACGGTTCTACCCGTGAAAGTACTTTGTCGACATTGGAGCAGTTGCAGCAAAACGAGCGAATCCATCTTTTGCATCAAGTCAACCAAGGACCTTCTGTAGCGCGCAATACGGGCGTTCTTGCTGCGTCCGGCGACTATATATTGCCGTTGGATTCCGATGACTTGATAGAGCCGGAATATGTCCGGATTGCGTATGAACAGATGGATAAGAATCCCCGGCTGGGACTTGTTTACTGTTTGGCGGATTATATCGGTGATAAAACGGGACCATGGGAATTGCCGCCTTACCGCTATCCGGACGTTCTCTTGGGTAACTGTATTTTTTGCACAACCTTGTTCCGTAAAGAGGATTGGCTGAGCGTCGGTGGCTACAAGCAAGAAATGAAGTTGGGCTGGGAAGATTACGAATTCTTTCTGTCCTTGATAGAAAAGGGTTTTGACGTCTATCGCATTCCCCAGGTCTTGTTCCATTATCGCAAACACGGCGTCTCCCGTTCTACGCAAGCGGATACGGAGGAAGGAATGACATACATGTGGGGACAGATGCTTCGTTTGCATAGGAGGCTCTTTTTTAAGCATTTCTGTTTTTTGAAAAAATGGAAGGCCCCCATGTATAAGATTTGGAAAAGTCTCCCGTTCAAAGAAAAATATCGTTTGATTTTCAATAAATGATGGAGCCTATGATGGAGATATCCGTCCTTATGCCGGTTTTCAATACCGATCCTGAATATCTGTCAGGGGCAATAGAAAGCATTCTTGCCCAGACTTACCCCCATTCCGAGTTCCTGATATATGATGATTGTTCTACCCGGAGTGATACGCTCGATACGTTGGAGCGATATGCCCGGCGGGATGAGCGTATCCGTGTGATTCACGGGGAAAAGAATGTGGGGCCCTCAACAGCCCGGAATCTTTTGACGGATGTGGCGTCCCATCCTTTATGTGCGTTGATGGATTCGGACGATATCGCCCATCCCCGCCGTTTTGAACGTCAGGTGGAGGTGTTCGAAAAGCATCCCGATGTGGGTGTTTGCGGGACTTGGTATCATTGTTTCCCCTCCGGTATGGATGTATGTCATCCCGTAGCCCCGACCTATCTGGATTTCCTGAGGATGGATTGCCTGGGCAATCCGACGGTGATGTTCAGGAAGGATTTGTGGCTCAAGTATGGCATGGCATTTCGAGCGGATATCTGTATGGGGGAAGATTATGAACTGTTTTCCCGCGCTATCCGATATTTCAAAATAGCCAATATTCCAGAACTTTTGCTGGATTACAGGGAAAGGCCGGACAGCCTGTCCCATCAGTTGCCGGAGGCTTTGCAACGGCAAGATTGGATGACACGGGGGGCGATGTTGCATTATTTGTCCTCGGAAACTCGCTTGCAGAATATTCTCTCGAAGATGTTGTCGTTGCCGGAGTCCGATCAAATTCCGAATATGTTCAGGCGTCGCCCGCTCAAGGTCCCGATGTCTTTGGGCCGCCGCATTCTCTCTTATTTCCGCCTTCCCGTCGTCGTGAAATTAATGGGAGGATTGGGCAATCAAATGTTTCAATATGCATTCGGCTGCGCACTGTCGGAAAAGTTGGGCCGTCGTGTGAAATTTGACTTTTCTTGGTTTGCATTTGCCCAAAAGACGGTAATTGACAAGGAAAGCGGCAGGAATGCTTCAGGGCTTGTCATTTGGAAATATGGCTTGGGAATTTTTTCCAAGAAGATTCCGGTTGCCGGAAAATGCTTGAGTGCTGTCTGCAAATTTTTCGGAGGCTATGTTCTCGAACCGGAGGACATCTGTCGGAAGATGGATGCAAAAATGTTGAAGCCGCGTTGTGGAGGCCTATGGGAGGGATATTTCCAAGACGAGAGGTATTTCCGCCATCTTCGTGCCTACCTGGAATCGGTCTTCATCTTGCCGGATTTCCCCTTGGATGATGTCGTCAATCAAAAGGCGAAGATGCATATTCTATTGCATGATACATCTGTTTTTGTCCACGTCCGTCAGGGAGATTTTGTTACGCTGGGCTGGCAGCTTCCCGCCAATTATTACGGGAATGCGGCGGCCTATATGACCGCCCATCTAAACAATCCCCGCTTTTTTGTATTTGGTGATTACGTGGAGGAAATTATGGAGGCTATCCGAGCGCATTCTTCCGATGTGGAATGGATGGGGGATTATAATAGCAAGAACCGCGAAGATTGGAAGGATCAGGCATTGATGATGTGCTGTCGCAATGCCATCATCGCCAATTCGACATTCAGCTGGTGGGCTGCGTGGCTGGGCAAGGCGAAATATGGCATCGTAACGGCGCCGTCTCCGTATGTTGACGGTAAGGATGACGGAATATGCGAGCGGTGGGTGAAAATCTCCGTGAACAAAGATGATACAATCTGCGGGGGCCTGAAGAAATAGAATATGCTCCGTCCTGTCCGTTCAAAGAAAGTCAGTTGGGCGTTTATCCTTCTGCTCACGCTTTCGATGGTGATTCTGATGATGCTGCACTTTCTTCAATGGAAAGGCGGTGTCCTGGAAGAGCCGTTGGAGCGTACTTCCTGGGTGAACTGCTTGTTTTTCTGCATGCTGGATGTCACGCTCTTGTTCGCTTTTTCGATGCTTGTTTTCTGGGGGCGCTCCGCCCGCGCGCTGGCGTTGACCTTCGGACTTTCCTGGGTGGTATCTTATACGAATGTCGTGTACGGCCGTTTCTTCAATGCGTATATACCTTTGACCGCCTTGACCGAAGTTCGCAATTTTACGGACGCTTCTTTGCTGGGGTCGCTCTCTACGGCTTTCCGGCCGGTAGATTTGTATTATTTGTTGGCGCTCATCCTTTTTGCGGGCTGCTGTCGCTGGCTGGCCCGGAGCAAGAAAATTCATTCTCCGCTGCGCTCTCTCTTGGCCATGTGGGCCTTTTATGGGGTGTTGATGATTCCGGCCTATTATAATCAAGCGACACATACTCCCATGTCTGCGGGCGAGATTTTCAAGCGCTTGGCGCTGCCGACAAGGGCGGAACGGCTATTGTACCCGAATTTTTATCAATTTCATTCCGGAATGGCGCGCAGTTGGATGGCCGGGGGAATCTCTGTCCTTTTCCCGAAACAACTGACGACGGAGGAGCGTGCGGAAATCGAAACGGTGGCGGATCCGGCGCTTCACGGAACCCGGCTGCGGACGGCGCCCCCGCAAATAAAAAATGTCATCTTCATTTTGGTCGAGTCTTATCTGTCGCTCGTTTCCGACCGAAAGGTGGGGGAGGTGGAAGTGACTCCTTTCTTGAATCGTCTGAGGCATTCGGAAGGGGTGTATTACAATGGCCGGGTGACAGTGAATATTACGATGGGAGAATCTGCTGACGGACAGTTGATTTATATGACGGGCATGCTTCCGTTGCGGTCGGAGATTTCCGTCTCCCGCTTGTTGAATAAGACCTTGCCCGGGTTGCCCGGAGCATTGGGCTTTGCGCCGGAGCAAGCGCGGGCGGTTATCCCCACGGGTCCCTGTATGTGGCAGCAGGACCGACTGGGACGGACGTATGGTTTCGGGCATTTGTATTCCAAATTGGATTTCCCTGATAAGAATTCTTCGGGCCACGTCTGGAATCTCTACGATGAACAAATCTTCTCCCTGGCTCGCATGCAAGATGACAAAGAGAAGTCGGAGCCGTTTTTCTCGCTTGTTCTGACGATTTCCATGCATTCGACCTATGTGACGATTTCGCCTTATGCGACGGATTTCGCTTTTACTTCCGGGACGGATGAATACCCCGAGAAGTTTTACAATTATCTGGCGTGTTGCCGCTACACGGATGCCTGCATCAAGGATTATTTTGATTATCTGAAGGAGTCGGGCCTGTATGACAAGAGTCTGATCGTGATTGTTTCCGACCATCAAGCGCGCGATGTGTATATGGATATGGGTGGTCAGTTGCCCACGGAGATTCCTCTGTACATCGTGAACGGGGGGATTCGAGGCGCGTCTTCCGAAGGGGAGGGGATTCCCGCTTGGGACGGGCCGTGCAACCAGATAGATGTTTATCCCACGATTCTTGACATCATGGGAGCAGATTCCCAATGGCGCGGACTGGGTTGTTCCCTATTGATGGATGAATGGAAGGATTTTACGGATAACAAGACTTGGACCGTGTCGGAGAATATCATCTATGGAGATTATTTCGCCACGATTCAATAATTTTTCTTATCTTCGCAAGATTTTGGATTATTACATAGTAAAACAATATGTCGCTGACAGGTTTTTTTAAGAAGATTTTCGGGTCGAAGGCCGAGCGGGATTACAAGAAATTGCAACCCACGTTGGTCGCGATTCTGGAGGAATATAAGACCATTGATGCGCTGGACAACGATGCCTTGCGGGCGGAGAGCGCCAAACTGCGCGAGCTGATTCGTGAGCGGACGGCGGCGGATGAAGCGCGGATGGTAGAGATTCGGGAGCAGATGGAAAACCCGGACCTCGATGTGAAAGAGAAAGTTCAGTTGGCCAATGAGTCGGAAAAACTGGTCAAGAAAATCGACGAAGACATCGAGGCGATTCTCAATGAGATACTTCCCAAGGCATTCGCGATTATGAAATCCACCGCCCGGCGTTTTGCCGAGGGCAGGGATGTGGTCGTGACGGCCTCCGATTTTGACCGCGCCCTGGCTGCGGCCGGAAAGGATTTCGTGGATATCGACGGAGACAAGGCCCGCTGGCACAACCACTGGATGGCGGGCGGCAACGAGATTACCTGGGATATGGTGCACTATGACGTGCAGCTCATCGGTGGTACGGTTCTCCATCAGGGTAAGATTGCGGAGATGGCGACAGGTGAGGGCAAGACCCTCGTTGCGACGCTTCCGGTCTTCCTCAATGCCTTGGCCGGCAAGGGCGTGCATGTGGTGACGGTCAACGACTACCTGTCCAAGCGTGATGCCGAGTGGATGGGCCCGCTCTACCAGTTCCACGGCCTGTCGGTAGATTGCATTGACAAGTACGACGCCAATATGGAGAAGGACAAACGCCGCAAAGCTTACAATTGCGACATTACCTTCGGTACCAACAACGAGTTTGGTTTCGACTACCTGCGCGACAACATGGCCACGGATGTCAATGACCTGGTCCAGCGCAAGCACCACTATGCCATCGTGGACGAGGTGGACTCCGTGCTCATCGACGACGCCCGTACGCCCCTCATCATTTCCGGAAGGGCTTCCCGGGGCGACAGCGACGACATCGCCCGCTTTATGGAGTTCCGTCCGATGGTCGAGCAACTCTACGCCAAGCAGCGCTCTCTCGTAGTCGAAGTTCTGAACAACGCCCGCAAACTCATTTCCGAGGGGAACGAGAAGGACGGCGGCCTGCTGCTGTTGCGCGCCTACAAGGGTCTTCCCAAGTACAAGCCCCTCATCAAGTATCTGAGCGAGCCCGGCATCAAGCAACTCTTGCAGAAGACCGAGGACTACTATATGCAGGACAATGAAAAGGAAATGCATATTGCGACCGATCCTTTGTATTTCGTTCTGAATGAGAAGCAGAATACCATCGACATGACCGACAACGGTCATGAGGTCCTGGCTCACGCGCTCTCCGACCCTGATTTCTTCGTGATTCCGGATGTGGGTTCCGCGCTCGCCGAATTGGAGAAAGAGAATCTGTCGGTGTCCGACAAGGTCCGCCGCAAAGACGAAATCATGGCGGATTTCGCGCTCAAGAGCGACCGTATCCATACGGTGAACCAACTCTTGAAGGCTTACGCGATGTTCGAAAAGGATGTGGACTATGTGATTATCGACAACAAGGTCAAAATCGTAGATGAGCAGACAGGCCGTATCATGGAAGGCCGCCGTTGGAGCGACGGTCTGCACCAGGCCGTTGAGGCGAAGGAGAATGTGAAGGTGGAGGAGTCAACGCAGACGATGGCGACTATTTCCTTGCAGAACTATTTCCGTATGTATCACAAGCTGGCCGGTATGACCGGTACGGCGGAGACCGAGGCGGGTGAGTTCTGGAGCATCTACAAATTGGATGTGGTGGTGATTCCGACCAATAAGCCTATCGCCCGTATCGACCAGACGGACTTGATTTACAAGACGGAGGCCGCCAAGTTCAACGCGGTGGTGGCGAATATCGCCGAATTGATGAAGGAAGGCCGTCCCGTACTGGTGGGTACCACCGATGTCGAGACGTCTGAGAAACTGAGCCGTATGCTCCGGATGCGGGGCATCAATCACCAGGTACTGAACGCGAAGCAGCATGCCCGAGAGGCCGAGGTTGTCGCCCATGCCGGACAGAAGGGGATGGTCACGATTGCGACCAATATGGCCGGTCGTGGTACCGATATCAAGTTGTCGGATGAAGTGCGCGCTGCCGGCGGTCTGGCCATTATCGGTACGGAGCGTCACGACAGCCGCCGGGTGGACCGTCAGTTGCGCGGTCGTGCCGGCCGTCAGGGTGACCCGGGTACTTCCATTTTCTACATTTCACTGGAAGACAAACTGATGCGCCGTTTCGGTTCGGACCGTATCGCCGGGCTGGTGGACCGTCTGGGCATGCCCGATAACGAGGCCCTCGAAAGCCCGATGCTCTCCCGTCAGATCGAGAGTTCGCAGAAGAAGGTGGAGGAGATTCATTTCGGTACCCGCAAGCGTCTGCTCGAATATGACGATGTGATGAACTCCCAGCGCGAAGTGATTTATACCAAGCGCCGCAATGCCCTGCGGGGGGACAAAGTGGAGATTGACGTGCTCAATATGATGCAGGATATGGCCCAGATTATTGTGGAAAACAGCCTCGGCTATGATTACACCTCTTTCTGCGAGTATGTGATGAGCACCTTGTCCGTGGATGTGGATTTCGACGAAGCCTTCTATAACAGGGCCCGCAAGGAGGAAATCGTTTCCCGCCTGCTCGACCATATCCAGGACATCTACCGGCGTCGTATGGACACGATGGCGGAGAAGGCCTATCCTTTTATTAAAAAGGTCTATGAGGAGCAGGGTTCCCTCTATGTGAACATCGCCTTGCCCATCACCGACGGCCGCCGTGTCAATCCGCTGACCCTGCCGTTCAACCTCAAGAAATGCTATGAGAGCAAGGGCAAGGAAATCGGCCGCACCCTCGCCAAGTACATTACCTTGATTCAGATTGACAATCTCTGGAAAGACCACCTGCAGGCGATGGACGACCTCCGTCAGTCCGTACAGAATGCCTCCTACGAGCAGAAAGACCCGCTGCTGATTTATAAGTTGGAGAGTTTCAACCTCTTCACGGAACTGCTGGAAAACCTCGACAAGAACATTCTTTCCTTCTTGCTGCTGGCCCAGATTCCGCTACGCGATGCATCCGAGGCCCGCGAGGCGGCTCCCGCCCGTCGTCCGGATCCCGGCCGTTTCCAGACCAGCCGCAGCGACATGGTGACCAACGGTCCGCAGGAGCGGAGCCGCATGCCCTTGCGCGTGGAAAAGACGGTCGGACGCAACGACCCTTGTCCTTGCGGTTCCGGCAAAAAATACAAGAACTGTCACGGTAAAGAAAATTAAACATATGTTATTTAAGGATTCAACTATGGCTAAAACAGATCAACCGGTCAATATCAATACGATCAGTCGTATTTCCCAGGGTACCTGTTTCAAAGGGGTGATGACTTCTTCTTCCGATTTCCGTCTGGACGGTATGTATGAAGGAGATATCGTTTGCGAAGGAAAGGTGGTAATCGGCGACGAAGCCCGCTTCAAGGGAAATATCACTTGCTCGGACCTCGATTTCTGGGGCAAGGCGGAGGGCGAATTCTTTGTCAAGGATACGCTTTCGATGCACAGCGGCTGTGAAATCAAGGGGAATGTCCATACCCGCAAACTGTATGTGGAATTGGGTTCTTCCTTCAATGGCAATTGCTCGATGAAGGAGGATGAGGCGGTGGTGACGGGTGCTTCCTTGAGCGTAAACGAACCCGAAACTGAATCTTCCGAGGAATAAGGGCCTGACACTTTGTCAGCAAAAGACCGGTGGCAAATTTTTTGTCATCCGGTTTTTCATAAATAATCAGTCAAACTATGTCTAAGAATAAGAAAGAAAAAGTAGAAGAGCCCCTCGAGGAGGTAAAAGATGCGGTGCCGGCCGGCGGCGAATGCGAGGAACTTCGCAAGGAGGTGGAGAGTCTGAAAGCCCAGGTGGAGACCGACAAGGATGCTTATCTGCGGCTTCGGGCTGATTTCGAGAACTTCCGCCGTCACGCTTCGGAAGACCGGCTCAAACTTATCACCAACGCGTCGGCAGACCTGATCAAGGGGATGCTGCCGGTGCTGGACGACTGCGAGCGGGCGATGAAAATGATTGCCGACACGCAAGGAGAGGACAGCCCTTCGCTGGAAGGCGTCAAAATGATTTATAACAAATTGTTTGAGTATTTGAAGTCCAAGGGCCTGGCGTTGATCGAGGCCAAGGGCGAGCCTTTCGACACCGACAAGCACGAAGCGGTGGCCCAGTTCCCCGTCCAGGACGAGGACCAAAAGGGCAAGGTGTTCGACGTGGCGCAAAACGGTTACACCCTCCACGGCGAGATTATCCGCTATGCGAAGGTAGTAGTAGGAATTTGACAAAATGGCACAGAAAAGAGATTACTATGAAGTTCTGGGCGTAAGCAAGAACGCTACGGAGCAGGAAATCAAGAGCGCCTATCGGAAAATGGCCATCAAGTACCATCCCGATAAGCACTTGAACGATACGGAAGCGCAGAAAAAGGAAGCCGAAGAGAAGTTCAAAGAGGCTTCCGAGGCTTATTCCGTACTCTCCGATCCCGATAAGAAAGCCCGTTACGACCAGTTCGGCTTTGCCGGCGTGGATGGCGGAGCCGGTGGCGCCGGCGGATTCAGCGGGGCTGGTTGGGAGAATGTCAACGATATTCTCCGCGACTTGTTCGGCGGAGGCTTTGGATTTGACTTTGGGGGCTTCAGCGGCTTTGGCGGCGGTGCTTCCCGGGGCGGCCGTCGGGTCTATCGCGGACGGGATATCCGTACGCGTGTCAAATTGACCTTGGCGGAGATTGCTTCGGGATGCGACAAGGAGATTTCCCTGGAGCGCAATGTCCCGTGTCCCGACTGCGGCGGCAAGGGAACGGCCAATGCCTCTGATATCAAAGATTGTCCTTCCTGTCACGGAACGGGACAGATCAAGCGGGTGGCTACCGGCTTGTTCGGGATGCAGACCGTCCAATATTCCACCTGTCAGCAGTGCGGGGGCGAGGGAAAGATTGTTTCCAACCCTTGCAAGAGTTGCAATGGAACGGGGCTGGTCCGCAAACGCCAGACGGTCAAGGTGCACATTCCCGCCGGCGTGCAGGATGGGATGCAGATTACGGTACAGGGCCAGGGACACGGTGCCAAGAACGGGGGAGTCAACGGTGATTTGCTGCTGGTGATTGAGGAGATTCCTTCCCGCGAATACAAACGCAACGGTCCGGATTTGCTCTATACCCGGATTCTGACGGTCAGCCAGGCCTGCCTGGGCTGCGAGGTCCAGATTCCCTGTGTGGACGGGACGACGCACCGCGCCAAAGTGGAGCCGGGGACCCAGTCCGGTTCGATGATCAAAGTTCGTGGGAAAGGCCTGCCCAATATCGACGCTTACGGGCGCAACAACGGCCGCGGCGACCTCTATGTGCGCTATATCGTGTACATCCCCAAGAAAGTGTCCCGCGAAGAGAAGGAGTTGTTGCAGAAACTCGATCAGAGCGAGAATTTCCAGCCGGTGGAGAAGAACAATGATGATCGTTCTTTCTTCGATCGTCTCAAACAAATATTTGATTAAAAAGATAGAGGCTATGTCCATTTTATTGCCGTCGCTTCGCGACCCCTCCCACTTCGTGGGCCCCTCCCGTTAAGGCTTCGCCTTTTCCTCCTTTTCGCTCGGAAGAGGAAACAAGTTCCCTCTTCTCTCGCTCTTGCGTCGGTTCATGATGCCGAGGGTGGCACAGGCAATAAAATGGAAGCATAGCCTCTAAATATTATTAAAGCGCTTGAAGATTTTATTAAGGGTAATAGGTAAAGTTGTGGGTGCGGTCGTTGGGGCCGTGCTCTTGCTTTTAGTGCTCTCGGAGGTCAGTCCTATCTATAATTTCCGGGCGCCGGAGCCGTTCCAAGGGCCGGATATTTTCAATCCTTATCAGGCTTTGCGTGATTCCGGGGCGGTAGCGTGCTTAGGTATGCTGGATGGCTCTTCGCAGTGGAAACGGGCGGTGTTTCATACCCATACGCGGGTAAAGGGTCCCTTGCCCATCAATGAATGCCGCTATTGGCCCGACTATGTGGATTCGGTCTATCGGAGTTTCGGCTACGACATCGTCACTTTTTCCAACCACAACGAGCTCATCTCCCATCCCTACGATACGACCCTGCAGGTCAATGTGTACGAGCACGGCTACAACCTATATAAGTACCACAAGTGCGTGTTCGGTCCGCCGTCCGTGATTCATTTCGACAACCTGTTGCCCGTGCTGGCTTCCCAGAAGCAGTTCCAACTGGATTACCTCGGGCGAACTTCGGATTTCATTCAGATGAACCATCCTTTCCGTACGCTCGGTACGACGCCCGATGTTATGCGCAAGCTCTCGGGCTATGAACTGATGGAACTGGACAGCGGGGTAAGTACGGAAAATGAATATTGGGACTGGGCGCTGAGCGCGGGTCATTACAGTTTTGCGCTGGCCAATGACGACCTGCATTACCCGGACCGTTCCGACCGCATCGCCGTGCGCTGCAATTTCCTGCATTGTCCTTCCGGCCGTTATGAGGATGTCAAAAACTGTCTGCTGGGCGGTTGTTTCTATGCGATGCGCGTGCCGGACTACGGCAACGGGGACTGGGCGGAAAAACATGCCCGCAACCGGACTTTGCCGTTTATCACGGATATCGGCTTGCGCGACAGTACCCTTTATATGACGCTCTCTGTGCCGGCCGACAGCATACGGGTCATCGGCCGCGACCATTCGCGTCTGGCCCTGGCCGTCGATGCCGATACGATGACGTATACGCTGCCTGCGGATGAACCCTATGCGCGTCTGTGCGCCTGGTTCCCCGGGGGAGAGGTGATTTATACCAACGCTTTTGCCCGCTATGATGCGTCTCGGGCGTCCAGTCCTTTTCGTGAAACGCCCCATCCGGTCAATGTGCCGTTGACGATTTTGTATAACCTGCTGGTGCTGTGCCTGTCCGCCGGAGGGGTGTGGCTGCTGGTTAAACTGTTCCGCAAATGAAAGCCTTTTTCCCTAAAAAAGTCAGTCTGACGGTTTTCAGCCTGGTGTTGAGCCTCTACACCTTGCTGGCTTTCCACTTTCCGTTTTTTCGCCACGCGTCTCAGCAGGTGGAAAGCGGCTGGAGCGGCACCGTGATTTTGGTCAGCCTGGTTCTGCTGCTGGGGCTGCTGAATTTCTTTTTCTATTATTTGCTCGCTTGGCTAGGGCGGATGGTCGGCAGAATCCTCATCAGCCTGACGCTCGTCGGGGATGCCATTATGCTGTATTTCGTCAACAACTACGACGTGCTGGTGACGGACGAGATGATGGGCAATGTCTTTCGTACGCAGATGAGCGAGGCTTCGGGTTTCTTTTCCTTCTCCTTTATAATATATATAGTATGTTTGGGATTTTTGCCCTCGGTCTATGTTCTGGGACGAAAGGTGGACTATGGCTCTTGGAAACGCTTCCTTTCTTGGATAGGGGGCGCCATTGGGGCCGTGCTGCTGGTGGCTTTCGGGAATATGTCATCCTGGCCGTGGATCGACAAGAACTCGACGGAATTGGGCAGCATGCTGATGCCTTGGTCCTATGTCGTCAATACCTTCCGCTATTATGACGGGGAAAGGAAGAAGAATGTGCAGGAAATCCCTCTCCCGGACGCGACTTTTGCAGATGATGAACCGCAGGTGTTGGTGCTGATGATTGGGGAGTCGGCCCGGCGGGACCATTTTTCCTATTATGGCTATGAGCGGAATACCAATCCCTATACCGCCTCGGACGGCCTGACCGCGCTGGTGGCGGATTCTTATACCACCTATACGGCGGGCAGCCTCAAGGCCATACTGGAATATCAGCCCACGGGGGACTTGTATGAGATATTGCCCAACTATCTCTACCGCCACGGAGTGGATGTGACCTGGCGCACCAGCAACTGGGGCGAGCCGCCGGTGCATATCGGGAAGTATGAGAAGGTAGGGGATTTGAAAGCGCGTTATCCCGAAGCGGACGACCGCTATGACGGCATTCTGCTGGCGGGTTTGAAAGAAGAAATTCAGGCCAGCATCGCCCCCAAAGTGTTGGTCGTGCTGCATACCAACACCTCCCACGGCCCGGCCTACAACACCAAATATCCGCCGGAGTTCGAGACCTTCACGCCGGTGTGCAATACGGTGGAAATGGCCAAGACCGACCGTCAGCAACTGCTCAATGCCTACGACAACAGCATCGTCTATACCGACTGGCTGATGCACGGCGTCATTGACATTCTACGCGAAATCCCGGAACGCCGTTCCGCGCTCATTTATGTGTCCGACCACGGCGAGTCGCTGGGTGAGAACGGCCTCTATATGCACGGCGTGCCCATTTCAATGGCTCCGAAGGAGCAGATTGAGATTCCTTTCCTGGTCTGGACTTCCGATGAGCTGACGGTCAAAGCCCTCGAGAAAGTCGGACAGCACCACGTATTCCATTCTGTGATGCGTTTCTTCGGGATGACCAGCCCCATCTACAACCCCGACCTGGACATTTTTGAATAGGGCGGTCATCCGTCACCACCTGAGATGGCACGGCTTTCAGTGCATACGACAAATTTAATCATAAAGTCCGATTTCGCGGATGCGGCTCTCAAATTGGTTCTTACTCGAAGAGTTCGTCCATTGTGATGACATTTTGGAAGGTGCCGGAGTACTCATTGTAGCATAAGCCAAAGGTGGTGATAAGTACGGGGCTGACAGCCTGTCGCTTGGATATCATTTCCGTGAGACGGTTGTAGCGTCCGACGAGGATGCGGTCGTAAGATTTGTTGACGCAGAACGTATCGTTGTAGAATTTTATCTCGCAGAGATTGACAACGCCGTCTTTTCTTTCAATAATTAAGTCGGCTTGAGTTCCGTCCGCTTCGTCATTGCCTTTGACGAGCCACGCAGACTGGCGAGTCGAAACTCCGGAAATCCCCAACGCTCTCTTTATCTGCTGAATATGTCTTAAACAGACCTCTTCGAATGCATATCCTCGCCAACTGCTGATGCGCTGGGAGGTGACATTGGTCAGCCAGAAATCATTTTCCAATGCGTTCTGTTCCTTGACAAATTTTAAGTAAAAGAGGCAGAATGGATCGATGAGTTTGTAACACACATCTTTCTTTTTGGAACCAAACGGAAGATAATCAATAATAAAGTCGCTGGCGATGAGCGTCGATAATCTTTTTGAAACAACTCCGTTATCATCCCACCCAAGTTTTTCAATAATTTCTTTCCGAGTGTAGCCTCCGCGTCGGCCGGACAGCAATTCGACAATTTTCTTGATTTCTTCGGGGTGACTGAAAACGGAAGCAAAAAGACGATCGTATTCGATTTTCAGGACAGCGTTTTTGGCAAAGAATAGGGCGTCTATGTTCTGGGCCAGGCTGCGTCCTTTGGTGAAGTATTGAAGATAATAGGGAATGCCGCCGACAATCATATTACTTTGCACAATGTCGTACCTTGATAAATGAACCTCATTGCTGTTGAAAAACAGTTCGCATTCTCTGAGCGTGAACGGGCTCAATTTAATTTCACAAGTAATACGACCATAAAGGCCGCCGTGATTGTTAATCAGTTTGTTTTCAATCCAGGATGTGGCGCTGCCACAAACGACGACCATTATATTGTCTCGATGACAAGCCCAATTGTTCCAAAAGGCTTCAAATGCGGTGATGAACTTGGAGCGGGGCGTATCCATCCAAGGGAGTTCGTCGAGAAAGACAACCTGGCGGCGGCCATCATCTATGCTTTGAAGCCATTGTTCCAACATAAAAAACGCTTCCAACCAAGAATCCGGCCGACGGCTCTTTTTCATTCCGTGAAGAATCAGCGACTGATAAAAATGCCGGAGCTGATCGGGTAGCATATTCGCCTGTCCTTTCTCGTCTACGGGAGACAGGCCGGCGTGGCGAAAAGTAATCTTTCCTTTCAGGCTTTCGTCTACAAGATAGGTTTTTCCCACCCTTCGCCGTCCATAAATGGCTACGAGTTGCGCTTTCTTGCTGTCATACAACTCGTTAATCCTCTTAACTTCGTTGTATCTACCGATAATAGTTGCCATAAAAAGTCCTTTTATTTAGCTGCAAATATATAAAAACTATCAATTCCAGCAAAATAAATGGGTGTTTTTCGGCCTGGGACTACCGGTATTCGTCCCAGGTTTTGATGCCGATCTTGTCGATGGGCACGGTGCAGAAGGCTTTGATGAAGGCGGAGGCCAGGCGGCTGTTGGTGAACAGCGGCACATTGAAGTCAATGGCAGCGCGGCGCATCTGGTAGCCGTTGGTCAGTTCGTTGGAGGTGAAGTTCTTCGGGATGTTAATGACCATATCCACCTTGTGGTCCTTGATGAGGTCGATGGCCTTTGGGAAGCGTGCGTTGACTTCTTCCAGCGGCCAGAGGGCCCTCAGGGCCGGAACGCCGTTATCGCACAGGTATTTGCAAGTGCCATCCGTTGCGTAAATCGTGTAGCCGTTCTCGGCCAGCAGGCGGCAGGCGGGGAGCAGGTCGGCTTTTTGCAGGGCATCGCCCGATGAAATCAGCACGGAGGTCTCGGGGATGCGCTGACCGACGGCCAGCAGGGATTTCAGCAGGGCTTCCTCCACGCTGTCGCCGATACATCCCACCTCGCCGGTGGAAGTCATGTCCACGCCCAGCACCGGGTCGGCGTGACCCAGACGGGAGAAGGAGAACTGGGAGGCTTTCACGCCCACATATTCCAAATCGAAGGCGTCGATGTCCACCGCTTCGGGATGCTCGCCCAACATACAACGGGTGGCCAGGTCGATGAAGTTGACCTTGAGCACCTTGGATACGAAGGGGAAAGAACGGGAAGCCCGCAGGTTGCACTCGATGACCTTGATATAATTGTCATTGGCCAGGAACTGGATGTTGAAAGGGCCGGTGATGTGCAATTCGGCGGCGATGGCCTTGGCGATGCGGCGGATACGGGAGACCGTCTTGACATAGATTTTCTGCGGCGGGAACTGCATCGTGGCATCTCCGGAGTGAACCCCGGCGAACTCCACGTGCTCGGAAATCGCGCTCACCAGTATCTTGCCTTCATCCGCGACGGCGTCGAACTCAATCTCCTTGCAACGCTGCATAAAGGAAGAAATGACGACCGGATGGTCTTCAGATACTTCCACGGCCATTTCCAGGAACTTGCTCAGGTCTTCCTTGCTGTAGCAGACATTCATCGCAGCGCCCGAAAGCACGTAGGAAGGGCGCACCAGCACCGGGAATCCCACTTCCTCCACGAACTTGTCCACATCGTCCATCGTGGTCAGTTCGCTCCACCGCGGCTGGTCGATGCCCAGTTTGTCCACGACCGAGGAGAATTTGTTGCGGTCTTCGGCGCGGTCGATGTCTTCGGCTGAGGTGCCCAGCAGGCGGATGCCGCTGCGCATCAGGGGCAGGGCGAGGTTGTTGGGAATCTGTCCGCCCACGCTCACGATGACGCCGTAGGGCTTCTCCATCGCGCAGATGTCCATCACCGTCTCGTAACTCAGTTCTTCGAAGTAGAGGCGGTCGCAAGTATCGTAGTCGGTGGAAACCGTTTCGGGGTTGCAGTTGATGATCACGCCCTTGTAGCCCTTCTTCATCAAGGTTTGGACGGCGTTCACGCCGCACCAGTCGAACTCCACGCTGGAGCCGATGCGGTAGGCGCCGGAGCCCAGCACGATGACCGTGCAGGAGGCGTCTTCCAAAGCCGCAGGCACAGGCTCGCTGCCGTAGGTCAGGTAGAGGTAGTTGCTCTTGCCGTGGGGCAGGGAGATGGTGTCAATCTGGCGGACGGCGGGTTTGAGGCCTTGCTGGAGGCGGTATTCCCGCACCTTGGCTGCGTCTGTCTTGAACACGCGGGCGATCTGGATGTCGGAGAAACCTTGCTTCTTGGCTTTCTTCAACAGGTCAGAGGGAACGGCTTCCAGGCTCTTGCAAGCCTCCAGTTCTCGGTAGGTCGTCTCGATGTTGGCCAGCGCCTGCAGGAACCATTTGTCAATCTTGGTCAGGTCATAGATGCGGTCGATGTTGTAGCCGGCTTCCAGCGCGGCGGCCAGGGCGAACACGCGGGTGTCCGTGGGGTGGGAGAGCGCGTAGTCGAGATCTTCCACGGCGACGGGTTTGTTGCAGACAAAGCCGTTGGCGCCCTGGCCGATCATACGCAGGCCTTTCTGAATGGCTTCTTCGAAACTCTGGCCGATGGCCATAATCTCGCCGACGCTCTTCATGCTGGTGCCGATTTCGCGGGAAACACCCCGGAATTTGGCGAGGTCCCAGCGGGGAATCTTGCAGATGATATAGTCGCAGTTGGGCTCGTAACCCTTGAGGTTGCCGCCCGTGCAAGCGTTGTAAATCTCGTCCAAGTCATAGCCCAAGCCAATCTTGGCGGCCACGAGGGCGAGGGGATAGCCGGTCGCTTTGGAGGCGAGGGCGGAAGAACGGCTCAGACGCGCGTTCACTTCGATGACGCGGTAGTCGCTGCCGTCGGGCGCAAAGGCAAACTGCAGGTTGCATTCACCCACGATGCCGATATGACGGACAATCTGGAAGGACAAGTCTTCCATAAAGTCGATTTCCGACTGCTTGAGGCTCTGGGACGGGGCCACCACGATGCTCTCGCCGGTGTGGATGCCGAGGGGGTCGAAGTTCTCCATGTTGGCGATGATGGCCATGTTGTCGGAGGCGTCGCGTACGACCTCGAACTCGATTTCCTTCCAGCCTTTCAGGGATTTCTCCACCAGCACCTGCGGGGAGAAGGAGAAGGCGTTGCGGCAGATCTCATCCAACTGCTCCTGGCTGTCGCAGAAGCCGGAACCCAGTCCGCCGAGGGCGTAGGCGGCGCGGATGATGACGGGATAACCCACTTCATTGGCCGCAGCGCGGGCCTCTTCGAGGGTGGTGGCGGCGTGGGACTTGATGGTCTTGATATTGATTTCGTCCAGCCGCTCGACAAAGAGTTCGCGATCTTCCGTGTCGATGATGGTCTTGACGGGGGTGCCGAGCACCTTCACGCCGTTCGTCTGCAGGATGCCTTTGTTGTAGAGTTCGACGCCGCAGTTGAGGGCGGTCTGGCCGCCGAAAGAAAGCAGGATGCCGTCGGGCTTTTCCTTCTTGATGACTTTTTCCACGAAGTAGGGGGTGACGGGCAGGAAATAAATCTTGTCCGCGACACCCTGGGAAGTCTGGACCGTCGCAATGTTGGGGTTGATGAGCACCGTTTCGATGCCTTCTTCGCGCATGGCCTTGAGGGCCTGCGAACCACTGTAGTCAAACTCGCCGGCCTGACCGATTTTCAATGCGCCGGAACCCAGCAGCAGAACTTTCTTCAAACTTTTGTCAATCATAATTATATTATAATGTATTATTCAAATAAGGCGGCTTCCATCTTTTCGGCAATCTTGTCGTTGCACAGGTTGCCGAGGCTGCCGATGTGGGTATGTCCCAGGTCGGAGGCCTTTAGTGCGCCGATGGCAGCTTGCGAGCCGGCTCCCGAGCGGGGCGTATAGTGGAACTTACCTTCGTTAACTTCAATGCCGACTTGCTTGTAGGCTTCGCGGAACGGGGTGCCCGAGAGCGTGCGGCGGTTCACCTCTTCCACCGTGAACAGGTAATCGTAGAGCGGGTTGTCGAGAATGTGCCCGTTCACCTCCATCGCTTCCAGCATGTAGCCCGTCATGTCGATGCACTCGTGCATCAGGTCGAGGGCGGGGAAGAGGATGTCCTTGAGCAACTGGTTCTCGCGGTGGTAGCCGTGCGGAATATTGCTGCACAGCAGGGCGATTTCATTCTCGCAGGAGAGGATGCGGTTGCATTTGCCCCGCACCATTTCCCATACATCGGGATTCTTCTTGTGCGGCATAATGCTCGAACCCGTGGTCAGCGCGTCGGGGAAGTGGATGAATCCGTAGTTGGGGCACATATACATACAGCAGTCGGCCGCAAACTTGTTGAGGGTGAGGGCGAGGCTGCCGATGGCCGAGGCGACCGACTTCTCGCTCTTGCCCCGGCTGAGCTGGGCGGCGACACTGTTGTAATCCGGGGCGGCGAAACCGAGCAGTTTTGTCGTCAGTTCCCGGTCGAGGGGGAAAGAGTTGCCGTAGCCGGCCGCCGAGCCGAGGGGGTTCTGGTTGACTACCTTGTAGGCCCCGCCGAGCATATACATATCGTTGACCAGGCACTCGGCATAGGCGCCCAGCCACATACCGAAGGAAGAAGGCATCGCAATCTGCCCGTGGGTATAGCCCGGCAGCAATATTTCCTTGTACTGTTCGCTCTTGCTTTGGAGCAGGCGGAACAGGGCCAGCACCTCGTCCCGCAGGCGGCGCAACTCATCCCGCAGGTAGAGTTTGACATCGACCAGCACCTGGTCGTTGCGGCTGCGGCCGGAATGAATCTTCTTGCCGAGGTTGCCGAAAAGAATGGAGAATGGCACCGCGACGATCTGTGTGACCA
>JAGCUV010000006.1 GCA_017962705.1 Bacteroidales bacterium
ATCATTACAATAGTCTTGGTTCGGTACTTGCTTGTACTTGTCCGTACTGATGTTTTTTCAGTACGTTTTAACAGTCTTGTCAATGATCTTACATTCCGTTTTTCCCAAACGGGCTGCAAAGATACGCAACTTTTTTGAACTGGCAAATTTTTTTGAAAGTTTTTTCGACTACAATATACGCATCAAAGAGACGACCTTGTCCCCGAGGGCGTTTTTGGCTACGATGTGCTCCTTGATACTGACGACGAAGGGGTCGGACTCGAAAGCCGAGCCGCGGACCTGCTGAAAATCAAGGTTGCGCTGCTGCTCGTCGCCGTCCGCGCCGAAAGAAGTCATTGCGCTCAAGGAGAACTCCTTGCGCGCATCCTCCATCAACATATTGTCGATAGCAATGACAGAACTGCGCCACTGCTCCACCAGCCGAATGACTTCCTCCGGCGTGATCTGCGACAAAGAAACGCCATAATACGCCTCAATCCGTTGGGCCGCCCAGGTCCACTCATAATCATAATAATTGGCGTGGATGGCCTGGATGCGTTTCTCCAGCGCCTCAACCGTTTCCACGGTCCCGGCGATCACTTCATCCATCAGACGGTCCACCACTGATTTGGGCACCAGCATACCACCCAGATCCACCCAATCTCCCAGCCCTTCGGCCGAAGTAGGACGCAGCGCCGCACGCAAATCCGCCAGCGAATGAATCTCTGCCTTCGTAATGCGCGATATCAAGGAGTTGCCCAAAAATTTATCAATGGCCATCCCATATAATTTGATGCCATTGAGCAAGGATGATTTGCGAATCTCCCCGCTCTGGAAAGCGTAGGTCTCCGAAGTCTCCCCCGAAATCTTCTGCAGAGCGCGAAGGGTATCGATACCGTCCAGCATTTTCCGGACCGTGTATGGAGACAGCAGGTTGCAATTGACGCAATCCAAACGGTCGGGGTCCTTGCGCCCGTCGCGCTGGGGCCACTTCCGCCCGTCGCGGATGGTTCCGACACTCTTGAGATTGGCCGCCGGCACCACCATCGTCACCCCCTGCTTCTCAATTAAATAAGAAAAAGGAAGATTGGACGTATCCTGGTGTCCAACGTGACGGCCCATCACCAGCGAGAATGCCCCCACTTTGGCCGGCCAGAGGATGTAGGAATCCGAGGCTGTCTTCGCTCCCCTTTCCATGATGCCCTGGTGAATCGGGCCCAGCTTGTACATGTGGTTGCTCTGATTGGAACCCGAGCCCGCATTCATAAAGGAAAACATACCGGCAATCAGTAAGGTGGACTTGTGATGCGTCACCGTATAAGGCCCGGCGAAAATGGCGCAGGCCTCTCCGTTCTCCCCCTGACAGTTGGCAAAGAACAAAGAATCCGACGCGGAATAGTTGTGCCCCAGTTTGCAGGCCTGGCCGATGAAACAGCGCGAGAAAGTCACGCCGTCTTCGACCGAAGCGCCGCTGCAAATGATGAAATCATCTCCGATGACCCCTACACCGATGTGTACGGGAGCAGCCTGATTGCTATTGATGGAGCCATTTTTCAAACGCGAACACCCTTCGATCTTGCAATAATCGCCAATCTTAACATTCTTAATATACCCCGCATCCGCAATCATCACATGGCTTCCGATGACTCCCCTTTCAGTCCGGACGCTGTCGCAATAGCGATCGATGAGGATGCGGAAAGCGGCTATCAGTTCGGGACGATGACGGTAGAGCGCCATCACATAGGCTTGTTGGGACGAAAGCCGGTCGTAAATGATGACCTCCCGACCACCCGTCTCGTTCAAAACAGACACCTGAACGCCATTGCCGAAGGTCGTAGGAGCATCCACCAGAATGATGTCCACATTCTCAATGAAAGTATCTTCCCCGATGGTATAATTGGCGATATAATTTTTGACATTCTCCACACAACAGTTATCCCCGATGGTCACATTGTGCAAAGTGGCATGATAGAGACCGGAATGTTTTTTCATTCCTCCGGGAAGAACAAACGCCTTCTCAAACACGCCTAAATACACATCCCCCGAAAAACGGGTCGAACGAACATATTTGGGATTGAACCCGTCGGTCACCCGCACGCGTTCCCACTCCGAACAAGAACAAGCCTGTTCTTTCAAGACGGCAATTTCTTCGGCCGTCAAGGCTCTGTAATTTGACATATTGTTTCTAATTGATTAAGAACTTCATCATAACCATAGCCCCGGGAAAGTCCCAGGCGCAATAATTTCTGCTTGGCTTTCGGGTCGCCGGACAGACCGCGCCAGCGAGACGCCAGCAACTTCCTCAGCCGCTCTTCCGAGCGTTCCGGCTCTATGCTCTCCAGCGCCCGGGTGATATCCTCGTCGGAAATCCCTTTGGCACGCAGGGCATAACGGATTTTGGCCATACCCCAGGCCGTCAAAGCCGCTTTATCCCGGGCGAAGGCGCCGGCATAACGGGCGTCGTCCAGATATTTTTCTTTGACCAGTTCGGCGAGAATCTGCTCGGCTTCTTCGGGAAGCAATGGATGGTCGCGCAAATGCAAAAGTTTGCGACGGATGTCCGCGGAGCAGTATTCCCGGCGGGAGCAGAGCGCCTGCATCCGCGCGAGCGCCCACTTGAGTTCGGTTTCCCGATCAGGTGCCTTCCCGTCGTTCATGGCTTCTTATGTTTACCGGCCAGCAAACCGCAAGCCGCCAGGATATCCTCCCCCATCGATTTGCGGATGGTGGTCGTGATGCCCTGTGCGGAAAGACGGTCGCGGAACTGTTCCATCACGATATCCGGAGAACACTGATAGGGAAAATCAGGAATCTGGTGGAAACGAATCAGGTTCACCCGACATTCCAGGCCTTTGAGCAGGCGCACCAGGGCATCGGAATGGCGTTTGTCATCATTCCATCCCGCAAACATCGTATATTCAAAACTCACCCGCCGCTGTCCGCTGAAATCATATTGTTTCAACAAGTCCACCACCGCCCGGATATCCCAGGCTTTCTGCACCGGCATCATTTCCAGCCTTTCTTCCGGGAAAGGGTTGTGGAGACTGACGGCCAGGTGGCATTTCTGTTCGTCCAGATAGCGCCGGAGAGCCGGCAGCACGCCGATGGTAGATACCGTAATGCGTTTGGGACTCCATCCCAGCCCCCAATCGGCGGTCAGGACCTCCAGCACGGAGGCGACGGTCTCATAATTATCGAAGGGTTCGCCCATCCCCATAAAAACGGTTCCCGTCAATTGGTCCGCCTCGTCCACCGCGAAAAATTGGGAGAGAATCGCCGCGACGGACAGATTGCCGTGCCATCCGCCCCGCCCGGTCATACAGAACTTGCAAGCCATTTTGCAACCGGCCTGACTGCTGACGCACAAGGTCTTGCGCTCTGCGTCTGGAATCATGACCGCCTCCACCATTTCTCCTTCGGCGACGGGGAACAAGTATTTTTTCGTCCCGTCGCATGAGGTGAAACATTCGGAATAGGGAATCAGTCCGACCTCATATCGATCAGAAAGCCAGGTACGGGCATTTTTGGACAGATTGGTCATCTCATCGATGGAACGAACCTTTTTGGCATAGAGCCACGAGGCGATCTGTTTGGCGGTAAAGGCCGGCAGGCCCGCCTCGGCAACCACCGTTTTCAGTTGCTCCGGCGTCAATCCCAACAAGGGGGCCTTGGCGGTATGGGGGATTTGCGGCATCGTCAATCCGGCAGCGCGCTACTTCCGGCCGTTGAAATCCGCAATCAGCGAGGCCAGCACATCCTCGTCAAAGTAATTGATGCGCATCGCCCGCTTAACCTCGGCAAGAGTCTGGGCCGCCACCTGGCGCGCCTCTTCACTACCCTTGCGAAGGACCTCAAAGACGTAGGGGATATCTTTCTCCAGTTCTGCGCGACGGGCCCGGATGGGCGCCAAGGTCGCATCCAGCACTTCGGCCAGGAAATTCTTGACCATCACGTCGCCCAATCCGCCGGCGCGATACTGCGCCTTGACTTCGTCCAGACTGTGGAAATCAAAGGAACTCTTCCGTCCGTGGAAACACGCTCCGAACTGATCGAAGTGCTCCGGCCTGCAGAAAGCATCCAGATAGGTGAACACAGGATTGTTTTCCACCTTTCCGGGATCCTCCACCCGCAGGTGGTTGGGGTCGGTGAACATTCCTTTCACCTTTGCCCGGACCTCTTCGGAAGAATCCGAAAGATAGATGCAGTTGCCCAGCGACTTGCTCATCTTCGCCTTGCCGTCGGTACCGGGCAGGCGCAGGCAGGCCGCATTGCCGGGAAGGAGGATTTCGGGCTCTACAAGCACGGGACCATAGGTCGTGTTGAACTTGCGCACGATTTCGCGCGTCTGCTCAATCATCGGTTCCTGATCTTCCCCCACCGGCACGGTGGTCGCCTTGAAGGCCGTGATATCCGCCGCCTGGCTGATGGGATAGGTAAAAAATCCCGTAGGCACGCCGCGTTTGTTCTGGTTTTCCTCCCCTTCGTTCTCGCTGAATCCCCGCAGGAGCATCTCCTGCTTGACGGTCGGGTTGCGCTGCAGGCGCTGCACCGTTACGAGGTTCATATAGAAGAAGGTCAGTTCCGTGAGTTCGCTGACCTGCGATTGGATGAAAATGACGGATTTGGCCGGGTCCAGCCCGCAGGAAAGATAGTCCAATGCGACCTGCGCGATGTTCTGGCGCACTTTTTCGGGATTGTCGGCATTGTCGGTCAGCGCCTGGGCATCGGCAATCATCACAAAGACCTTGTCAAAGGCCCCGCTGTTCTGGAGTTCCACGCGGTTGCGCAGCGACCCCACATAATGCCCGATATGCAGACGGCCGGTCGGACGATCTCCTGTCAGAATGATTTTTCCCATTTATTCCTGTGAATTTTGCAATTTCTCCCGGACTTTGGCCTCAATCTCGTTGCAAAGCTCTTCGTTGTCAGAGAGCAACTGTTTGACGGCATCGCGTCCCTGGGCCAGCTTCGTATCATTGTAGCTGAACCAACTGCCACTCTTGCGAACAATCTCCATCTCAACGGCCAGGTCGATAATTTCGCCCAGACGGCTGATGCCTTCGCCGTAAACGATGTCAAACTCGGCTTTCTTGAAAGGAGGAGCCATCTTGTTCTTGACAATCTTGACGCGGGTACGGTTTCCGAGCGCCTCGTCGCCGTCCTTGAGCTGGGTGGTCTTACGCACATCCAGACGCACGGAGGCGTAGAACTTCAGGGCGTTTCCGCCGGTGGTTGTCTCGGGATTGCCGAACATGATGCCGATCTTCTCGCGCAATTGGTTGATGAAGATGCAGCAGGTGTTGGTCTTGCTGATATTGGCGGTGAGTTTGCGCAGGGCCTGGCTCATCAGGCGGGCTTGCAGACCCACTTTGTTCTCGCCCATCTCGCCCTCGATTTCCGCCTTGGGCGTGAGGGCGGCCACGGAGTCCACGACGATGATGTCGATAGCACCGCTGCGGATGAGGTTGTCGGCAATTTCCAGGGCCTGTTCCCCGTTGTCCGGCTGGGAAATCAACAGGGTTTCCAGATTGACACCCAAGGCCTTGGCATAGGTCCTGTCGAAGGCATGCTCGGCGTCGATAATCGCTGCGATGCCGCCGGATTTCTGCGCCTGGGCAATGGCGTGGATGGCCAGGGTGGTCTTACCGCTGGATTCGGGACCGTAAATCTCTATGATACGACCACGGGGATAACCGCCGATACCGAGGGCGTAATCCAGCGCGATGGAGCCGCTGGGAATGACGGAGGCGTCCCATTTGGGCTGGTCCCCCAATTTCATAATCGTACCCTTGCCGTAGTCCTTTTCAATCTTGTCGATGGTGGCCTGCAGGGCTTTCAGTTTTGCCGCATTGATTTCGGCGTTTTGTACTTCTTTAGCCATAATTTTCATTCATTTTTGTTTCACACTCAGTTCCGGGGTCCTCCGCCTTACGGACGCACCAACATTTGCCCACCGATGAATTCACGGATGATACTGGTGGGCGGGATGGCCGCAATGTCCTTGACGGGCAGGGCGACCAGATACGAGAGAAAACTCAGCAGGCGCTGGGCCTCAGACCAGGCCGGCGAACTTTCCTCGATTTTACGCAACAGCGGTTCCACATAGTTTTTCAACAGCGGAATCTCATAAACAAGGGCGGAATTGATATAGGCGTCCGCATTTTCCTGGAAAGGAAAAATATTCTTGTTCTCGCCCCTTCGCACGCTTTGCCAGCGCATAATCGTCTCTTCGGGATTGGTGGAACGCACCCGGTTGTCCCGTACGATCCGCCGGAGCAGGCGGTTGTCGGTCGTGGAGAAGGTGACATTCTCATCCATATTCAAAGAGGTCAGCGCCGAAGCGTACACCCGGAAAATCTTCGATGCGTCGATACCCGGGACCATCTCGGGGTTCAGCGCGTGGATGCCTTCCATAATCAGGATGTCATCTTCTTCCAAGCGCAGCTTGTTTCCCTCGAAAAAGCCTTTGCCCTGCTTGAAGTCGAAGCGGGGAATATCCACTTCTTCTCCGGCAAAAAGCGCGGCCAACTGGTCGTTCAGCAAATCAATGCGCATCGCCCCCAAGCTCTCGAAATCATATTCTCCCTTCTCGTCCCGGGGCGTGTTTTCCCTATCGACGAAATAGTTGTCGAGCTCGATGACTTTGGGATTGAGGCCGGCAACGCGGCATTGCTGCGCCAGACGCAACGAAGTAGAGGTCTTACCACTGGACGAAGGTCCGGCGATGAAGACCACACGCACGTCCTCCCGACGGGCGCGGATTTGTTCTGCGACCAACGTGTACATCGCCTCGTGACGGGCTTCGCAGAGGTTGATCAGTTCGACGGCCTTTCCCTCTTCCTGCATCAGGCGGTTGAGTGAACCGACTCCCTTGATTCCCAATTGTTCGCACCACTGGGAATGACGCTTGAGTTCATTGGCGATTTTTCCCTGGGAAAGGTTGGGAAGCAGGCCGTTTCCGTCAGGAGTCTCATAACGCAGACAGAAACCGTCACCGAATGCATTCAAATCGAACGTACCCAACTCGGCGGTATTGTCCAGCAGGGAGCCGTGCATCGTATCCGCCACCCCGCACAGATAGAACAGCTGGCACCTCTCCGCCCGGAGGGAAGCAATCAGCTGCGCCTTCTGAGGCTGGTTGTGGCTTTGGAAATATTCCACCGCCTCCGCCTTGGACACCAGTTCGGAAGTAATGGGCAAGGCGCGCTCTTTCAGTCCCTTCATCCTTTCTTTCAAAGCCAGGATATCGGACATACGCATGGTCCTCACCTCGTCTCGAAGACGGCCGTCCGCAGCGGGACGGAACAACTCGCAATAGTAGCCGCGCGGCAAATCATAACGTACCCGAAAGGTATAATCGGGGTACAACTGACGGGCCGCCACCTGCAATACAAAAATCAGGGTGCGCTGTTTACTGCGATAATCTTCAAGACTGTAATAGTGCGCCATATCACCAATTTTTATACGGGTGGGATAAAAGGTGGGAATTGCGGTAACGGGGATCGTCGGAGACTTCCTCGCCCACCCAATCCGGTTTCTCGAAGGGCTCCGTTTCCGAAGCAAGTTCCACCTCGGCGACGGTCAGCCCCTCGTTGTCTCCGTAGAATTCATCCACCTCGAAAAGATGCCCTTTGAAAGGAACCCGGTAGCGGGTCTTGTCAATCACGCCGCCCTTGCAAAGCCCGAGCAAGGCGCGGGCATCCGCCTGCGGGATTTCCATTTCCCACTCAAAACGGCTGATACCCACAGAAGGTCCCTTGATGGTCAGATAGCCCTTGTCATCCAGCAGACGAATGCGGACGGTATTGCCGCCCGAGGAACATAGATAGGCCTGAGCGATGCGGGAGGAACTTTCGGCATACGCCTTGTACTCCCCCCGCACAAGAAATTTTCTTTCAATTTCACGATGGTTACTATTCATCGCTTCAAGGCTCGATCTTGTCCACACGACGTTGATGACGACCTCCTTCAAAAGGCTCCGACAGCCATTGGTCCACAATGGCCTCTGCATCGGAATAGGAAATGAAACGGGCGGGCATCACCAACACGTTGGCGTTGTTGTGCGCCTTGACCAGCCGGCCCACCTCGGGCGTCCAGGCCAGTCCGGCGCGAATCCCCTTGTGGTGATTCAGGCACAGGGCCATCCCGTTACCGGTGCCGCACAGAGCAATTCCCAGCTCGACTTTCCCGGCCAGCACGGCCTCCGCCAAAGGATGGGCCACATCCGGATAGTCCATGCTGTCGGGCGTATCCGTACCGAAGTTCACCACTTCACAGCCTTTCCCCTGCAGGTATTTCACCAGGCCGTCCTTGTATTCCACTCCTGCGTGATCGTTGCAAATACCAATGGTCATTCTTTTCTATGATTAAAGGTCCCAGGCCAGAGCCGACGCGCCGAGAATGGCCGCATCAGACTCCTTGAGGGAAGAATAAATCAATTTGACTTTGTTTTTCCAGGCCGGAAGGAGGTTCTCGTTCATCGCTTTGAGAATCGGCTCGGTCAGGAATTCCTTGGAACGGGCCAGGCCGCCGAAGAGCACGATGGCTTCGGGGGCGCTGAAGTGCACGAAATTGGCAAAGCTCTGCCCGAGAAGGGTGCCGGTATAGTCAAAAATTCCCAGCGCTAGCTTGTCACCCATCTTGGCGGCATCGTACACGTCTTTGGAACTGATATTCTCGACATTGCGAAGCAGGGAAGCTTCACCGCGGGTCTCCAGCCACTCTTTGGCCGTACGGGCCACGCCCATGGCGGAGCAATAGGTCTCCAGACAGCCCTTCAGACCGCAGTTGCACTGGCGGCCGCCGCGGATGGCGGTGGTGTGGCCGAGCTCGCCGGCGAAACCATCGTTGCCATAGACCAGCTTGCCATCAATGATGATGCCGCTGCCGACACCCGTACCAAGGGTAATCATAATAAAGTTTTTCATCCCTTTGGCTGCGCCGTAGGTCATCTCTCCGATGGCCGCCGCGTTCGCATCATTGGTCAAGGACACGGGGATGCCGCCAAGGTTGACAGAGAGAATCTTGGCAAATTCCACATTCTTTCCAACGGCCCAGGCCAGGTTGGGTGCATTGTACACTGTTCCCTGGTAGAAATTGCCGTTGGGAGCGCCGACGCCGACGCCACGGATTTGCCCGGCCTTGCCCGCCTCGGCGATAACATTGTTGATCGCATCTGCGAGAGCTTGGAGATATTTGTTCTCATCACTTCCGAAAATATCGGAACGGATGACGGTCTGGGACAAAATTTTCCCTTTCTTATCGACGACGCCGATCTTGGTGGTCTGTCCGCCCACATCAACGCCTACTACAAAATTCTTTTCCATAATTAATATCGGCTAAATGTTAATTTTTCTTGACCTTGGAGCCCATCAGGCCGTACCACAACATATAGACGACGGCCGCAATAATCACCCAGTAACTGGTCAGGAAATTGCCGGTCACATCGGCCACCCAACCCTGTACGAGAGGAAGGATACCGCCGCCGCACACCATCACCATAAAGAGACCGGATGCGATGGAGGTGTATTTGCCGAGGCCCTCAACCGCCAGGTTAAAGATGGCACCCCACATCACGGAGGTACAGAGACCGCAAAGAACGAAGAACATCACACCGATAGGAATCTCCTGCAGGGAGAAACTCAAGTCTTGCGTAATGGCGGGAAAGCGGACCGTCGTACTGTCGCCGAGCATCATACCGAGGGCCACCAGGACAACCGCCACGGAGGTGACGCAGATAATCATCGTACGGCTGGAGACCTTACCGCCAATGGCGGCACCGGTCAGACGGCCGCAGAGCATCAAAAACCAGTACATACCGACAATCGTACCGGCAACAGCCTTGCTGATGCCCACCGCATCGGAAGTCATATACAAGTTGACGAAGTTAGGAATACCCACCTCGACACCGACATACAAGAAAATAGCGATGATACCGAAGACGAAGTGTTTGTAGGAAAGAGCGCCTTTGATGGTATCCATCGTGCTTTCTTCCTGCGCATTGGAAGCGGCCGCTTCAAGACCCGGCTCAGGAATCTCGGAAAAGAAGATGACGATGAAAGCCAAGGCGAAAATACCCATCGCGAGGAAGAGGGCGGGATTGACATCCGCAATCGTAGGCTGCGCCGCCTCACCGGCCTTGCTGATCAGGATACCCACAAATACCGGGCAAATGGTTGCGAAGAGGGAGTTCAGGGAACCGCCCCATTGGATCAACTGGTTACCCTTGTTGCCGCCACCGCCGAGGGTGTTCAGCATCGGGTTGACTACGGTGTTCAGCATACACATCGAGAAGCCGGAAACGAACGCGCCGAGCAGGTACACGCCGAAACTTCCCACGATACCGGAAAGCCAGGTGATGCCGACTCCGATAAAACCGACCGCCACGGCCGCAAGCGCCGTGAACTTATACCCTCTCTTGGTAAGAAGGAAGCCGGCGGGCAGGCCGATCAGGGCATAAGCGATGAAGTTGGCCGCGTTGCCCAACTGGGACATCAGGTTCGTAGCGCCGAACTGCTCCTTGACTACAAGGGCGAAAGGATTCTGGAGACCTGTTACAAACGAAATCATCGCGAACAGGAAAAACATAATCGCAATGGCGAGAATGTTGCTTTTTTGCTTTGTCATAAGGTTATTTTTTATTGTTAAGGTTTTTTAATGTTCAACCTACGAAGTTAAGATTAATTCTTCAATTATACTATAGGCCTGAAAAAGTTTTTCTTTTTTTTGACCATTTTTTGTGAATATGGGAATTTCTGAAGCCTCTCATTTCAGTGCCTCGTCGATTTTCTCCCTGCTCACGACAAATACGTGCTTGAAGATGCCGACGGAAACGATTTTGTCCCCGTCGATCTGACCGAGACTGAGGACGATGCAATCCTGCACGTCCAGACGGGCGTCCAAGGCCAGCGAGATAAAACCGCTGCCGATGGCACTGCCGAGTTTCTGCCAACCATTCTCTCCGTCCTCCACCTGGCTCCATTTGGCAACAATAGCACTCTGATGGGCGTTCCGGTCCGGACATGTGACCATACAAAGAATCATCAGAAGAAACAGAAAAGCAAAAAATACGATAGCCTTTTTCATAGGGATGATAAAATATAACGTTGATAAAGTTGCTGTAAAATGGGACTTAACAGGAACTCACGATGGTGAATTTTTAGGTATCAAACCGACAGGCAAAAAAATTTCTGTTTGTGTGATGAATTTTTACTATTTCAATGAAAATGGTAAGGCTACGAACGATGTGGCAGCAGAAGGTATGATAGGC
>JAGCUV010000056.1 GCA_017962705.1 Bacteroidales bacterium
AATGAAGCGCACTTTCATGCGGGTGTCCGCGTTGGTGCCGCAGTAGCCGTCAACCACGAACAGGCGTTTGCCGGAAAGTTGTTTGACAGCAAGGGCCTTGAGTTCTTTCCACACTTTCTCGGAAAGGGGATGGTTGTCGTTTTTGTATTCTTCGCTGGTCCACCACACATTGTCTTTGGAGTTCTTATCCATCACAATGTATTTGTCTTTTGGGCTGCGGCCGGTGTAGATACCGGTCATCACGTTGATGGCGCCCAGTTCGGTTTCCTGACCTTTGTCAAACCCCTCGAGATCGGGAGTGGTCTCTTCGTTGAAGAGGACTTCGTAAGTGGGGTTGTACAAGACTTCTTTGACATCCTTGATGCCGTACTGCTTGAGATTGATTTTGCTCATAATAGTATGGTTATTAGTTACTTAATTCTTTATCTCGTCGGGACTTCTCCCGTAAATCGTGCAAAAATACAAATTTTATTTGAAATATGAAGTGCTTTCGATTATATTTGCGAAAAAGATTGCGTCTGCGTCTGTGCGGACGCGCGAAGCGAGGACCTATGGCGGAAATGTCAAGCAATATGGAAGCGGCGAGGGCTTGTTTGAAACAGGTCTGGGGCTATGATTCGTTCCGTTTGCGTCAGGAGGATATCGTTGCGGAGGCGCTGGCCGGAAAGGATGTGCTGGCCGTTTTGCCCACCGGGGGCGGCAAGTCCGTTTGTTTCCAGTTACCGGCCCTGATGAAAGAGGGGATCGCGCTGGTCGTCACCCCGTTGATTTCCCTGATGAAGGACCAGGTGCGCAATCTGGAGGCCCGGGGTATCAAGGCCGTGGCGGTGTACAGCGGGATGTCGGCCCACGAGGTGGAGCTGGCGTTCAACAACGCTTGTTACGGGGATTACAAATTCCTGTATCTGTCGCCCGAACGGCTTTCGAGCTGGGCTTTCCAGAAGTATGTGGGGGCGATGAATGTGTCGTACATCGTGGTGGATGAGGCGCATTGTATTTCCCAATGGGGCTATGATTTCCGTCCGGATTATTTGAAAATCGGAGAACTGCGCAAGCGGGTGGAGGCGCCCGTGCTGGCCTTGACGGCTACGGCTACGGTGGAGGTGTGCGAGGATATTGTAGAGAAATTGTCGGTTCCGGGGCGCTCTTTCAGCGTGATTAAGAGCGGGTTCGAGCGTCCGAATCTTTCGTATGTGATTCGTCGCTGCGAGGATAAAGTGGGAAAATTGCTGCAAATCTGCGCGCGACAGGCGGGGAGCGGTATCGTGTATCTGCGAAGCCGCAAACGTTGTGAGGAGTTGGCAGAGGTGCTGCGGACGGCGGGCGAGAGCGCGTCGTATTACCACGCGGGGCTTTCGACGGCGATGCGGGCCAAGCGGCAGGAGGAATGGCGGACGGACAAGACGCGCATTATGGTGTGCACCAACGCGTTCGGCATGGGCATTGACAAGCCGGACGTGCGCTTTGTGGTGCATTATGACATTCCGGAGAGTCCGGAGGCGTATTTCCAGGAGGCGGGCCGGGCCGGGCGCGACGGGAAGCGTTCGTATGCGGTCTTGTTGTGGAACAAGAGTGACGAGCAACGCTTTGTCCGCCTGTCGCGGGTGGCGTTCCCTCCGATAGAATATATAGAGGACATCTATCAGAAACTTCATCGCTTTTACGAAATTCCTTACGAGACGGGCGAGGGGCGGCAGTTGAAGTTTGTGCTGGCTGAGTTCTGCAAGCAGTTTCACCTGGAGCGGGCGCTGGCGTTGAGCGCGTTGAAGTATTTGGAGAAAACGGGGCATCTGAGTTACGGCGAGGATGCGGCGATTTCGACCAAGGTGCAGATACTGACGGCGCGGAATGCCTTGTATTCGATTTCTTTTCCGAGTCCGGCGATGCCCGGACTGTTGGAGGCCATGATGCGGCGCTACAGCGGGATTTTCAATTATCCCGTGCCGGTGGAAGAGGATGTACTGGCGGCTTCTTCGGGCGTTTCTGTCAATGCGCTGCGTCAGTTGCTGTATCAATTGGCGTTGATGCATGTAATCAAATATATTCCGGCGGATGAGGCGACGGTGATTTTCTTGCACCACAACCGCTATTATCCGAAGGATTTGTTCCTGGATCCGGCGTTGTATGCGCATCTGAAGACGAATGCGGAGCGGCGGGGTGCCACGATGCTGGCCTATGCTTCGGAGGAAGATGAATGCCGGAGCGTGTTTCTGCTCCGCTATTTCGGACAGGAGCATTCCGCGCCCTGCGGCCACTGCGATGTGTGCAAGGAGCGAGGTGCCCGGAAGGGGAAGGGCGTGGTGGAGCGCTTGAATGAAGCGTCGGGTGTGTCCGGCGTGGTGGAGCGTTTGCGTGGGGCGCGTGCGGGAGATTCGGAAGAAGCGAGCTCCCGCTTGCGGGATGGGGATGAGGATGACGCAGATGGGGTGGTGGAGGTAGTGGAGGTCCCGTCGCGGGAGCAGATGATGGATTATGTGTTGCGGGAAAAGGGCGGGAAATATACCCTGCGGGACATTCTGACGCGTTTTGTGCATATCGACGGGACGAACGAGACGCCCGTGATGGATGTGCTACGCGACCTGCTCGACGAGGGGCTCATCCCGCCGCCGCAGTAGGGCGGGAAGGCTTCGGGCCTGGGCCAGGTGTGCCCGGTCCCGGTCAGAAAATGGGGACTGGACACGCCATTTGGAAATTATACGTATCTTTGCGATATGCACGGACAGGAGATAGACATACAGTATCTGGCGGGAGTGGGACCCAAACGGGCCCGGCTGTTTCGGTCGGAGTTGGGCGTGGAAAGCGCCTCGGACCTGTTGCGCTATTATCCTTTCCGGTATGTGGATCGCAGCAGCGTCACGCCCATCGCCTCCATCGTGCCGGATGTGGCGTATGTGCAGTTCCGGGGCCGGGTGATGCGGCGCCAATTGTGGAGTGCGGACAAAGGGGAGGTGGTTCAGAAAGAGGGGCAGGCCGTCAAATACAATGTTGTCAAGCGGATGACGGTCCTGGTGACGGATGGCACGGGGGAGATGGAACTCGTCTTTTTCAAGGGCATCAAGTGGGCGTATGAGAAACTGCGTCCGGGGGAGGATTTCCTCTTCTTCGGCAAACCCCAGGTTTTCAACGGGAAGCTCAATATGGTGCATCCGGAGATGGACCCGCTGGGGACCAATAATTTCGAGGGACTGGGCAGCCTGACGGGCATCTATTCCAGCACGGAGAAATTGAAGAACGCGGGTGTGACCGACAAGGTGATGCGCAAGATCATGCAGGCGGCGCTCAATGAGACCCTGCCCTCCGTTGAGGAGACGCTCCCGGAATATGTGCTGCGCGAGAAAGGGCTGTGCAACCTGCGCTTCGCCCTCTACAACATTCATTTTCCGAAAGATGCGGCCTCGCTGGAAAAGGCGCGCTACCGCTTGAAGTTCGAGGAGTTGTTCCTGTTGCAGTTGTCTTTGCTGAAGGCCAAATTTATTCGCAGCCGGGCCGATAACGGCATCCCGATGCCCAAGGTGGAGGTGGCGTTCAACCAGTGTTATGAAAACATCCCTTTCGAGTTGACGGGGGGGCAGAAGCGCGTGATCAAGGAAATCCGCGAGGATATGCGTAGCGGCAAGCAGATGAACCGCCTGTTGCAGGGGGATGTGGGCAGCGGCAAAACGATGGTGGCGGTGCTTTCGGCGCTGATTGCGGCGGGCAACGGCTACCAGTCCTGCATCATGGCGCCCACCGAGGTGCTGGCGCAGCAACATTTTCGGAATATCCAGAAATACCTGGCTCCGACGGGGCTGAAATCGGCTTTGCTCACGGGTACGAGCAAGACGGCGGAGCGGCGGGAAATCCACGCGGGGCTGGAGGACGGAAGCCTCACCCTGATTGTGGGTACGCACGCATTGCTGGAGGATAATGTAGTGTTCAAGAATCTCGGACTGGCCATTATTGACGAGCAGCATCGTTTCGGTGTGGATCAGCGGAGCAAACTATGGCGCAAGACTTCCGACGGACGGCCGCCGCACGTGCTGGTGATGACGGCGACGCCCATACCGCGCACGCTGGCGATGACTTTTTATGGGGATCTGGATACCTCTGTCATCAATGAAATGCCGCCGGGACGCAAGCCGGTGGTGACGATGACGGCGGGCGAAGGTAAGCGTTATGCGATGTACAATTTCATCCGTGACCAGATTGCCCTAGGCCGTCAGGCGTTCATCGTTTATCCCTTGATTTTCGAGAGCGAAAAAATGGATTACAAGAACCTCGAACTCGGCTACGAGGAGGTGATCAGGCAGTTCCCGTTCCCGCCCTATAAAACGGCCATCGTCCACGGCAAGCAGACGGCCGAAGAAAAAAACTTCAATATGGCGGCTTTTGTCGAGGGACGGGCGAATATCCTGGTGGCCACGAGCGTCATCGAGGTGGGGGTGGATGTGCCCAATGCCAGCGTGATGGTGATTGAGAGTTCGGAGCGTTTCGGGCTGAGTCAGCTGCACCAGTTGCGGGGCCGTGTCGGACGAGGCAGCGAGAAGTCGTATTGCATCCTGATGACGGGCAACAAGCTCTCGAAAGAGGGGCGGCATCGCATCAAGCTGATGTGCTCGACCGAGGATGGCTTCGTGCTGGCGGAAGAGGATTTGAAGATGCGCGGACCGGGCGATATGGAGGGGACGCAGCAGAGCGGTTTGCCCATCGAATTGAGCATTGCTTCGCTGGCCAAGGACGGACAAATATTGAGCGATGCGCGGCGTTATGCTTCGGTGATTTTGGACAAGGATCCGGGCCTGGATGCGCCCGAGAATCAGCGGCTCAAAATCGAACTCTCGAAGTCAAAATACCAGAAGAAAGATTATAGTAAAATCAGTTAATTGGTCGCATATTTTTCAGGGTGATTCGTATAAAAGTATTCAAAAATTATCGCTTATAAAATGAAAAAGTACTTTTTCTTAGGTGTCGTTAAAAATGCCCTTAGTGGGGTGGTTTTTATGTGCTTATTTGCTGGTTGTCAGATGAAAGAACAAAAATGTTATGTCGGGCCTTC
>JAGCUV010000057.1 GCA_017962705.1 Bacteroidales bacterium
GATGACCGGTTTAGGTTCCACTTCCGCCAGGGCTTCCACCAGCCGCTCGCACTGTTGAAGTCCGTAAGGCGTCGCGTTCCGTGTTCCGACCACGGCTATCGCCGAGGCAAGGGTTCCGAACAAGGAGCCGGGCGGCGTCGTACTGCGCACATACAGTCCAACAGGCGGATCGGCAGCCTCTTTCAGGGCGGGCGGGAATTCCGGTTCGTGATACGCCAGGTAATAGGCATTCATCCGCAGGAGACGCTCATATTCCTCGAATGCGCCTTCAAGCAAGCTATCTGTCAATTCGCCCTTGTGTTTACTGTAAGGCCCCAATAGTTCGTCCCTCTGCATGGGGGATAGCTCGAACACGGCAGAAGCACTACCCAGATGCTGGATCAGGGCCAGTGCCACGCGAGGTTCAAAACCGAAGACTTTTCCCAAAGCCATCGAGCAGATTCTTTCTTTTTTCCAGTCCATAGCGGAAGCAAGTTTAGAGAAAAAAACTCATTCCGACTATGTCAAAACATCATTTTTGTGGGGGTTTCGAAAAAAATTTTCTTTTTCTTTTCCTTTTTCCGGATTTTAACAGAAAAAATGCATGTTTTTTCCGAATTTTGTGAAACAAAAAATCGTATTTTATAGTATAATAGTGGTGTACGAGATCCCAAATCTTATGAAACTCTCTCAATTCAACTTCCACCTTCCTTCGGAAAAGATTGCTTCCGAGCCAGCCAGATGGCGCGATGAATGTAAACTGATGGTATTGTACCGCGATAGCGGGAAAATCGAACACCGCATCTTCAAGGACATTCTGGATTATTTTGACAAGGGCGATACCTTTGTTTTCAATGACACCAAGGTTTTCCCGGCCCGTTTATACGGCAACAAGGAAAAAACCGGAGCCAAGATTGAAGTTGACCTGCTGCGGGAACTCAATCCGGACCAACGTCTATGGGACGTCATCGTGGACCCCGCCCGCAAAATCCGTATCGGCAACAAACTGTACTTCGGCGAGGATGAGAGTCTGGTGGCTGAAGTTATTGACAATACCACGTCACGAGGCCGTACCCTGCGTTTCCTTTATGACGGGCCCTATGAGGAATTCAAAAAAACGCTGTTCGGAATGGGAGAAACCCTGGTTCCGACCTGGGTCAAGGAAAAAGTGACGCCGGAAGACGCCGAGAATTACCAGACACTCTATGCCCGGAACGAAGGCGCGGTTGTCGCTCCTGCCGCCGGCCTGCATTTCAGTCGCGAACTGCTCAACCGCATGATCCTCAAAGACGTCGAAAAGGCGTTCATCACCTTGCATATGGGGCTCGGGCATTTCAGCAGTGTCGATGTGGAAGATCTTTCCAAACACAAGATGCACTCCGACCGCCTGATTATCACCCCGGAGACCGCCGAGCAAATCAACAAGGCCAAACGCGGCGGCAAACGCGTGGTGGCCGTCGGCATCACCACTATTCGTGGCCTTGAGACCTTCTATACCACCAAGGATGAAGTGGAGCCCTTCGATGGATGGACCAACAAATTTATTTTCCCGCCCTACCGTTTCTCCGTCCCCAACAGCATTATCTCCAATTTCCATCTCCCTTGCTCCACGATGCTGATGTGCGTCGCGGCATTCGGAGGTTATGAAAACGTGATGAATGCCTACCAGGTCGCCTTGAACGAAGGCTACCGCTTCGGTCCCTACGGAGACGCGATGCTGATTCTCTAAAAGAAACGGCTGTTCAACGCCTGGGATGATGCGTCAGAATGTCGCGTTGCCAGGTACTTGAGTCTATATGAGTATATATTTCGGTGGTAAGTATGCTCTCGTGACCCAGCATTTCCTGCACCACACGAAGGTCCGCCCCGTTTTCTACCAGATGCGTAGCGAAACTGTGCCGCAGCGTATGCGGAGAAATTTCTTTACGTATACCGGCTATCAGCGCCTGTCGCTTGATCATTTTGAAAATGGACACACGACTCAAAGGCTTGCCGAAACGATTATGGAAAATCACATCGTCCACTACAGGATCAAACGTCGACGGCCGAACGGCCAGGTAAGCTTTGATCGCCTCTAACGCCGGCTCACCGATGGGCACGAGACGTTGCTTGTTTCCCTTGCCGATAACGCGGACAAAGGCCTCTTTCTCATACACATCAGAACTTTTCAGCGTAGCCGCTTCCGACACGCGCAGCCCACAGCCATACAGCACTTCGAGCAACGCCCTGTCGCGTAGCCCGGTGAGGGTGGCTCCATCGGTCGAATCTATCAATGCATCCACCTCTTCCACCGACAAAACGGAAGGGATATAGCGTCCGAGTTTGGGCATATCCACCCCGTCACAAGGATTGGCGGAGACCCTGTCTTCCTGCACCGCCCATGTAAAAAAAGAACGCAAGGCACTCAACAGCCGGGCTTGCGATCGTTTCGACAAATCTTTGCGCTCCTTAAAGTAGTTCAGAATGTTATCCGAACTCACGCCGGAAAGGTCTTTCCTTTCGGTCGCATCTTCATACCATTGCAAAAATGCCAGGATATCTCGAAGATAGGACGATGTCGTATTCGGCGACATCGCCCTCTCTATCTTCAAATAATAGGCATATTGGTTCGTAAGGTCCATTCAGCGGGCGCTTAAAGCGTCTTGTACTGCCTGCCGTAACGCAGTGACTGGCTGAGGAAATCTTCGTCGTAGGTCACCTGATAATCTACCACCTCACCATTCTCGAACACAGGAACGATTTCCGGATTGACAAAGCCGCCGTAAGGCTTGAGATTCAAGGCTGCATAGCGCTCCAGCACTTCTTTGTGAATCTCAGGGTCAATCTTCACGGCATAATTCTCCACCAACGCTTTACCGGCCGCATAATCCCCTTCCGATTTGATGCGCTGGACTTCCGCGAGCAATTCGGCGAAGAGTTGACGCAAGATATCATAGTCATTCACCACGAAATAGGTCTTGCCATCCTTCACTTTCTTCTCAATCACATCCACCGGACGGCATCCGTTTTCATCACAGATATGCGCCTCGCCTTTGCCGTGCTCATAGCACCATTTGGCAATCAGCAAGCGGTTCTGCATGTGGGCTTCAGTATTGTCACGTCCCAGTTCCACACGGCAGAACTGCGTCATCAAGCCATTGCGGATATAGCTGGAATATTGCACCTTGTAAGCTTCCATATCAGGCAGGATGCCCAATTCAACCAACTTCTCATCGGCCATATAATAGAGACCAAAAAGATCGGCGCGCGCTTCCTCCAGACAAGAAGCATATTCACCCAGCGCACCGGCCGGCGTGCCGGGCAGAAGCTGCCCGCTGCCATGCCCGAGACATTCGTGCAAATCGGTGTGGATATCCCCGGTCATATCCAGATATTTCTTGGCCAGCGCCACTTCCTCTTCATCGTAGGCAAATTCACTTAGCATGCTCTTGGGAGCCTCCCGGGCAGCCAAATCGTACGCACGCGTTATATTGGAAATGGTCACGGACTTGGAACCGTACTCCTTGCGAATCCAGTCGGCATTGGGCAGGTTCACGCCGATGGGCGTCGGAGGATAGCAGTCGCCGGCGAGAACGGCCGCATTGATGACCTTGGCCACGATGCCCTTGACGGCTTTTTTCTTGAAACGAGGATCCACGGGAGAATGATCCTCGAACCACTGGGCGTTGGCAGAAATGAGTTCCGTGCGACGGGACGCCTCAAAATCTTTGATCTCAATGATGCTCTCCCAGGTCGCCTTGCGGCCGAGA
>JAGCUV010000058.1 GCA_017962705.1 Bacteroidales bacterium
CTTGACGATTTGATATACGGTTTCGGGGTCGAAATCGCCGGACATACAGATAGCTGTATTGTTGGGGACATAGTAGGTGTCTTTCTGCTTGCGGATGGCTTTCAGGGAGGGATTTTTCAGATGCTCCTGGGTGCCGATTACCGTCTGCGTGCCATAGGGATGCTCCTGGAAAAGCATGGAGTCAAGGGCTTCCATGGCGTTTTCTTCACCGGAGGCCATTCCCATATTCTTTTCTTCGTAGACGGCTTCCAGTTCGGTGTGGAATCCGCGGAACTCGCAGTTCATAAAGCGGTCGGCTTCGATGCGGGCCCAGTTGTCGAGCTGGTTGGCGGGAATTTCTTCCGTATAGCAGGTGACATCATTGCTGGTGAAGGCGTTGGAGCCGTCGCTGCCAATCAGCGACATCAGTTTGTCGTATTCGTTGGGGATGGCAATCTGTGATGCCGCATAGCTGATGGAATCGATTTCGCGGTAGAGGTCGAGCCGTTGCTGGGCATCCGTGAGGGTGCGGTAGACTTCGAACAGGGAGTCGATGGCGTCGAGCATCGGTTTTTCAGCCGCAAAGTCCTGCGTACCGAATTGCCGGGTTCCTTTGAACATCATGTGTTCCAGGTAGTGGGCAAGTCCGGTGTTGTCGGAGGGGTCGTTTTTGCTGCCGGAGCGTACGGCGATGTAGGTCTGGATGCGGGGTTCATCCTTGTTGACAGTCAGGTAGAGTTTGAGCCCGTTGTCCAAGGTGTAAATCCGGGTGTTCATCGGGTAGCCTTGCACGCTTTCGTAGCGTGTGGCACAGGCGGCTGCCATCAGCAGGATAAGGGAGAAGATGAGATGCTTTTTCATTGTATGTATTCTTTTTGTTTGAAGACGTTTTAATCAATACGGCTTCTCATTCGGTTTTGATAATCGCGTCGGGTGACGAGGAAGAAGAGGGCGCCGGCGATGTGGATGGCGGCGACGCACCAGAAGGCGAAGCGGTAACTGATGTGTTCGGTCAGGAGTCCGCCCATCAGAATCCCGATGCCCAGTCCCAGGTCCCAGGCGGTTAGCAGGGTGGAGTTGGCGGTGCCGCGTTCGTTCTTGTTGGCGATATTGATCATCATATTCTGGAAGGAGGGCCAGAAGTGTCCGTTGCCCCAGCCGATCAGCAGGGGAGCACCGTAGTAGCCGACGGCATTCGGGCAGGCGACGAACAGCAGGTAACCGAGCGATGCGAAGATGACGCCGTGGGCCGCATTGGAAATCAGTTTCCCTTTGCGGAGCGAGCGGACGCCGGAGAGGCGGGCGGCAATCAATCCCAGCGCAAACAGAATGAAGAAAATGCCGGTGCCGCCGGTTACGCCCATTTCTTCTTTGCTGTAGATGGCCAGGTAGTTGGTAATCACGCCATAGCAGAGTCCGAAGATGCTGGCGTTGACGAAGATGGCCCATCCTTTGGTGAGGAAGAAGCGGTCGAGGGAGAGCACTTTTTTGTCTTGAATCAACTGCCGTTCGCGCACTTCGATGGTGGCGTCGGCCCAGAGTCCCAGCACGGAAATGATGATGGCAATCCAGAACAGGATGTCGAAGTTGCCGGTCCATTGGTAGATGCCTAGGCCGACGGAGGGGGCGAGAGCGGTGGCGATGTTGTTGCTGATGCCGTAGAATCCGATGCCTTCCGTCCTGCGGGAGGAGGGGAGTACGTCGATGGTCATGGTGCTGTTGGCGACGCTGGCGGCTCCGAAGGGGCCTCCGTGCAGGGTTCGGATGATGGCGAAGGCGAGTATGCTGCCGGCCATTAGGTAGCCGCCGAAGAAGATGGCGTAGAAGAAGAAACTGATAAGCAGCACCTTTTTTCTGGGAAAACTGTCGGCGAGGTAGCCGCTGAAGGGCCTTACGAGCAGGGCGGTGACGGCGTAGCCGGAAAGCACAAGTCCGATCAAGTCTTTGCCGGCGCCGAATCGTTCGCTCAGATACAGGGGCAGCAGGGGAGCGAGCAGGTAGAACGCGAAACTCATGGTGAAGTTGGCGAACATCACCTTGAAGTAATTTGCGCTCCACAGTTTTTCGGTTGCTGGCATAGTTTTCTCGGCTCCTGAAGGCGTCTTGTTGCCTTCCTTGTCATTGGCAGTGCAAAATTAGCAATAATTTCTGCAAAAAAATTTGTCGTATCCAAAATTATTACTACCTTTGCATCCGCTTTCGGCAAGAAGCAACCAGACTGGTGCGGTAGTTCAGCTGGTTAGAATGCCGGCCTGTCACGCCGGAGGTCGCGAGTTCGAGTCTCGTCCGCACCGCAAACCTCTCAACCCTTTGGGAGGTTTTTTAATAAAAACGCAAGGGACCTTAGCTCAGTCGGTTTAGAGCGCTTGCTTCACACGCAAGAGGTCGGCAGTTCGAATCTGCCAGGTCCCACGAAAAGAGGAAGCCCCACAAGGGTTTCTTTTTTTGTAATGCTGATGCGTCTTGGGCTCTTCCTATTTATCCACTTTCCAGCCTTCTAGGCGGCGGTTCCGGGTGGAGAAGTTGGCGCCAATCTTGAAGACTTTGCGGCCCTACAGGACAACCCACTCGCCACCTTTATCGCCGCCCTTGCGGGTAAGTCTATTGCTTTTCTGCAAATGTGCGATATCACGGGCGATCGTCCTATCTGTCACACCAAGCGATCGGGCTAATTCCGCGATTGAAATGTTGGGGTGCTGACGCATCATATCAAGAATATCCTTCTCGCGTTTGGCCTTACCGGTCAACTTTTCACCGACATTTTCTATGACATTTTCTATGACATTTTCTATGACATTCTGAGAAGATGTCGGTTGTTTTTTGTATAGAACCGCTGTAAAGAAACCTTCTGTCCGGTATTCTGGCGCGGGAAGTCCGGCCTCGACCATTAGATTAGTCATTCGCGGAATGCCCGAACCAACCTTCTCAACCAAATCCATGCGGGTGAAGAGCTCGAAGATCTTCGGATTGCGCGATTTGCTCATGTGGCCGAAATTCTTGGCTACGACGGGAAGTAATCCACCCGGATTGGAAATCTCCAACCGGTCATCGTAGAGTTCCACCATAATGTTGGCTGCCGTATCAAAGTAATCTCTATGACAAATCGCATTCGTAAGCGCTTCTTTGATAGCATCCAACGGGATTTCCCATTTCTCGATACGGGGATTGAACCCGTCCATAATGTATTCGACGGCCAAACGTTGCTTCAGCCACTTGGTCGTTTCGTTGTACTGATTGAGGATGGGCCCTCCGATGGTCTTGGAGTCAATAATGTGAACCTTGTCTTTCCCTTTGAACAAAACGCAGCGAATGATTGCTTGTGGAATTCGTTTGCCGCATTCATCGGAAAAGAACATCGGAACTACATTGGTCATCTCACCCTTGGGGCCAAGCAGGTCCAGATTCTTGATAAGCTCAGGATTTTGTGCTGTAAAGGTGATGCCGGCTTTCTCCTTGAAATCTATGATGGCTTGGCTGGAAATGTCTTCCATACGAAACCATTTATTGACAGCCTCATCGAAATGAATTGCTCCCGCTTCTTCAAACAGTTGCCGCATTTCAGCGGGTGTACGGAGTTTCTGGGAATTGGCACCACGACGGATATAGATAGATCCGGAAGCGACATAAGGCTTGTTATCTCCTTCAGCCACTTCAATAACCCAAATTGAATGACCTTGTACGGTGAGCGGATAAAATTCACAGGAAACGGACGGTTGAATGGCATCCAGAGAGTCCTGAATGGATGAGCGCTTGGAATTATCAATGGCAAAGCCCTTGACAAATTCGTTTCTGTCGTTAATCCCGATAAAAACAAATCCACCTCCGGCGTTGGAGAAAGCGCATACCTCTTCGCTGAGCTCCCTCACTTTCGAAGGAACATTCTCCTTAAACTCAACATGCTGGCCTTCTCCTTGGGC
>JAGCUV010000059.1 GCA_017962705.1 Bacteroidales bacterium
CACGTCGTGAAACTTGGGATCAGGAAGTAGAATCCTCTTCTTAGGCTTCGATTTTCTCATTGTTACTAATAATTAAAGGTAAAATAAAAAGGTTACTTCTTAGATTTCTTCGGACGTTTGGCACCATACAAGGAACGGCCCTGAAGCCTTCCCTCTACGCCAGCCGTATCCAAAGCTCCTCTAAGGATGTGGTAACGTACACCGGGGAGATCCTTGACACGACCGCCGCGAACGAGCACGATGGAGTGCTCCTGGAGGTTGTGGCCTTCTCCGGGGATGTACGCATTGACCTCTTTCGAGTTGGTCAGGCGCACACGGGCCACCTTACGCATAGCCGAATTAGGTTTCTTCGGCGTGGTGGTGTACACACGTACGCAAACCCCTCTCTTCTGAGGGCAAGAATCCAGCGCGCGAGATTTACTTTTAACCTCGATAACCTCGCGGCCTTTGCGAACAAGTTGTTGAATTGTAGGCATAAATAATTGTTAATAAATAATTTATGTTTCTAGTCCCCTTTTTTGGGGCTGCAAATTTACATATTTTTTTTGAAATGCACAACAAAAGCCCCGCAAATATGACTTTACGAGGCCTTTACAAAGTTTGGAACCTTATGGCAATTCTACGCCGGTTGCTTTCAAAATGTCTTCTGCTGACATACCCATCGTTTTGAGTTTCCGAGCAATCTCACGGGCACCAGCATCGCGGCCTTTGGCTTCACCTTTGGCTTCGCCTTCCGCCAGACCTGCCTCGCGACCCTCCTTGAACGCTTCTTCCTTGACATAGCGTTTCTCAAGACTGATATCCAATTCGTTTCGCATCGTTTCTTCGTAGCGCTCCCGTTGTTCGATGGTCATTGAACCCAGTTCCGTGGAACGGTACAGAAGCCGGAGCAAATCCTCCGTAAACGAACCCGGCTGGTCGGTATATCTACGACAAGTCGACACCTGTCATCTCCTTGATAAAAGCGAGGTCGGAACCGGCTGCCAACATCTTCTGCGCAACTGTCTTTAATGATTCCTCACGCCCCTCCTCACGGCCTTTGACTTCGCCTTCCTTGAACGCTTCTTCCTTGACATAGCGTTTCTCAAGACTGATATCCAATTCGTTTCGCATCGTTTCTTCGTAGCGCTCCCGTTGTTCGATGGTCATTGAACCCAGTTCCGTGGCGCGGTACAGAAGCCGGAGCAAATCCTCCGTAAACGAACCCGGCTGGTCGGTCAGCGTGTGCATATACTTCAGCGAGAACACGAACTTCTCAAGTAAAGTTTTGCACTGCTCTTCCTCATTTTCTTTGTAAGGAAAGCGGTCCATCTCCACATAGATGAAATGCAGCGCGTCCGTCATCAACTCCCCGTTGCGGTCGTTCCGCACCGCGTAGCGGCTGATCAGCCCGTTGTCCGCGTCCAGCGCATCCTCGCCCTCGTGTTCGAGCGCAAAATTCAGGAAGCTCAGCACATACACCGGACGCAACGAGTAATCCATCTTGTCCAGGCTCTCTCCTGACTGATAGCGCGTCAGTTTCTCGGCCAATTGCGTCCGTATCGGATAGGTTGCATACGAGAGCATACGCTCCCTGTACGTGTTCTGCTTGCCGAACTGCATCTCTACAATGAACTCTTCCCCCGTCGCCTCATCCTTACAAAGGAGGTCAAAATTAGTGTTTTTCTCGGAAATCACCAAACCTTTCTGCTCCTTGTCAATGAAAGTGAGATGGGAAATGCGCTTGCCCGGGATGAGCAGTTCGATGATGCGCCGGATGAGTTCCTCGTTCTCGCGGCGGACCAGCACCACCTTGAAAGTGGTGTCATAAAGTACGCAGGCATATTTCCCCGCCTGCCTGTAGGGTGGATTGGAACGTGTCATACTTCGTCACGTTTGCGGGAGCGGAGACGGCCGCCGCCAGTCGCGCGGGAGGGCCGCCATCCGCACCCAAGTTCAACATTTGTACAACACCGCGTCAAAGCGATGTCCGGCTCTCACCGCATCAGTGGAGAAGGCCGGACTGCAAAAGTATGGCGAGAAAAAAGAAAAAACGTTCAAATGCAGAAAAACTTTTCTTGACTTTTTGCGTTTGCGGAAAAATTTTTACTCACGAAAAAATGCAAACGGAAAAAAGGACAGGAAAAAGAAAAATTTTTCCCGTTTGTAAATATGCAGCTCGATTTTAAGACAAAAGGCTAATTCTTAGGCACGAAAACCGCGAAGGCGTCCGAGGCCTCCAGCACCTCGCTTTCTGACAGTACCGGGGTCGCGACGGTTATTCGGGTGAGCTGGGACACGTCCACGCTTACGACAACAACATCATCTGCCATTGCGGGAAAAAGGGCTGCCTGGAGACGGAAATATCCGGCAAAGCGTTGTGCCGCAAGCTGTCGGAAAGACTGGAGAAAGGAGAAAATTCAATTTTGAGCATCAGCCAAACGGGGCACGTCGTGCGTTCGGAAACCGAGATTGTAAAAGCGGCTTTGAAAGAGGACCCGGTGGCCATCGAGCTAATTGAGGAAGCCGGAATGAAGCTGGGGCTGCAACTGGCCAATCTCATCAACATCTTCAATCCGCAGGCCATCCTCATCGGAGGCACCTTGGCGAAAGCCGGGGATTACTTCCTCTCCCCCATCGAACTGGCCGTCAAGCGCTATTCCTTGCGCAGGGTATATCAAGGAGTCCATATTAAAATCACCGCCATTGAAAATCCCGGTATCACCGGCGCCTGCCTCCTCGCCCTCAACCGCTACCTCGAAAAAGTGTAGCCCGGCTCTGGCCCCTTTACCCCCGTCCGGCGAAGAACTTGTACTGGAATATTATAAGGTAGAAGGCGCCGACGGTGACGCAGCTGTCGGCGAAATTGAAGACGGGCTCGAAGAAACGGAAGGGCTGACCGCCCACCCACGGCATCCAGTCGGGCCAGACCGTATCAATCAAAGGGAAATAGAACATATCCACCACCCGTCCGAAAAAGAAAGGTGCGTAAGGCTCGCCGCCGAAGGTAGCCACGATGCCAGGGGACGATGCGGAAAAGAGCTGCCCGTAAAAGACGCTGTCCACGATATTGCCGAAAGCCCCGGCCGTAATCAGCGTCAGACCTACCAGCACCCCCGTGGGCGCGGATTCCCGGATCAACTTGCGAATCCACCAGCACAAAACCCCGAACAGCCCCAAGCGGAAAATCGTCAGCAGCAACTTTCCCACTTTTCCTCCGAAACGAAAGCCGAAGGCCATCCCTTCATTCTCAACGAAAGAGATCCGGAACCACTCTCCAATCACGCAAAAACTCTCGCCAAGCGACATGTTCGTCTTGACGAGAATTTTGATGATCTGGTCGATAACAACGAGCAGAACTCCGAAAATAATGAGTTTGGCGCCCGTTGAAAGCTTACATTTACCCATCAGTTTTTCCCTTGTTTGGCGAGCATTTCCTTCGCCTCAATGGTCATCGTGGCATTGGGAACGACTCTCAACCGTTCTTTGGGAATGAGTTTGCCGGTCACCTTGCAAATGCCGTAGGTCTTGTTCTCAATCCGTATCAGTGCCGCTTCCAGATTCTGGATGTACTTATACAGGCGCTGGGCCAGCTGGCCGTGTTCTTCTTTGGCAAGACTGGTCGCACCTTCTTCCATCGCATTGAAAGAATGAGAGGTGTCGGTGATGTCATTGTTGTCTGTTTTGCGAAGCTGATTGTATTCGGCTTTCGCGGCGGCCAGTTTCTCAAGGATGAGATCCTTGAACTCTTGGAGTTCTTCGTCGCTATAGCGAGTCGGAGCTTGAGGGGTGTTTTCTGTTGCCATAATCAATAATGTTTAAGAAGCAGTGGTTCTCACTACTTGGATTTGAATTTGGGTATCTCCCCACTCGACCCCGGTGGCATCGGCAGGAGCCTCTGCGCATTTTCCGAGCGTCAAGTCGGTAGAGAGAGTCTGGGACATCACATAGTCCCGGTAATTCCGGAGCGAAGCTTCAATGTCCCCATAGACCTCACCATCAGCATAAATGGCCGTCCGGATGCGGTCGGTGACCGCAAAATCCTTCTCCTTGCGGAGATTCTGGATGGGCCGGATCAGTTCGCGGGCCGTCCCTTCCTCAATGAGTTCGGGGGTGAGCGTGATATCGAGGGCGACGGTCAGGGCGCCTTCGGAAGCCACGAGCCAGCCGGGCATGTCTTCGGAATGAATCTCGTAGTCGGTCTTGGTCAGCACGACATCACCGCCGGGCAAGGTGAGCGTATAATCGCCTTCCGCCCTTTCGATGGCGGCAATCTGTTCCTGGGACATCGTACCGAACGCGGCGGCAATCTCTTTCATCCGGGGGCCGTAGATCTTACCCAGGGTCTTGAAATTGGGCTTGATTTTCTTGGTGATGATGCCCGTGGTGTCGGCGATGAATTCGAGACTCTTGACATTGACCTCGGTCAGAATCACCGGACGGACGGCATCCAATTGGGCTTGCAGACGCCCGCTCAACACGGGGACCATCAGGCGGGGAAGCGGCTTCTTGACATTGATGCCGACTTTCTTGCGCAGGGCCAGCACCATCGAACAGGTCTTCTGCGCAAGGGCCATGCGCTCTTCCAGCGCCGTGTCAATCAGGGACTCATCGCAGGCGGGCATCCGTTCATAATGCACGTTCTTCGCGCCGGGAACAAGGTCGCACCACAGGCGGTCGGTGAAGAAGGGGGCGATGGGAGCCGCGAGCAGGGCAACGGTCTTCAGTACCTCCCAGATGGTCTGGTACGCGGAAAGTTTGTCGTCCGAAGCGCCGGAAGTCCAGATGCGTTTCTTGTTGAGGCGGATGTACCAGTTGCTCAGGTCGTCGCAGACAAAATCCTGGATCATACGGCCGGCGTCGGTCACATTGTAGTCTTCGTAGCAGGCCTCCACCTTCCCTATGAGGGAATGGAGGTTGCTGATGATCCAACGGTCGAATTCGGGGCGCTGCGAGACGGGAATCACCGGGGCGGCCGGGTCGAAATCGTCGATGTTGGCGTAAACTGCGAACAAGGCGTAGGTGTTGTAGAGCGTGCCGAAGAATTTGCGGCGCACCTCCGCCACGCCCGCCTCGTCAAATTTGAGGTTGTCCCAGGGCTGGGCGTTGGTGAGCATATACCAGCGGAGCGCATCGGCGCCATATTCGTCAAGGGCTTTGAAGGGATCCACGGCATTGCCCAGGCGCTTGCTCATCTTGTTGCCGTCCTTGTCCAGCACCAGACCGTTGGAAATGACGGTCTTGAAAGCCGGGGTTCCGGACACCATCGTATGAATCGCATGCAGGGTATAGAACCAGCCGCGGGTCTGGTCCACGCCTTCGGCGATGAAATCTGCGGTGCAGCCGAACTTGTCGGAGTCGATGCCCCGCAAGCCTTCCTGCGCATAAGGCATCGCGCCGGAGTCGAACCACACATCAATCAAGTCGCTTTCGCGCACCATCTTGCGGCCACTGTCGGAGACCAGGAAGATACGGTCTACATAGGGGCGGTGCAGGTCGATCTTGTCGTAGTTGGCCTTGGACATATCCTCCGGGTCGAAACCGGCGTCCTTCAGCGGATTGGAAGCCATCATACCGGCAGCCACCGCCTTGTCGATTTCGGCATAGAGCTCCTTGAGCGTGCCGATACACTTCTCTTCCTTGCCGTCTTCCGTGCGCCAGATGGGCAGCGGGGTGCCCCAGTAGCGGCTGCGGGACAGGTTCCAGTCCTGGATGTTCTCCAGCCATTTTCCGAAACGGCCGGTACCTGTGGATTCGGGTTTCCAGTTGATGCCTTCGTTGAGGGCCATCATCTGTTCGCGCACGGCCGTGGCTTTGATAAACCAGGAGTCCAGCGGATAGTAGAGCACGGGCTTGTCGGTCCGCCAGCAGTGGGGATAGGTGTGGGTGTGTTTCTCTATCTTGAATGCCTTACCCAGGCTCTTGAACCACACGCAAAGGTCGATATCAAGGGTGGGGGCGTCGGGGGCGAGGGAACTGTCGTAAGCGTTCTTCACATAACGGCCGGCCCATTCCCCATAACTGGGATCCACCCGTTCTTTCACATAGCCGGGGTCGAGGTCTTCCAGCCGGTAGAAACGGCCCTGGAGGTCCACCTGCGCCTGCGGGTCGCCGTTCGCGTCCTTGACCAGCATCGGAGGAACGCCGGCGGCTTTGGCCACTTTGGCGTCGTCGGCACCGAAAGTCGGGGCGATGTGCACGATGCCCGTACCGTCCTCGGTCGTGACATAGTCGCCGGGAATGACGCGGAACGCGCCATCGTCGGGCCGGAACCAGGGAATGAGCTGGCGGTAACGCATGCCGACCAGTCGGGAGCCCTTGTAACTGCCCTCCAGTACGGTAAAAGGAACTTTCCCGTTGAAAAGGCTGGGGACGAGGGCCTTGGCGGCCAGGTAGGTACAAGGTTCGCCGGTATAAGGATTGGCCGACTGAATCAGCACATAGTCGATGTTCGGACCGACGCAAAGGGCGGTGTTGGAAGGCAGGGTCCAGGGGGTGGTGGTCCAGGCCAGGACACACACTTTCCCGCAGGCACCTCCGGCGGAAGCAGCCGCTTGGAAAAGAAATTCCGAAGCTTCGTCGCGAATCAGGTCGAACTGGACGGTGACGGTCGTATCCTTGACGTCGCGGTAGCAGCCCGGCTGGTTGAGTTCGTGGGAGCTCAGGCCCGTACCGGCGGCCGGAGAATAGGGCTGCACGGATTTCCCTTTGTAGAGATAGCCCTTGCCATAAATATCCTTCAACAGGTACCACAGCGTCTCGACATAGCGGTTGTCATAGGTGATATACGGATCATCCATATCCACCCAGTAGCCGATGCGCTCGGTCAGGTTCACCCATTCGCGGGTGTACTTCATCACCTCGCGGCGGCAGGCGGCGTTGTAGTCCTCAACGGAAATCTTCTTACCGATATCTTCTTTGGTAATCCCCAGCAACTTCTCCACACCCAGCTCCACCGGCAGGCCGTGGGTGTCCCAGCCGGCACGGCGGGAGACCTTGTGGCCGGTCATCGTCTTGTAGCGGCAGATAGAATCCTTGATGCTGCGCGCCATCACGTGATGGATACCGGGCATCCCGTTGGCGGAAGGGGGACCTTCGAAAAACACGAACTCCTTCTCACCTTCCCGAAAGGCCAGCGACTGCTCGAAAGCCTTCTCCGTATTCCATTTTTCCAGGACTTCATTGCCCGTGGAAACCAAATCCAACTGCTTATATTCGTTAAATCTCATTCTTTTTTGCTATTTTTGCAGGCCCTTCATGGATAACACTGATTGAAGGTGCAAATATACGAATTTTATTCTATTTGTAGAGAATGAATGCATTGGACATCATTATCATCTTGATACTTCTGATAGGCGGCATCGCCGGGCTGCGCAAAGGATTCATTGTACAGCTCTTTTCCATCGGTGCGATTATCCTGAGCGCCTGGCTGGCCTACACGTTCTCCAGTGCCTTCAGCGAGTGGCTGGCCTCCTACATTCACGCAGAAGGATTTTGGCTCAACATCATCACCTTTTTGCTGATTTTCATCGGCATCGGCATTTTGTGCCGCCTGCTGGGCCGGCTCGTTGAGAAAATATTCAAGTTCGCGATGCTCGGCTGGCTCAACCGCCTGCTGGGAGCCGTCTTTTCCGTGGCCAAATACGCCCTTGTGCTGGGTCTTCTGGTGGTACTTTTCAATTCCATCAACAGCCGTTTTGCCTGGGTACAGGAAGAAAAACTCGCCGAGTCGAAAATGTACGCCCTCATCAAGGAAGAGGCCTATGCCATTTTCCCTTATTTTGAGGGCCTGCTGAAGGGCGACAAGACCCTCGAGATACAGAAAGCGGCCCAAAAAAGTAAGGACACCCTAATCTAATCCCATCGTGACAAGGATTCTTTTGATTGAAACTTCGGCGGCGCTCTGTTCGGTAGCCATCGGTGAAAACGGGCATTGCGTGGCCTATAAAGAGTCGGCGCAGCCACGTTCTCACGCGGCGATGACGGCGGAGCTCATCGATGAAATGCTGAAGGAAAGAGGGCTGCGGATTCAGGACTGCGACGCCGTTTGCGTGAGCAAAGGGCCGGGGTCCTATACGGGATTACGTGTAGGCGTGAGTTCCGCCAAAGGATTGTGTTTCGGCGCCGGACTGCCGCTGCTGGCCGTCGGCACGCTGGACATTCTGGTCGCGCAGGGAGGTGCTGCTGAGGCCGACGCGCAGGGGCCCGCCGCGCAATTTGACGCGATTATCCCGGTGATTGACGCTCGTCGCGACGAAGTCTATACGGCGGTATTTATCCCCGAGACCGATGGCTCTCCGGACGCCACGCTTGGCTACAAGCGCATTTCCCCCGTCCGCGCCCTGATTGTCGGGCAGGACTCCTTTGATACGGACATTGACGGCCGCGCCGTTCTCTTCATCGGAGATGCCTCCGACAAATGCCGGCGGTTGCTGACGCAGACCCACGACGGGCAGTCCGCCGCCGGTTCGGCAGGCACGCCCTCCGACCTTTCGCGCTGCCGCTTTGTGCAGACGCAGCCCCGCGCCGATGCGATGGCCGCCCTCGCACAGCAAGCCTTCGCACGCGGTTCCTTCGAAGACGTGGCCTATTTCGAGCCCTTCTACCTCAAGGACTTCGTCGCCACCACCCCCAAGAAACTGTTCTGACGCGCCTCGTACCCTAAAGGTACCAACGTGCCGAAAAGGGCTGCCAAAAAGGTTACATCAAGCAAAACGCTTACAACAAAGGGCTGACCCGACGGCCAGCCCTTTGGATTGAAAATTATCGTTCGTATCTCTGATTAATACATCTCCGTCACGACGACCTTAATGTCAGCGACATAAACATGAGCGCTTGTGTTGGTATCGGTGATGGTAAAGTTAAACTGGGTAAGACCCTCGCCAAAAGTAAGAGGACAAGTGATTTCGTAATATGTCTTTCCCCAAGCAGATTCTATTCCGTCAGATTTCGTTGGATCACCCAAGATCACACCGTCAGTATCAGAAGTAGGCGAATATTTAGCAACACCATTTTTATTGATTTTGTATGTCAATGTCGCCTGCTTAACTCCACTACAGGGAACTCCTGCCACCTTGAGATAACCACCACTTTGGTTGATTCTAAGACAAACATCCACGCCCTCAGTAGACAACGGCCCGTCATATCCTCCAGTAGGAAGGAATACACTTGCGTCATCAGGCCACTGTAAGAGTTTGGATTTACCATCCTGAGAATAGACCACAGTACCTCCGCCGTACACAACGGTACTCGCATTACCCGATGTCTCGTACTCCGAAGGCTTTTGATTGCCGACAGCTCCCGTCCAATACTGTTCCCAATAGAGAACTGTACCGACATCAATAGGATCGAACTGCTCAATATTGAACCCAAACGAGGTCTGGGAAACGGCTGCTTCCGTTGAGACGGTAAGTGTATAGGCGGTTGTCTCTGTGACAGCCGGTACATTCAGCGTCAGAATGGCATTGCCGGTACCGGAGTTCTGGCTTAAAGTTGCGCCACCGCTTACGGACGCCGTCCAGGCCACATTGCCGAACACATACACCGGAACCTCCTGCGCAGCAGAAGTAATGGTAAGTCCATTGGGCACCGTCACATTGAAGCGGGGCGTAGGAACCACAGGCTCATCCAGGCGATAAAGTTTGACTGCCGGCTTTTGTGAATTCTGAAGATACGCCGTAAACAAACCATCGGTTGCGTTGAAACGAATCAAGCCTCTTCCGGCGGAAGGGATATCCGCGATAAGAACGGATGCATTTTCCCATGTTCCTGCAGAGGTCGTCACATCCTCCACTGAAACGGCCCAGCTGGCGCTGTTGTCCTTGGTTGCCTTCGTCTGTAAAATGTTGTCTCCGGAGGAAGTCTGATTGCCCGCATAGATGTAACCCGGATTGTCCGTACTGGTTGCCTTGAAGGCGAAGTGACCGGGGATGACGCCGTCTTCCAGCTCAAAGACCTCAATGGTGCTTGCCGGGCTAAGAATGGACTCCTCTGTCTTGGAAACACCGGCAGCGGAACGGTTTTTAGAATTCTGCGCCGTACTCATCGCATAAGGATAATACACGCCGGCGGCGGCAATGATCACCTTGTCGCCGACATGAAGCTGATCAACGGAGGTGACGGCATTGTACACGACCGGAGCATCGAGCGGAACACCGGCCATATCCACCGTAAACTTAGCAACTTTCCCGGAAGGAAGATTGGCGCTGGCGGGCATATGGACCGTCTTGGTGAAGGTTCCCTTGTCGGTCACGATCTCTGTCGTCAACTCCCCGCCAGAAAGGTCGAGCGGGCACACGGCACACCAGACATCCGTCAGGGTGCTGGTAGAAACAGTAATCGTTTTCAACTCCGTATTGGCTTCAAAAGAATTGTTCTCCCAGTTATAGAAAATACGGCCGGCCAGATAACGGGCGTCGTTGGTGATATTGACCGCCTTCACCTGAGCCTCGCCGAGAGCGACGTTCGCAAATTGAATGTGAAGGTAAGCTGACAGATGGGAGAAATTCACCGTAACCGGGTCCTGTATCTCGGTCTCGGTCATCACACCCGTGTCTGCGAACAGAATCTGGGCGGCCGGGGCGGGAGACGCATCCGTCGAAGTCTGCCCGGAAGGGAACTCCACCAGAACAGTCTTGTCGGTCTTATTGATGGATTTGAACGCGACAGCAGGACTTACGAACATAAAACGATACGATTCAGCCTCGGCAAACATCCCGCCGAAACTGGCGGTTGTCCCATCTACGGAAGGGGTCACCGTAATATAATTCGAGGACGAGGGACCGGCATAATTGAAGGAAGGGCAAATCCGGTCGCCTTCCTGCCAGAGGACAGGATACTGGAAGCCGGTCTTCTCCCCGAAGAGGGTTTTGGTCTCGGTGGGAAGGGTAGAGAAATGGACCGTGCGAAGAGCAACGGACTGGGAATCATCGACCTGGAGTTCCTTGGCACAGGAAGCAAAGGTAAGGGCCGCAGCGAGGGCGGCGAAAAGCATCATTTTTTTCATCGCGCGTCTCATTTTTAATAAACAGTCCATTCTTCTTCATCAGCAGATGTGATGGTGGCACCGGGAACCCGTACGGAAACGGAAAGCACGGTGTGCCCCAAAATGAGCGAGCGCTCGCTCGCCCGGGGCGGAAGATAAGTGGGTTTGGGTGTTACTTTCATAACAAATAAGGATTAATATATAATAATAGACATTATCTTGCATTACTTGATGGAGATGCGGGGACCGGGATACTCTTCATTGCCGTCGGCATCGAACAACTCTATCAAACGGGTAGTGGCACTCTTGCTGGGGCTGCCGCTGAGGGTTTCCGCATCCGCCGCGCAGACAAAGATTTGAACGGTGGCATTGGACACCGCCGCAGGAAGGACGTAGGTCGCTTGGAAACGGGACTTAATTGAGTAGTCCCTTTCTGCCACACTAGTCATAAAGGCAACGGCGCCGCTGTTGGTGTTGTGGGCGGTATTGCTGTCTCCGACCGTCCAGTCTTCCGACTCGGATGTGCGGAATTTAGCCACCCAGTTCTTAGGGCAGGAGTTGGTGATGGCAATGGCTACATCGATTTTGATGACGGTGTTGGCCTGGAGCGTCTGTCCGGGAAGGCTGAACAGATAGCCGTCCATGGCGCCGGTGGCCTTGACTGCGAAATGGCCTTCGGCAGCGGTAATATATGTCAGACCATAAGAACTTTCGGTCGTCCGCACCCATTTCATCGTGGTGCCTGTGGGAGCGCCTGACTCCGGAAGCGCGATGCCCTTGCCGCTTCCGTGGCTGTAGTCATTGGCCCCATCCGTCGACCAGTCGGGAGAATGGCTGTCAACATATTCGGCATCGTCGCAACGCCAGGCGGCCAGCAGCGTCTCCGGCTCGGGAGGAGTGGTCTTGGCGGTCTGGTTGACGGTGATAACAAACGACAGTCCGGAACCAGTGAGCGTAATCTTGGCGGTCCGGGTGGTTTCGGAAGGATTGGCTGCGACGGTGATGGTCAGTGTCGCAGACTGGTTTTTCAGGCCGCTGGCCGGTGCTACAGTCGCCCACGTTTTATCGGAAGAAACCGTCCAATCGACATTGGCAACCACTTCCGCCGTGAAAACGCCACCTTCGTATGTGGCCGAAAACACGCCCGGAGCGGCAGAAAGGTATGGCGCCGTCTGTTGGGTGACGGGAACGCTGACCACCTCGGCCTCGCCGCCCATAAAGGCAATCGTGGCGGTTCTGGCATCGCTGCCCGTATAGGCCGGAGCCGTGACGTTCCAAGTGGTAACCTCGCCCTCTGAAGAACCCTTTTCTACGGTCAGCCAAGTAGCGCTGGCAGAGGCATAGACGGTCACATTGGCCGTGGTCTGGAGGGTGAGGACGCCACCGGCGCTCTCAAACTCGAGGGACGTGACATTGGCTATAATCTGGTCTTTGGTGGTGGCCGCCAACTGCGTGACGGCAATCTCCTTGACCTGTCCTTTGGTCTTGACGGCGACAATTCCCATCCGCGCCGTCTGGCTGAGGGTGGGCTTGACGTTAATCACAACGGACTTCTCGGAAGTCTGAATGCTCAGCCAGTCGGCTCCGCAAGTCACTTCCGCCGTCCAAGAGCCGGTCGCATTGACGGATATCTGCCGGACTCCGCCCGTGTTCTCGACGGTCAGCTGGGTGTCGGAAAGCTCGAACGTTTCGGTCTTGGAGCAACTCGCGGCAAAAGCCAGCGCGACAAGCGCAAACAGTTTGACGATGGTGATAAGATTTTTCATAAGGGTTATCATCTTAAGGTTCATTCATTATCTGACGAATTCAGGCGCCGCCCATTCCGCAGTCATATTGTAGGGCATGCGGAACACCGCTCCCGCCTTGTTGCAGAAATACAGGTAGGACCTCGTCAGGGTCGTCGTGCTGCCATCGGCCCAGAAGGAGTAGAAGCCGTCGGCGGCATACCAGGGACGACGCATATAGGTCTGGTTGTTCCGGCTGGAGTTGGTGAGGGTCATCTCCCGAACCCAGGTCTTGCCCTCGTCGGAAGTACGCCAGCGCACCACTTCTCCGCCCGCGCCCCAGTACTGGGGACCCGGATCGGTGGGAGCAAGGACCACCCAGTCGTGTCCCTCGACCCAAATGCTGCCGGAATCATAGTTGTGGGTGGATGTAGTGAACTCGCTCTCATCCCACTCCGTGCCGGTCCAGTGAAGGACGTGCCAGCGACGCGTGCCGCCGGACGGACCGGACTTGTGGTTGCGGCTGGTCAGGTAGAGGATAATCGGGTTGCCGTTGGCATCAAAGTTCAAGTCTTTGATGTAGCAGTTGTGGGTCTCCGTCGTATGCTGGTAGTCGCGCACCAGGCAGTTCGAGTCCCAAGTGACGACAGGGATTTCCACCGGCTCTCCGGCGGCCGTCGTCCAGGTCTTCCCCCAGTCGGTCGTCTGCAAATAATAGACATTGGTACGCTTGTTCACGGTACCGTTCGGGTGACGGTTGAACGCCGTGCAGATCTTGGTCCCCCAGATGTTGCTGACCTGGTAGTGGCCGGACTTGGTCTGGGTCCCCTCCTTGATGTCAGCCAACTTCGTGTACGCGCTCGACCAGTCCAGGCCGTCCGGCGAGGTGCGGTAGTGCAGTTTGCGGACACCGTCGTAACGGGTAAAGAAGAGGAAAAATCCTTTTTCGGAATTGTACATCACCTGAGGATAGCCCATCTTTTCATCTTCTTTGATTACTTCGAAGGAGGTGATGTCGTAGGGCTTACGGCTACGGAAGATGACACCGTCGCGTCGGGTAGAACGACCGGACACGAACACAAACACATATCCGTCCTTGTCAATCTGGACGGTCGGGTTGTCGTGCGGATCGAATACGCGTTTATCCGATTTGGGGTCGTCGTAGGTTCCGTGCGGGTTGGCGGTTTTGTCCATCACAATCCGGGGCTTCTGCAGCATACCCGTATCGTGGTCGTAGCAGCCAATCATACACAGCAGATATCCCTGCTCCTGAGGCGTCGTCACCCCTTCGATGCAATTGGGGGTCCCGCCGAATACGAAGTAGGTCCTGTTGACGACCGGAGAGTAAACGGCCATCGGGATATGCTTCATCGAATAGGTGCCCAGACCGCCGGAGTACTTGGAGCCATATTCTTCTTCTCCCTCTTCCACCTGGCCGAGGTCATACCAGATACCCCGGTAGCCGTCCACGGTGGCATTCAAAGGGCCGCTTTCGCCGGGGGCCGTGTACGGAATCTTAAAGGAGGTTCCGTAGAACTGGTCGCCGAGGGTGGCATCGGGCAGATAGACCGCCTTTGCTTTGATTTTCGAGGCCACGCCTTGAACGGAGAACGCCGCTACGGAAGCAGCGGGAACGAACTGGCTTTTGGAGTTGCCCTTCACATCGGTGTAACTCAGGGTGTAGCCTTGGAAATACGCGTTCTCCACCGGATTGAGTCCGATGGTGAACGTCGCGCCCGACTGACTGCTGGATTTGAGTCCGCCAGAGGGCAGTTGCGACTCCCAAACGGGCCCATACACCTTGAAACTCAAGTTGCCGGCCGGGAACTGGCTGCCGCCTTCCCGGATAAAGGCGACCTGGCAATCGTAGGTCTTCTCCTCGAGATCGCCCAGCAGGAAACTGCCTTCCGCCTTGCCGTCGGTGGGGATGAGAACGGCACCTTTCTCCGTGTCATACACAAGGGAAATGGCGCTGACGGACTTGTCCGACCCTGTCCAGCTCACCAGGGCACGCCCGCGGCCGCCGTCCGCCGTAACGGAAAGACTCGGAACGGACACCTCGGGAAGTGTCTGGCAGGCAAACAGCATAGGCAGCAACAGGCACAAAAACATATATCTCTTCATTTTGTTTTCAATCATTTAAACCTACAAACCTTATTTCTTGTTGAGCTGAGCGTATCTGAGCAAAGCTTCGAGGTAGTAGTAGTCGGCATAATTGAGGGGCGCGTCGACGCCGGACCACTTGTGGAGGTTGAAGGCGCCGTGTTTGAGCAGGAAGCCCGCGTTCTCGCCTTCCTCCGCCAGATATTCCTTGGACGCGAGGGTCCGCATAATCTTGACGGCGGTCTTCCGGTACAGTTCGCGTTCCGGGCCTTCGCAGTAGGTGGACAACTCGATGAGCCCCGATGCGATGACGGCGGCCGCAGAAGCATCACGAGGCACCTTGTCGCCCTCTTTCCACTTCCAGACTTCGGGTTTCGGAGCCCCTTTGGCATCCAGCCCGAAGGCGCGCTTCGTACCCGGCGCATTGAAGTCCCATTCCGGCACACCGTCCTCGGGAAGCATCGGGATGATGTAGGCGGCGATGCGCTTGGCGTGATTCAGGTAGGTGGAATCCCCCGTCTCACGGAACATCATCGTGAAGCCGTACAGACCCCAGGACTGGCCGCGCGACCAAGCGGATTCGTCGCAGAACCCCTGGTGCGTATGCCTTTTCAGCACCTTCCCGGTCTCGGGGTCATACTCCACCACGTGATAACTGCTGGCATCCGGGCGGAAGTGATTCTTGAGGGTGGTGTTGGCGTGGGAACAGGCCATCTGCTTCAACGAATCATTCCCGGACAGACGGGCTGCGTTCAACAGCAGTTCCAGATTCATCATATTGTCAATGATGACCCGGAATTTCCACTTTTCATTGGGGTTCCAACTCATCGTGCAGCCGACGACGGGATTGAAACGCCCCGCCAACTTGGCGGCCGCCGCGACAATCATATCGCGGTAAGCCGGATTGGCGGTGAGCCTGTAGCCGTTTCCGTAACTGCAGTTGACCTGAAAGCCTATGTCGTGGTGGGTCTTCATCCCCAACAGCGAGTCCAGTGCTTCGGTGCGCCGTTTGGCGACTTCAAGAATCTGGGAGTCGCCGGAATACTCATAGATATACCACAGGGTTCCGGGATAGAAACCGCTGGTCCAGCCGTTGAGTTTGCCATCCTTGATTTCGCCGTTCTCAAATGTGACGGGCACTTTGTCGGGGGCCAGGCGCCGGTCAATGACCAAAGACTGGGCGCGGGCCCTGTCGAACACGCGCCGGGTGAGTTTGTCCATCGGCTCCGCCGCTGTGCAAGCGAGCACCATCAAGGACGCAACAATCATCAATAAAAATTTCTTCATAACAATCGTATCTTCAAAAATCGGGCAACAGGCCTTAGTCTGCGCTGAAAGAAACCGTAATATGGTCACCCACGCGGGTGGTCGCGCCGTTGTTGATGGGCATCGGGCTGCCGCTCATACGGCTGACCGACGCGACACGCGCACGGACACTGACGGTGGTGTAACTCGAGAGTTTCGCCAGGTGGAAGGACTGGCTTACATTCTGAGGTGTGGTATCCGTTGAGATCGCGTATGTATAGGTAAAGGTCTCGTCGACGCCTTCGCTTTCGTAAGTGTAATGACCGGTCTTTCCGTTGATGATGGTCCAGTTGTTGCCGTCCGTCGAATATTCGAGGGCGAAATACTTGGGTCCTTTCGAGGAGGACTGCACTTTGTAGTCAATGGTATAGGTGCCGGCTGAGTTCTTGACCATAAACAAGTCGAAAAGCCAGTAGTCACCCTTGTAAGTACCATATTGCAGGATGGCATACTTGTTGCCCCAGGATTCGCGTGCCGCGTAGGTCGGAGGGCTGGAGCAAAGGTCGGAAGAAGATTGGCGAATCATCGTCAACAGTCCCTCGTGCGTATCGGAATAGACATACGAGCCGGAGGGGTTGATCAGGTCGTAATCCGTTCCCTTGACATTGTTCGAGCCGGGGAAACTCCACTTGACCGGGAAGGTGCAGGCTTTCGGGTTGGAGTTGCCCGCCTGGATGATGGCTACGTCATAGCGGGTGATGCCGGAGACGATGCTCACGGAGCCCTCACGAATCTTGGTGGTGGTGTTGGGGTCGCACGTAATCTTGACGGGAATGCTCTCGCCGGCATAAGACTCCGTGATGGCCGACCGTATCCAATTTTGGGACGTATGAACCTTGAACGACTGGTTAGAAGTCACCAGAAGTTCCTTTCCACCGGTGGGGACTCCCTCATAAGCCAGGTAGGACGAGGAGACGGACAGTTTCGCCGCTGTGGGCGGTTCGCCTCCGGCCGAAATGACGGAAATGCAAGGCTGATATTCATCGTCAGCGCTGTCCGAGTCGACGGAAAGCCGCCAGGTACCGGTGTTGGGAGCCGGAGGATTGCCTCCGACCGGAGAGCCGCTGACCCGGAAGTTGGCCGCACAGATAAAGCGGAATTCCACCTGGTCGGTGGCCTGGGTGTAGGTCACGACCGCATCCACCAGGAGGTTGGTAGAGCCGTCAATCATCGCGTGGGTGTATTTGACCGGCTTGCCATCCGGACCTGTGACGGAGGGGTCGGTATAGATATCTCCGGCAGGTTTCCACTCATCGCCGTCGCGGAATTCCAGCCGCCAATATTTCATACCGCCGGAAGAAGAACGGGTACCGAAACTCAATTTGATGACGGTCTGCTCCGGTACGGGGGACGCCGCGACAAATTCGCAGTAGTCTCCCGGCCAGACGCCGGTTGCCCTGGGACTGTTGTCGGTCACATCCAGTTTGACATTACCCTCGACGTCCGCTGCCTTGCCGACTTCGTTGTGGAAGGTAATCATTCCACTTCCGCTCACCGGCGGAATCGTCCCGTTGATGGGGAAGGTCTGGTCAAAGGTGATGGTCCCTTCCGACAAGCGGACTTCCCATTTGACGGGGAAGCCATCCAACTGCACCTCGGAGGTAGGATACTGGACCACGGGGATGACGATAGGATCCTGGTCTTCGCCGTTGAGTTTGTAACGGATGGTGACATCGGCACCCCGGATGGCTCCGATATTCTCCGCCAACTTGAAATTGAGCGTGTCAATCTGCTGGCTGACCTGATGCTTGGTCGAGTCGGCCAACCACTCCAGGTCTTTGGTACCATATGCAGCCATCGGGGTAATGGTATAAGACCAGTCCACATTGGCCAGAATCTTCAGTTTCTGGGTCTGCTCGCCGGAGGTGGCGTTGATGCGAGCGGCGCTCAATTCCAGGAATTCGTCGCTCTTGCTCTGCTTGACGATCAGCGTTCCTTCCAGGGGCTCATAGACGCCGGTCCCGTCATCAACAAAGATGTTGTACAAGGCTTCACGCCCGTTGACCGGGTCGATATTGCGCTCGGCCTTGAAGAAGAAGATGCCGTCCTCCTCTCCGCTTTCGGGGAAAGGATGGATCCAGGATACCGTCTCGCCGTTGGCCGGAAGGACTTTCCAACGCAGATTGGAACGGATATGGAAGCGCAGGGCTTTGGAAATATGCTTGCTGGCCTTTTCCGTGGAGGAATAGGCGTTAGAACCCATATTCAGTGTAAATTGGGCGGACATCGGATCCAGTTCCGCCACGGGAAGTACACCGTCATCCAAGACGACGATGGAGAAATAAGGCGCGCCTTCAGAGCGGAATTCTTCTTCCTTCTTGCAGGCAAACAAGGCCAGCACGCTGACAAATAGTATCAAATATCTTTTCATATAGTCGCTTGTTTTTTACTTTTGGCGGGGATGGGGTCTGCGGTGCGCTCCTTTAAGTTTCACCCAGGACCAGTCCATCGGGACATGCATGTTGTTGGCGGCGCCGCCCATACGGGCAATCGCCTCGTTCACGTGGGCGCTATTGGAAGCCACCGTATAGTTGGGGTAGCCAAAGCGGGTGGGCAATTCGTAATCGTTGGACTCGGTGCCGTCCGCAATCTCAAAATTGGGATATTCGGTCCGGCGCCATTCGTTATAGACTTCGTAGCCGCAGAAGTACAGGGAAATGAACTTCTGGCAGGCGATGAGTTCTTCCGCGCTGGTGTACAAATCCGTCGTATGGTTGGTCGCCATATCATAGGATGCCAATTTGCTGGACAGGAGCGCAACGATGTCCGCATTGCGCACGGTCACCGGCTTGGAAGCATACTGTCCGTACTCAGCCCATTTGGCGATACTGGCTTTGACCGCCGATTCGTAGAGATTCTTGGCCGACTGGTTAGGAACGGTCAGTTTGCCCTTCTCTACGCCTTCCGCCAAGATGAACAAAACTTCGGAATAGTCCATAATGAAGGCGGGGACACCGGAGTTGGTCAGCACGGAGTAATTAACGACGGCTGCTCCGGAATCATACTCCTTGTAGTCGCTGGTCGGGATACCGCCCCGGGACCCTTTCCAGACGCCGCCCTTCTGCGTGGCGTAGATGGGGATACGCGGGTCTTCGAGAATGGCAAGGCCCGTCGGGCTGAACTCGACCATCATATTGATCATCGTTTCGGTGATGCGGTGGTTGCAGAAAGACGACTCGGTGGTGCTTTCTTGTTTCCAATGGGAACGATAGGGGTCCATATCTTCAAATTGGATTTTGGCGTTGTCCTCGTTCTCTTCGAAAATCGGGTAGAGTTCGGGATTGTTCACGATGTCCTGGATGGCGTTCCAGTACTTGTCATCAATGCCGGACATCCGGCAGAGGATGCGCATCTTGAGGGAGTTGGCGAACTTAATCCAGCGCTTGAAGTTGTTCCCGTACATACGGTCGTTACCGGGCTTGAGCACGGTGGGACGACGCTTGAGGATGGTCGCCGCGCTGTCCAGGTCGGCGATAAACTCCTCGGCCAGACGCTCCTGGGAGTCAAAGACCGGGGCCGTGTTGGCCGTCTGCATATAAGCCTCGGAATAAGGGATGTCCCCATAAACCGCGGACAGGGTGGAGAGGAGGTACACCTTCCAAATCAGACCCAGGGCCTCGGAATACTTGTCGTTTTGCTTGATGGCCTGATCAATCATATGGTGGGCATCGAAGCCGTAACGGGCGAAAAAGTCCCACTGGCTCTGCCAGTTGCCGTTTGTGATTTGATACTGGTGAATCTGGCTCGTCGAGCCGCCGGTAAAGGCCGTCACCTGGACCAGTTCGTTGGCGAAGGACACGGTCTGGCTCTGGTGGTTGGTACCGATGCCATACACCAAGGGCTCATACAGAGAGGTCGCAGCGGCCTGTCCGAAGAGAATCTTGTTGGGGTCGGTATTGATGTTCACGTAGTCTTTCGTGCAAGACATCGTAAGGCTGCAAAGTACGACAGCCAGGGAAATGGTTGACAGAAACTTATTCATAGCCTTTTAGAATTTGAGTTTGACATTGAAACCATAGGAACGGCACATCGGGAATGCGCCCGCCTCGATGCCTCGGTTGGAGTTACCGTCGTTGGTTCCTGTAACCTCCGGATCGAAGAAGGGGAAATTAGTCACGCAGAAAAGGTTGGTGGCATAGACCGACAGGGAGACACCCTGCAGCACCCGGGTCGCCTTCATCCATTTTTCAGGGAAGTCGTAACTGAGGGTCACTTCCTTGAGTTTGAGGAAGGAGTTGTCATAGATATACTCCTTGAAGTTGTAGCGGTTGGCCTTGTAACTGGAGTAATAGGATTGGATGCTGCTGGTGAGGGTGGTGTTGCGCTTGTAGACGCTATTGCCCTCTTCATCATAACCGACAAAGTTGACACCGGGATCCACCAAGCCGGCAGGACGACCTTTCAGGGTGTTCTTCAACTTGCCGTGGTAACCCAAGACGGCCGCTGTCACAGAATAGGTCTTTCCTCCAATCTGTGCGCTGAAGGTTGCGTTGAGGGTAAAGCCCTTGTAGCGGAACGAGGTCGAGAAGCCGCCCAGCCAGTCCGGGTTGACATTGCCCAGGTAGCGCAGGTCGTCAGACATTGAAGGCAGACCGGTCGTCTCGTCGATGACATCCTGTCCGGAGCAGTCGGTGCGGCTGCCGTCTGCATTCAGGATGTAAGAGCCCTGCGGCGCGAGGGTAAGTCCCTTGCCCCAGAGTTGTCCCATCCGCTGGCCGACATAGTTGTAAATGAACAGGCGGGAACCGATGGACGTACCCATCGACGTCTGGTGAGGCAGGCTGTTGTCCCAACCGTCATACATATGCTTGAGTTCGGTGTAGGAGGTAGAAGCATTGATGCTCACCGTCCAGGTGAAGTCCTTGGTCTTGACGGGCACGAAGGTGAACGCCATTTCTACACCCTGGCTGCGGATCAGGCCGATGTTGGAGGTGTAATACTTGGCACCGGTCATATAGTCCACCGGGCGGTCGTAAATCTGGTTGGTCACATCCGAGGAATAGGCCGCCACATCAAAGATGACTCTATTCTGGAAGAACTTGCCCTCCAAACCGATTTCCCAGGTCGCCACATTTTCCGGTTTCAGGTAGTAGTCCGGCAGCGTCGCCGCAGCGCGGTATCCACCCGGAAAGTCCGTATTGCTGTAACTGTAGGAAATGGCATAGGGACTCGTATCCTTACCCACATTGGCCCAGGATGCACGAATCTTGATGAGGTTGACATATTTGGAATACTTGTCCAGTCCGGTAATCTTGGAGAGGATGGCCGAAGCGCTCACCGAAGGATAGAAGAAGGACCAGTTGCCCGGGGAAAGGGTGGAGGTCCAGTCGTTACGGGCCGTGGCGTCCAGGTAAATCATATCTTTCCAGCCCAGTGAAAGCATTCCATAGAGACTGTTCACAACCTTGTTGGCACGGTAGTCGACAATCTCGGGAATGGTCTCCGCCGGATAGTTGGACGTGTTGTACACGCCTTCCACCTCGAGTTTGTCGATGGTGAACTTGTGGCTGCGACGCTGATAGGTCATATTGTTGCCGCCGATGGCCGCCGTCAGGGAGAACTGGTCTGCAAAGAAGGAATCGGAGTATTTGAGCAGGAAGTCAGAGTTGACCTGCATCACGAAGTTGTTCTGCTCGCGGTACCAGCCCTGGGGATATTGGTTGGTGTAATAGGGCTTGCGCTGGGTGCGGAACTCGTTGACCAAATCCAGACCGGACTTCAAATCGAGGGTGATTTTCTCCTTCCAGATGTTGATGTGCAAACTCGCATTGCCGAATACACGATCCTTGTCCTGTGTGTTGGTCATCTCGTAGAGGACGCGATACGGGTTGTAGTAGGCCTCCTGGCCGATGAGGTACTTGGTCGGATTGTTGAAACTGACGCGGTTCCAGCGGCCCGAGAAATACTCATCCGCGTAAGCGGACATCGGGACGTTGTTCCGGTTCCACATCAACTGGTAGTTGACCGCATTGTTGGTGTATGCCACCGAAGGCAGGTTGTCCGAGTCGGTCATATAGTAGTTGACCTTGAGGTTGAAGTCGATGAATTTGGTCACCGGGGTCTTGAAGGAGAGGGAGATGGAGTTGCGGCGGTAACCCGTATTGGGCAGAATCCAGTCGTTCTTTGCCGTGGATGCGGACACACGCACGCGCGTTCCTTTCTCCGTACCGCCGTCGACAGACAAGGAATTCTCCCAGGTCATACCGTTGCGGTAAATACCCGTGTACCAATCGTCCGCATAGACGAAGGGGGTACGCGTCATTTCGCCGGTCGACCAGTTGACACTGTTCCACTGGTAGCGCAGGGTGTTGGGGTTGAACTCCTCGCCGAAGGCCAGACGGCTGTAGTGGCGTCCCAGTCCTTCCGGGTTGTTGCCCCACAACACATATTCGTCCAAGCCGAGGTCTTTACCGGGACCATACTGCGTCTGGAAATCCGGCCAGTAGCCCGGGATGTCATAGGTGAAGCGGGAAGAGAAGGTCACGCCGATACCCTTGTTCTTGGAACCGGATTTGGTCGTGATAATCACGGCGCCGTTACCGGCACGGGAACCGTACAAGGCCGTAGCGGCGGCACCTTTCAGGACCGTGACGGACTCGATGTCATCGGGGTTGAGGTCGGAACCGTTGTCGCCGAAGTCAATCGGGCTGTCTTCGTTGCTGTAACTCGAACCGGACGCATTGGAAATCATACCGGACTCGATGGGAACACCGTCCACGACAAACAGGGCGGAACCATTGCCCGACAGGGAAGGGTCACCACGGACCACGACCTTGGTGGAGGACATAGGTCCGGAGGCCTTGTTGAACTGTACGCCGGGGACTTTGCCTTCCATACCGCCCAGCCAGTTGCTGGACTGGGATTGGTTGAGGTCATCGCCCGTCAGTTCCACGACAGCATAACCCAGGGAGCGTTTTTCGCGCGTAAGACCCAGGGCCGTTACAACCGTCTCGTTGAGCATCTGGCTGTCGGGGGAGAGAATGATGTCGTAGTTGGCGGCATTGCTAACCTTGACGGTGGCGTCCTTGTAGCCCAGGAACTGGACCAGCAACTGGTCACCCGCCTTGGCTTTGATGGTAAATTTGCCATCGATGTCGGTGGTCGCGAACACCTGTGTCCCGACGACCTGCACCGTGGCGCCCGTCATCGGTACGGTACGGTCCGTGTCATAGACGACTCCCTGCACCGTGCCCTGGGCGCGGGCGACAGTCAGTCCTGACCAGAGGACCATCGCCAGCAGGGCTGCTTTAAAAATGAATGATTTTCCCATAATCGTCTATTTTTTTAGGTAGGTCTCAATGTCAAAAGGTTTGGGACGGGTCATCGTCTCGGTATAGACATTGCCGAAACGATCCGTTACTTTGATTTCCAAGGTGGAATCGGCACTGCCGGCCGTATATTTGAAAATATGGTCGGTGATTTCCGTCTTGAAGGAAGGTTCGTGGTTGCCGTCGTAGCGCTTGGCGGAAGCGGCGATGAGGTGGAGCGGGTCCATAATGCCGGAAGAGGTCGTGGAGACCTTGGTCGCATTCTTCCAAGTCCCGTTTTCACAGACCTCCACTTTCCAAGAGGCGTCCCAATTCCAGACGTTGATATACACCTCGTTGGCGGAACTCGCGGTTTTCCAGGGGGAGCCGACCAGATTGTCGAATGCGGTCTTGTATTCCTGGGTAGCGGACTTGGTATATTTATCCGAAGTGATATGGATGTTGTTGCGGTCGTAGGTGCGGAACTGGCACTCGACGGGGAATCCGGTCGGCTTGTACTGCCACTTCAGGGTGTTGCCAGACAGATCCAGCACCGTGTATCCGCCCGGAGTCCCGTCCTGGCAGACGTGGATGCCCGGCGTATCGTAACCGCTCATCCACCAGGCGGCGCAAACGGCGGCGCTGTTGTGCTCATAGATTTTTTTGGAAGAATTGATCACATTGTACAGCTTGTGAGTATGCGCCGTAAACAGTTGGACTTCGTTTTGGGCAGCGTAGGGGGCCAACAGATCTTCCAAGGTTTTGGCTGAGGACTGATAAGCGGATTCATACCGGTAAGAGCCGTCCCTGTTATACAGAGGAATGTGCATCGTCACTACCAGCGGGGTGGTCTTGGGAACATAAGACAAATCTTTTTCCAGCCAGTTCAGCACGTCTGAGACCAAATTGGCCTTGTGGTCCCGCTTGTAGCAGGGATTGCCGTTATCATCGGTACTCTTCTCGGAGTTCTTGCACTCGATGTCATCGAGCACGACGAAATGGACCTTCCCGATGTTGAAAGAGTAATAGGTGGGTGCCAATTGCTGTTTGTACTCCACGACCGTCTCGTAATCGCCGGGGTAGTACATGCTGTGGTCGTGGTTGCCGATGGTCTGGTAGATCATCAGGTTCTTGATGTTTTTGGCATCCTGGATATAATCCTGATAGCCGTAGTTGTTGACCTTCCAGTACAAATCCCAAACCATGTCTCCCAGCGTCAGACCGTAAAGTTTGCGGCCTGCATTCGCGCTGGTGTATTCGTTGACATCATTGATGAAATCCACGAACTGCGCCCGGTCGTTGTGCCGCTTGGCCAGGTGGATGTCACCCATGACGAGGACCTGGCAGTTGTCCTGTCCCTCGACGGGCAGCAACTCGAAATCCTTGCGCTCAGGAACACTCTTGGAGTAATTCAACGGCTTGTGGATGCGAGGCAGGAAGTCATTGGAGAAGGGCTCGTAACCGGAAGGAACGCTGATGAAGACGTAATTGTATTTGAATTTGCTTTTCTTATCGGATTTGAGGCGGTAAATACCGTTCCCGTCGGTCTGAGTCGTCAATACGCCATCCGATACGACGACACCCGCAACTCCCTTTCCTTGCGACGCTACCTGACCATAGACCGAGGCGCCCTGCGGATCAATCTCAATACCGGTGGAGATGAGAAGGCGCGTCCTGCCGATACTCCGGACATTCTGACCGTCGCGGATGATGGACAGCTTGTAATCGCCGCTGTGCAGGTTCGGGTCGATGGTAAAGGTGAAACGATAAGGCTCGGCCTCTGCGAGAGGCAAACGCATGGTCTGCTCTCCGGCCAGTTCAATCTGGTCCGTCGAGACGGGACCGCGCCCGCTGAGCACCCGCAGTTCGATGGTCTCTCCCGCAAAGCACTCGATTTCATCCGGCAGGACGATGCCCGCCAGATCCCTCGAGATGGTCGGCTCCACCTTCTTGGCACAGGAGACTGCAACAAGAAACGCCATCAGTAAGAAAATTCTTTTACTCATATTTTTGCTCTCTAATAAATGACACTAATTTCCAAATACAATCTGCTCGGCGAAGGCCCGCAGGCGCGCGGCATCCTCGTGCGGAATGTCGCAGTCGGCCGGGTTGCTCCCGAAGCGCTCCCCGAACAGAATCAGGTAGTTGACACAGGACTTGAGGTAGGCCCCGTAGCGGCTCGGATGATAGTTGTCCGTCCACAGCAGGTAGTTGTAGTCCGCAGTGTAGCCGTTGTTGCGCGCCAGGGCGAAGGCCTTTCCGATGGGCGAGACCGTGCTGATGTTGCTGTCGGCCGCCATAATCTCGGTGGAACCCTTCCACTGCATCGCATCGAAAGCCTCGAAACTTCCGAAGCCGAGGTACTGGCCGTAACTCTTGTAGGGATACGACCATACGCTCTCGAGGATAATCTGCGAACTGGAAGAATATTGCTTGATAAGCGCGGTGATCTGCTGGGTGTAGTCCAGAATTTCAGCCGGGGTGTACTTGGGCGTCACGCCGCCGGAGATGGCCTCGGCGCTGCCGGCGCCATATTCCGCGTGGAAGTACGAGCCGTCCTGGATAATCGCCCGGTCATAGCCGCCTTCCTGCATCAGACGATGGGAGAAGGGAAGCACCTCGAGATGGTGATAGAACTCCTGCGAGCCCTTGACGTTGATGCGAACATCGGTAGGATGGCCTTCAGCGCGGCAAATCTGCTTGAGTTTGAAAGCGGAGCCGTGGTAGTAGGTGAAGCTGTTACCCAGCTGGAGCAGCTTGAGCGGCGTGCTTTCCTTGAGCGCGACGCCGGGATAGGCGTTGATTTCGCAGGCCCGGTAGGTCATGCAGGGGAAGTTGATATAGGCGCTGGCATAAGGCGTCAAGGCCGCACCGCTGCAGTTCACGCTGCCCACCGCGCGCACGCGCATCCTGATAAAGTCGTTATTGATGGCCTGCGTGGTGCAGAAGGTCGTGATGTAGGTGCGGTGGTTCTTGCTGCTGTAATCATAGACATCAAAGGAGTAAGGCGTCCCGTCTTCGGAAGCCGTGTAGCGCGGCTGGGATTTCCACTGGCCGTTGTCCCAGTACTCGAAGAGGAAGTACTTGGGCGATTTGTTGTTGTTGGTGTTGATGGTGAGCATGAAGTCCACGTCGGTGTCGGCGGGCAGGCTGATGACCGGCACGCTGAACTGGATGTAGTCATCCGCTTTCATATTGCCTACAGCGAGGGTCTGCACGCCGCTCGGAACCACCGAATAGTTGAGGGTATTGCCCGTCAGCGAACCCGCCGAAATGTAGGCCGTGCCCGGGGCGTTGGAAACCGCGTCATCTGCGGCGACCGTGGTCGCCACGCCTTCGTTGATCCAGCGCTGGCCGGCAGCATTGCTCTCGGTGTAGGTCTCGCCCTTGGTGATTTCCCAGCGGGCGGGATAGCCGTTGACCGCCGTATAGAGGTTGGACTGGCTGAGGGAGACGCTCTTGGTCTCGCCGGCATTCTCCGTAAAAGTCAGGGTGCCTGCACGCGTGTCGCAGACATTGCCCGTGGCCGGGACCAAAGGAATGCTCACCGTAGCGTGGGCGGCAATCTGCGCGGGAATCGAGGCGGTCTTGAGCCAGTCGAGGCCGGTCATGGATACCGTGACGGCCTTGGCGCCCGTGGTCACTTGCAGCAGGGTCTGCTCGTAGGCCGTTCCGGGGAAGGAAACGGAGGACCTGCTGACAGTAAAGGTCTGGGATACGGGATCTTCGCCGGAACTTTGCGGGGCGTTGCCGCCGCCTACGGTGTTGGAAGCCGTCGCTTCGGCGCCGTCCACCGTGCCGGCATAGGTGCAAGTCGCGATGGTGCCGTCGTTATAGCCCGCGATGGAGCCAGCGTAACGGTCCGCTCCGGCTGCCGCCGCTTCCGTCGTGATGGTGCCGTCGCCGGCGCCGCTGAGCATCGTGGCGGCCCGCTGGCGGCCGATGATGCCGCCGGCATACACCTCGGAAGCCGCCGCTTCGGCGTTGGTCGTCTTGGCAGTGACGGTGCCGGTAAAGGTGTTGTCGGAGAAACCCGACAGGTCGCCGAAGTCATAGCCGACGATACCGCCGGCGTGCACCACAGCGGGATAGGTCGCCTTGGTCGCCTTGTAGGCATTTTCTGCGACGACATCCCCCTCGTTGCGGTTGCCGGAAAGAGCGCTGACATCGTTGGCCATGCCGATGATGCCGCCTGCGTTTACTCCGTAGAAGGTCGTGGAAGAGGACGGGGTCTTGTTATGGCCGCCGGAGGCCACTTTCATCGTAACCCTGCCGGTATTGACATTGCCCGTCAGGCGATTGTCACCGTATTCCGTAAAGGTACCGCCCAAGATGCCGCCGATGTTCTGGAAACGGGCGGACGGGTTGACGCTATGGTCGATGTCCACCGTCCCTTCGTTGCGGCAGGAAGAGATGCTCACCCCGTCGCCGTAGCCCGCGATGCCGCCGACATAGTGCTGGTGGACCGCCTCGCTATAGATGGCGCCCGTGTTGGTGCAATTGGCTATTTCCACCTCTTTCCCGGCCACGCCTGTCGGCTTGCCGACGATGCCGCCGATGCTGAATTTTTCATTTTGCGTACCGCTGTAGGTGAGGGCGATGCGGCCGCTGTTGGTGCAGTTCTGCACCGTCAACTTATTGGAGGTGTGGTAGGCCATGGCCACGATGCCGCCCATTGCATTCATACATTGGTTGTTGCTAGTAACGGACGCATAGTTGTGGCAGTCGCTTACGAGAGCCTCGGCACTGGAGGTGTTGAGGCCGCCCAGGATACCGGCTGCCGCCAGATAAGGAGTATCCTTCGTCATGGCATGGTCTTCGACTGTAATGGCTCCGTAATTGCGGCAGCCCGTAATGCGGATGTTGGATGTCGTCCATCCCGCGATACCGGCCGTACGGCTGCTGCGGTTCGTCTTGGAGAGCACCGTCATCGGAACAAAGTTGGTCACGTTGACGATGTCCGCGCCCGCCACGGTGACAAGACCCGTATAGGTCCAGGTCGCGGAAGCCGATTCCGTGACGAGTCCGTTGACGATGCAGGAAGTGCCGTCATAAGTCAGCCCGTCTTCACTGCCGAAAGTCAAATCGTGCAATTCCTTGGCGTAGCCTTTCCCGAAGAAGCCGACATTGGCCGAGGTGGAAGACTGGATATTGATGTGACTGATGCAGTGACCGCCGCCCAGGATGCGACCGCCATAACTGTCGGTCAGGGTCGTCCAGGGCTCGTCGTTCATATTGATGTCGGAGACGATGTACACGTCTTCTCCCGATTTGTTCCAGTTAGCCTTGTCCGCCGCCCAGGCGCGCAGGTCGGCATTGTCCGCAATGCGATAAGCCCAGTCGAGGGCGGAACTGGACGCCGTTTCGATGGCGTTCGCCCGCACGAGCGTCTTGGACGTCTCAACGAGACCCTTGCGCACGTCGCTGCTGCGAAGAGCAGTGACGCTGAGGTCAAGGTCGTCCCGGGAAGGAATGGCCGAAATATAATAGTCGCCCGGCGCGAAAGTCTCGCCGGCAGGAAGCAGCGTAATGCTGTCGCTGCCCCCGCTGATGCCGATGACGGCACCCGTAACGGGGTTGACCTGGACCGTTCCAGCCAAGGCCGTCCCGTCGGTGGCGCGAACGACAATCTGCTTAATACCTTCTTCCTCAACCGTCACTTTCAGCAATGAACTGACGTTCTTGAAAGACATGTCCAGGGTAGAGGAGAAAGCGACGGCGGCCAGGGCGGCGGGATCCGCGCTGCCGCTGACGGTCTGCTCGGCGGGGAGGACGAAGCCC
>JAGCUV010000060.1 GCA_017962705.1 Bacteroidales bacterium
GGGCTTCGTCCTCCCCGCCGAGCAGACCGTCAGCGGCAGCGCGGATCCCGCCGCCCTGGCCGCCGTCGCTTTCTCCTCTACCCTGGACATGTCTTTCAAGAACGTCAGTTCATTGCTGAAAGTGACGGTTGAGGAAGAAGGCATTAAGCAGATTGTCGTTCGCGCCACCGACGGGACGGCCTTGGCTGGAACGGTCCAGGTCAACCCCGTTACGGGCGCCGTCATCGGCGTGAGCGGCGGCAGCGACAGCATCACGCTGAACCCCTCCGGCGAGACTTTCGCGACAGGTGACTATTATATCTCTGCCATTCCTTCAGGAAACGACCTCGAGTTGAGCGTCATTGCTCTCCGCAGCAGCGACGTGCGCAAGGGCCTCGTCGAGACCGCCAGGACCCTCGTCCGCGCTACGGCCGTCGAGACGGCCGCCAGTTCTGCCTTCGATTGGGCCTATCGCATCGGCAGCAACGCCGACCTGCGCGCCTGGGCGACGGACAAGGCTAACTGGAACAAATCGGGAGAAGACGTGTACATCGTCTCCGACATCAATATGAACGACGAGCCCTGGACGACCCTGACCGACAGTTATGGCGGCCGCATCCTCGGCGGCGGGCACTGCATCAGCCACATCAATATCCAGTCCAATACCTCGGCCAATGTCGGCTTCTTCGGGAAAGGCTATGCCAAGGAACTGCACGATTTGACCTTCGGCAGCGAGGACGGGCTGACCTACGACGGTACTTCCTGTATCATCAACGGACTCGTCACGGAATCGACTTCCGCCAAATGGAACTATACGGGCATTGTCACTGTAGCGGGGGCGGATATTGTCAATGTGACCAACTTTGTCCCGATGACGGTGCTCGCTTCTTCCAACCGAAGCAGCCGTGTAGCCGGCATTGCGGGCTGGACGACCGACAAGGTCCACATCACGGGCTGCCGGAACTACGGCACCATCACCGTGGAGGACCACGCCATCACGGATGGTGACGACTATGTCTATCTCGCGGCGGCGGGCATCCTGGGTGGACTGAATACAGAAACGGGAGAAGCCTATGTGAACGACTGCCACAACCACGGACTCATCACCAGCATCAGCCACTGCCAGAACGCGATGGCCGGCATCGTGGGCATGTCCTACCATACCGTCGTCAAACTGTCCGTCACCAACTGCACCAACAGCGGCCGCATCGAGTTGATTTACACCGACACGCAAAATGAAAACTTCTGCATGGGCGGTATCGTCGGCAAGGCTACCGGAGCAGCCGGGAAAGAGGCGGAAATCACGGGTTGCACCAATACGGGCGCCATTTATAGCGAAGCTGTCCACCAGCACTATGTCGGCGGTATCGCCGGCTACGGCGACGGCGTGAGCATCACCTCCTGCCGCAACGAAGGCTCGGTGGCCATCGACCACAGCAAGGCCGCTTCCGCCCGCTTCCAGCATGTCGGCGGCATCCTCGGGGCGACGATGCCCAAGTATGGCGCCAACAACCTGACGGGCAATGTTAATATGGGCCGGGTTTCAATGAAGGTGGCCTCCTCCGGACACAACGCGACGCCCAAGTCCACTACGACCTTCTACGGCGTGAACGCGGGCGGCATCCTCGGCTGCGCCAACAATGTCAGTTCCCTTTCCAGCAACCGCAACGAGGGGGATGTCGTAGCGGAGAATGACTATAAAGCAACCAAGACGGCTTATCCTGCCCTAGTCCATGTCGGCGGCATCGTCGGCTATGATTTCGGCGCCCTGGAGGGCTTCTCCTCCAACACCTTTACCGGCACCATCACCGCCAAGACGACCAACTCCGAATCCGTGGCTTCCAAGGTGTATGCCGGCGGCATCATCGGCCGCCAGCGGGCCGCCACGATGCTCAGCGGCGCCGGTGACGGCAGCATCACCACGCAGGCGGCGGCTACCGGAGCAGTCCGTTATGCCGGTTCCATCGCCGGCTATAACGACGGCACCATCGAGTCTTGCACCTATTCCGGCATGGTGGACGGCGCAGAAGCGACAGCCTCCAACACCGTAGGCGGCGGCAATGCCCCGCAGAGTTCCGGCCAACTTACCTTGAATGCCACCATTGACGGCTACCGGGGCATCTGGTATGACCTCGGCCAGGTGGAAGCGGGAGAAGAAGAATATGGCTCCAAGTACTCGGGCGGCCTGGGTTCCTATTCGATGAAACATATCCCGATGGCCGTTTATTCTCCGGTTGCCAACCGGACCTACTTCGTATTCGGCGGGACCGCCAACTACATTGATGGGGTTACGACGGCGGAAGAGCAGGGACGTCTGCTTTGTATGATAGGTTGCTACGACCACACTACCGGTATGCTCCAGAAGCCCCGGATCGTGATGGACAAAACCGCCGACCCGCACGGAACCTACGATGACCCCAAATCGGATAAGCGCGTATTCGACCCGCACGACAACCCGACGGTCCAGATTGACAAGGACGGATATGTGTTCGTGTTCGTGTCCGGTCGCTCTACGAGACGTGACGGTGTCATCTTCCGTAGTCGCAAGCCTTTTGACATCACCTCCTTCGAAGTAATCAAAGAGGATGAAAAGATGGGCTATCCCCAGGTGATGTACCACCCTGACAAAGGATTTTTCCTCTTCTTTACCCGTTACGACGGCGTCCGCAAACTGCACTACCGCACTTCGCCGGACGGCAGGGACTGGTCGAGCGCGTACACGAAGCTGGCTGACATCAAGGAGGAAGGCCAGACCGAATCCGGCCACTACCAGATCAGCAATATGTGGGGTACCAAGATTTGCACGGCGTTCAACCGCCACCCGAACGGCACCGTAAACAAACGTACCAATGTCTATTATGTACAGACGACCGACTGGGGGAAGACCTGGACGACGGCTTCCGGAGAGCCGGTGGAGATTCCTGTCGTCACCTGGAACTCGAACTGCCTGGTGCGGGACTATCAGCATACGACGGAGACCCACAACTGCTACATCAAAGACCTCAACTTCGATGCCAACGGCAACCCGATCATCCTCTACCTGACCAGCCGCAACCACAAGTCCGGCCCGTCCGGCGGAACCCGTCAATGGTGGACCGACCATTGGACCGGAAGCGAGTGGGTAAGACGCGAGATTACCACATCCACCCACAACTACGATTCCGGCAGCCTGTGGGTAGAAGGAAACGACTGGGTGGTGCTCGCCCCCACGGATGCGGGTCCCCAGTTCTGGGGCGCGGGCGGAGAAGTGGTGCGCTGGCGATCTTCCGACGAGGGGCTGTCCTGGGTTAAGGAGATGACCCTCACCAGCAACAGCCAAAACAACCAGACCTATATGCGTCGCCCCTGGTACGCTGCCGACGGGTTCTACTCCTTCTGGGCCGATGGCAGCACGACGACCCTGACGAGGTCCTACCTGTATTTCTGCGACAAGGCGGGAGCGGTGTTCCGCATGCCCTACAATATGACTGCGGAATGGGCATCTCCCGAGCCCGTCATGTAATAACGCTTCTTAATAATTCTCCCCGAGGTTCTTGAGGATGAAGGCGTAGATATCGGCCTGTTCTTCGAGAATCTTGGAGAGGGGTTTGCCGCCCCCGTGACCGGCTTTGGTGTCGATGCGGATGAGGACGGGAGCGCTGCCGGCCTGGTCTTTCTGCAAGGTCGCGGCAAATTTGAAGGAGTGGGCGGGTACGACCCGGTCATCGTGGTCGGCGGTGGTCACCAGGGTGGCGGGATAGACGGTGCCGGGCTTGAGGTTGTGCAGCGGGGAGTAACCGAGCAGGTAGCGGAACATCTCCTCACTCTCTTCGCTGGTGCCGTAGTCGGGCGCCCAGTTCCAGCCGATGGTAAATTTGTGGTAGCGCAGCATGTCCATCACGCCCACGCGCGGCACAGCCACCGCGAACAGGTCGGGACGCTGCGTCATACAGGCACCCACCAGCAGGCCGCCGTTGGAACCGCCCACGATGGCGAGCTTGGACGGAGAGGTATAGCCTTGGGCGATGAGCCATTCGGCCGCTCCGATAAAGTCGTCGAAGACATTCTGCTTGTTCATCTTCGTGCCGGCCAGGTGCCACGCTTCGCCATATTCTCCGCCGCCCCGCAGGGTCACCTGGGCATAGATGCCGCCCGCCTCGAAGAAGGGTACGCGCATGGCGGAAAAGTCCGGAGTCAGGGAGATGTCGAATCCGCCGTAGCCATAGAGATAGACGGGATTCTTTCCGTTGAGGACCAGCCCTTTCTTATAAGTAAGGAACATCGGGATGCGCGTGCCGTCCTTGCTGGGGAAAAAGACCTGGGCGGTCTCGAAGTCCGAGAGGTCGAAATTCGTCTGGGGCGCGTAGTACACCTTGCTTTCCAGGCTGTTGAGATCCAGTTCGTAGATGGTATCGGGGGAAGTGATGGAGGAGTAGGTGTAGTAGCACCCGTCTTCTCCCTTGCGTCCCGTGAAATAGGCGTTGCCGATGCCCGGAAGGGCAATGGGGGTGCCTTCCCCTCCGTCAAGCGAATAGGCATAACTGTGGACGGAGGCGTCTTCCAGGTAAGAAGCGATGATTTTCTCTCCGGCAAAGCAGACATCTTCCAGCACGCAATCCGCCTTGCCCAGCAGGGTCTTCCAATGTTTCCAATCCGGACGGCGCAGGTCGGCGGCCACCAGCCGGTTCATCGGAGCGTCCAGGTTGGTCATCAGATAGATCTTGCTCCCGTCCGTCTGCACGGGATAGTACTTGTGCTGCATGTCCGGCGTCATCCGCACAAATCCCGCCTGCTCTTTGTTCAGGTCCATTACATACAGGTGGTTGCCGATATCGGCTCCGTCTTCGGACAGGAAGGCCATCGTCTCCTCTTCGTTGGTCGTCAGGGTGTAGAAGCGCAGGGGCTCTTCGGGATTTTCGTAGAAAACGCTATCTTCGCTCTGCGGCGTACCTATTATATGATAATAGACTTTGTGTCCCTCGTTTTTGACCGAGAATTCGTGTCCCTCTTCGGGAATGCCGTACGCGCTGTAGAAGAAGCCGTTCCCCAGCCAGGCTGCGCCCGAGAATTTGGCCCAGCGGATGTGGTCCTCGAGCAGCGCGCCCGTCTTGACGTCCATCACATAGATTTCCTGCCAGTCGCTGCCGCTGCGCGAAATGCAATAGGCCAGCAGGCTGCCGTCTTTGTTGAAGGAAATGCTTTTGAGGGCGACCGTACCGTCTTCACTCAGGGTGTTGGGGTCGAGGAACACCCGCGGCTCCCCGCCCGGTTCGTCCATTTCGTACAAGACATTCTGGTTCTGCGTTCCGTCATTGCGGGAAAAATACCATTTCCCGTTTCGCCGGTGCCGGGGCGCGCTGACGCGCTCATAGTTGCTGACCTCTTTGAGCCTTTCGAGCAGGCGCGTGCGGAAAGGAATGTGCTGCAGATAATAGTGGGTCGCTTTATTCTGGGCTTCCACCCAGGCGGCCGTCTCCGGCGAATTGTCATCTTCCAGCCAACGGTAGGGGTCGGCCACCTCCGTTCCGAAATATACATCCACCGTGTCGTCTTCCCGCGTCTGGGGAACCCGGGGCACGCAGGCCCCCGCCAAAACTGTCGTCATTGCCATGCAAAAAAGATATTTCAAAGCTTTCATTTTGATAGAAATTTGTTCCGGATTGCAAAAATACGAGCAAGCCGAGAGAAAAGCAAATGAAATTTTCTTTTCCGAGGCGGAAGTATTAATAATTTTGATATTTGAAAATTTAGTCGTATATTTGCAGCCCACAAATTTGGATTGTGGGCACTAAACTATTTATTATCAATTAATTAACCAAACCAATGCCTGGATTAATTGGAAAGAAAATCGGAATGACTTCCGTTTTCGGTGCTGATGGAAAGAATATTCCATGCACCGTCATCGAGGCTGGTCCGTGTGTTGTCACGCAAATTCGTACAGTCGAAAAAGATGGTTATGCCGCTGTACAACTTGCCTATGACGAAATGAAAGAAAAACACGCCGGCAAGTCCCTGATGGGACACTTCGAAAAGGCAGGAACCACCCCCAAACGCAAATTGGCCGAGTTCAAGGCCGACTTCGCCGGGGAACTCAAATTAGGCGACACCCTCACGGTGGCTGACATCTTCACAGAGGTCAAGTTCGTGGATGTCGTCGGTACTTCCAAAGGCAAGGGCTTTCAGGGCGTTGTGAAGCGTCACGGCTTCGCCGGTGTCGGCGGCCAGACCCACGGCCAGCACAACCGTCTTCGTCACCCCGGCTCTATGGGCGCATCCTCATGGCCTTCCCGCGTATTCCCCGGAATGCGCATGGCCGGTCAGATGGGCGGCGACAGAGTCAAGGTGTTCAACCTCGAAGTGGTCAAGGTGATCCCTGAAAACAACCTGCTTGTCGTTAAAGGTTCCATTCCCGGAGCCAAAGGTTCTTATGTAATGGTGGAGGACTAAGCTATGGAATTGTCAGTTTACAAAATCGACGGTAGCGAATCCGGAAAGAAAGTTACGCTCGACGAGCGCATTTTCGGCGTTACGCCCAACGATCACGCCATCTGGCTTGATGTAAAGCAATATCTGGCCAACCAGCGCCAAGGTAACTCCAAGACCAAAGACCGCAGTGAGGTCGCGTACAGCACCAAGAAAATGGGTCGCCAGAAAGGCGGCGGCGGTGCCCGTCACGGCAGCATCAAGGCCGGTACTTATGTCGGTGGTGGTAATATCCACGGTCCCAAACCGCGTTTCTATGGTTTCAAGCTCAACAAGAAACTCAAACAACTCGCCCGTTTCTCCGCTCTTTCCTACAAGGCGCAGGAGAATGCGATCACCCTCGTTGAGAATTTTACGATGGATGCGCCCAAGACCAAGGATTTCATCAACATTTTGAACAACCTCAAGGCCAACGGCCGCAAAGTGCTGTTCGTGTTGCCCGAAAACTCCGACAACATTTTCCTTTCTTCTCGTAACCTTCCTGAAATCAACGTAATCACTGTGGACGAAATCAATACCTACGCCATCATGAACGCTTGCTCGCTCGTGTTGGTGGACGGTGTCCAGGAGATTCTTGTCGACAGGATCAAATAAGCAAAGCGATGGGAATCATTATTAAGCCAATACTCACAGAGATGATGACGGTTCAGGGCGAAAAATTGAACCGCTACGGCTTTATCGTGGACGCCGAGGCCAACAAACTTCAGATCAAAGCTGAGGTCGAGGCCCGCTACAACGTCACGGTCAAAGACGTCAACACGATCCGCTACAACGGCAAAGTGAAACGCCGTTACACCAAAGCCGGTGTGCTCACCGGCCGTTGCAATCACTACAAGAAAGCGTATGTTACGCTCTCCGGTGATGACAAGATCGACTTCTATGCAAACATTTAAGGTAATAAGGCAATGGCAGTAAGAAAATTCAAACCGGTTACCCCCGGACAAAGAAACAAGGTAATCTCCGCCTTTGACGACATTACCTGCAAGAAGCCCGAAAAGTCGCTGCTCGAACCCCTCAAGAGTTCCGGCGGCCGCAACAATCAGGGCAAGATGACCATGCGCTACATCGGTGGCGGTCACAAGAAAATGTACCGTATCATCGACTTCCTGCGCGACAAGGACGGCATCAAGGCCGAAGTGAAGACCATCGAGTATGATCCGAACCGCAGCGCCCGTATCGCCCTCGTCCAGTACGAAGACGGCCAGAAGAAATATATCATCGCCCCCACCGGCCTCAAGGTCGGGCAGGTGATTGTCTCCGGCAAGGGCGTTGCTCCCGAAGTGGGCAACTGCCTGCCGCTCGGTGAAATTCCCCTCGGCACCCTCGTGCACAACATTGAGCTGCGTCCCGGACAAGGTGCCGCTATGGCCCGTTCCGCCGGTGCGTTCGCCCAGTTGGCTGCCCGCGAAGGCAACCACGCCATTCTCCGTCTGCCTTCGGGCGAGACCCGTATGGTGTTGTGCGAGTGCCGCGCTACGGTCGGTATTGTCTCCAACGTGGAGCACAACCTGGAATCTCACGGTAAAGCCGGACGCAAGAGATGGCTCGGACGTCGTCCCCGCAACCGCGGTGTCGTGATGAACCCTGTCGATCACCCGATGGGTGGTGGTGAAGGTCGTGCCTCCGGTGGTCACCCTCGTTCTCGCAAGGGGCTGCCCGCAAAGGGTTACAAGACGCGTAATCCGAAGAGCACTTCTAACAAGTTTATCATTGAAAGAAGGAAAAAATAACGGAATAAATTTATAGATTATGAGTCGTTCATTAAGAAAAGGTCCCTATATCCAGGAAGCCCTTGAAAAAAGAATCATTGCGATGAATGAGGGCGCTGCGAAAAAAGAGGTTGTCAAGACCTGGTCCCGTGCCAGCATGATTTCCCCTGATTTCGTCGGCCACACCATCGCCGTGCATAACGGAAATAAATTTATTCCCGTTTACGTCACCGAGAACATGGTGGGTCACAAACTCGGCGAATTTGCGCCGACGCGTACCTTCAGAGGCCATTCGGGCAATCGTTAATCAGTAAAAAGAGTACAGTATTATGGGAGCTCGTAAAAGAATTATGGCTGATAAGCTGAAGGCCGAAAAGAAAGTGACAGCTATCGCGGTGCTCAGAGATGCACCTACTTCCCCTCGTAAAATGCGCCTTGTCGCAGACATCATCCGTGGTGTTGAGGTCAATAAAGCCCTTGATATCTTGAAATTCTCCAAGAAGGAGGCATCCATCCGCCTTGAGAAACTCCTCAAGAGCGCGATTGCCAACTGGGAGGCGAAAAACGCCGACCGCAGCGAGGAACTCGAAAAGGGCAATGTGTATGTCAAGACCATTATGGTTGACGGTGGCAGCATGCTCAAGCGCATCCGTCCCTGCCCTCAGGGCCGTGCCGGTCGGATCCGCAAGCGTTCCAACCACGTTACCATTATTTTGGATGTCAAAAAGTCGGAGGAATAATTATGGGACAGAAAACCAATCCTATCAGTAACCGTATCGGCATCACCCGCGGGTGGGACTCCAACTGGATCGGACGCTCCAGCGCCGAATACGCAGAGCGCATTGCCGAGGACTACAAGATCCGTCAATATCTGGTCAACCGCCTTTCCAAGGCTTCGTTGAGCAAGATTGTCATCGAGAGAACCTTGAAACTCGTTACCGTCACCATTCACGCCGCCCGCCCCGGTTTCATCATCGGCAAAGACGGCAAGAATGTGGAAGGCCTGAAAGAAGAGTTGAAGAAGGTCACCAACAAGGACATCCAGATCAACATCTTCGAGGTCAAAAAACCCGAAGTGGATGCCAACATCGTGGCCGACTCCATCGCCCGCCAGATCGAGGGCCGTGTCTCTTACCGTCGTGCCATCAAGATGGCGATTGCCACCGCGATGCGAACGGGCGCCGAGGGCATCAAGGTCCAGATCGCCGGTCGCGTGGGCGGCGCCGAAATGGCCCGCAACGAGATGTTCAAGGAAGGTCGTACCCCGCTCCATACTTTCCGTGCGGATATCGACTACGCTTTGGCCGAGGCCCACACCAAAGTCGGTGTGCTCGGTATCAAGGTGTGGATCTGCAACGGCGAGGTTTATGGAAAGAAAGACCTTTCTCCCAATGCCGGTGTTGCTGCACAGGCCGCGCAGCCTCAGGGCCGCGGAGGTCGTGACGGACGCAGGGGCGGTCGCCGTGGCGGTCGTCGCGAAGAGCGCAAATAAAAGCGCTTTTTACGCAACGCATCTAATTTAGCAATCTTATATTTTTTATGGGACCGGTCGGGCATTTTGCCGGACCGGTCTTTTTTTGTATCTTCGCCGTGGAAAACCAATAATATCGCGTAAAATGAAAAAGTTTATGTTCCTTTTGGCGGCGATGGCCGTGAGCGTGACGGCCGGCGCCTGGAATTACCGCGATTTCGTCGTGGATGCCGTCCAGTCGGTTGAGAAAGGCAAGGAAGTTACCAAACAGGTGCGCCTGTCCGACTATGTGGGACACGGCAAGTATATTCTGGTGGATTTCTGGGCCTCCTGGTGTCCTCCCTGCCGGGGCGAGGTGCCCAATCTCAAGGCCGTCTATGATGAGTTTGGAGGCGACAATTTTGAAATCGTGAGCGTAGCGGTCTGGGACAAGGCCGTAGATTCCTTTGAGGCGATTGCGGAAGAAGGAATGACTTGGACGCAGATTGTCTGCAGCGCCAAGACCAACCAGGTTCCCACCCGGGTTTATGGCATTGAGGGTATCCCCTACATCATCCTGATTGACCCAGACGGCAAGGTCGTCGGTGACAACCTGCGCGGCGCCAGAATCCGGACGGCCGTCAAGAAAGCGCTGGGCCTGTAGCCCGCCGGCCGGTCCAAAGGTGCTAATACCCCTCCCATGGAAGTCCGTGAGGCCATCAAACTGTTTCCCCATAGCCCCGGCGTCTATCGCTACTACGATGCGTCGGGGACCGTCATCTATGTGGGCAAGGCCAAGGATTTGCACAAGCGGGTGGCGCAATACTTCGTGGACCCCTCCCGCCTGACACGCAAAACCGCCCTGCTGGTCTCGCACATCGCCCGGGCCGAATATACCATCGTGGACAGTGAGGCAGATGCGTTGCTGCTGGAAAACAACCTCATCAAGCAGTACAAGCCTAAATACAACATCATGCTCAAGGACTCCAAGACCTATCCTTGAATCTGTGTGAGCAACGAGCCTTTCCCCCGCGTTTTTCTGACCCGGCGGGTGGACAAGGCGGGCAAGCACCGCTATTTCGGTCCCTATAGTTCTGTCAAGCACGCCTACACCCTGCTGGAACTTTTTTTCTCCCTCTACCCGATGCGCGGGGCCGACTGCAAGCTCAAACTCACCTCCGACGGCATCCTGCGCCATAAATACCGCCCCTGCCTGAAACTGCACACCGGCTCTTGCGCGGGCTGCTGCATCGGAAAAGTCTCCGAGCGGGAATATGCCGGCTGGGTGGAGGCGGTCGAACGCATCCTTGAAGGCGGAGGAAGAGAGTTGATGAAGCAATACAAAGAGGCGATGGCCGATTGCGCAGCCCGGCTGGATTTCGAGGGGGCCCAGCGCTACAAACAGTGGCTGGACACGCTCTCGCAGCATTACAGCAAGTCGCTCATCGTCAACACGGCCGACATCCAGGCCGATGTTTTCGCCCTGGTCTTCGAAGAGGGAGAGGGCTACGGCAACTTTATGCGGGTGAAGGGAGGGAGCGTTATCCAGAGCCTCAACCTGCGTTTCCAGGCCCGTCTGGACGAGTCGCGCGAAGAGGTGCTGGCCTTCTTCATCGCCGAAATCGAAAGCCGTCTGGGGGCCCTTTCTCCGGAGGTTTTGGTGCCCTTCCTGCCGGAAGTAGAGCCTGCGGGGGCACGTTTCGTCCTGCCCTCCCGGGGTGACAAACTGGCGCTGTTGGACCTGGGTATGCGCAATGCCGCCCGGCTGCGCATCGACGCGCTCAAGCAGAGCGAACAGGTGGACCCTGAAGGATACCACCAGCGGATGATGGCCGATTTGCAACAGGCGCTGGGTATGGACCGGTTGCCCGAGCACATCGAGTGTTTCGACAACTCCAATCTGCAGGGAACCAATCCCGTGGCCGCCTGCGTCGTGTTCCGGGGCGGAAAGCCCTCCAAGAAGGACTATCGGCACTTTTGCATCAAGACGGTGGTCGGCGCCAACGACTTCGCTTCGATGAAAGAAATCGTCAACCGCCGCTATTCCCGCCTGCTCGCCGAGGCGCCGGACGATTTGCAGCAGTTGGTCGTCATCGACGGCGGCAAAGGACAGTTGGGTTGTGCCTGGGAGGCCCTGTGCGAGTTGGGCATACAGGACCGACTGATGGTCGTGGGCCTGGCCAAACGCCTGGAGGAAGTCGTCCGCACCAACGACCCTGTGCCTTTGTTTCTGGACCGCAACTCCCTTGCGCTCAAATTGCTCCAGCAGGCGCGGGACGAGGCACACCGTTTCAATATCACCCACCACCGCAACCGCCGCAGCAAGGCGCAGATTCATTCCGTATTGCGGGACATCAAGGGAGTGGGGGAGAAAATGGAGCAGAAGTTGCTCTTGCGCTTCGGTTCGGTGCCGCGCATTGCGGCGGCCTCGCGGGAGGAAATCGTGGCCGTGGCGGGAGAGGCGCTGGCGGCCCGTATCAAAGAAGCGTTGGGGTAATGTCTTGTTATTTTGCAAAATTAGCCTTATCTTTGTGCATTATAAGAAAAAACCAACCAACACCATTATGAAAAAATTATTCTTTGTCTCTTTGGTTTTCTTGGGGATGCTCTCGCTAGCCTCCTGCAAGAAAACCGTGCAACCGTCCGCCTTTACGCCGGATACCGCGTCGTACAGCGCTTCTTTTATCGGCGCTGTGCAATATAAGGCGAGCGGAGCCAACATTCCCGCCGGAGGCGACTGTACGACCGTTACGGCCCAATTGATGAATGGAACCACGCCTGTGAAAGATTGGACTTTCTCTGTCTCTCCGGACGCCAGCAGCCGATTCGGCCTGACCGTCCCGATGAAGAAAGGGGCGGAAAAGAACCAGAAATATACCATCAAGGCGACCGTCAAGAATCCGAACGGTTTGGAGGCGACTTTTGAGGGCAGCGTCACCGTCGATTCCGTCAATTCCGGCCAGACCAAGGACGTGGGTACTATTGTTTGTACTGAAGTTGAATAGCTATGAAAAAATTAATGATAATTACGGCCCTTGTGTTTGTCGCGGGCCTGTCCCTTTTCGCGCAGGAAAAGAAACAACCCTATAGCCCCAAAGCCGGCGATTTCTCCATCGGCATCACTTTCAACCCGATGGCGGCCGCCAAAGCGGGCAAGAGTTATCAGCCCGGCAGCGGCGATTTTGCGGGCGATTTTGTCAACAACTATGGCTTGGAGCCGAAGCAGATGTTCGTGATGGGCGCGGAGCCCTTGGCCGCCTTTATGGCCAAGTACCGCCTGAGCGAAGCGGTTTCTTTGCGGGCCAACCTCGGCTTTACCGGAAGCTGGGTCAACTACAAGGAATATGTCGACGATGACGCAGCCTTGTGCGACAACGGTCTGTCCCAGGCCAAGACAGTGGATGTCATTCGCAACAAACTCAATTCCGTATCCTTCAGCGTGGGCGCGGAGTTTCACAAGAACATCGGCGCGTTCCAGTTCAATTTCGGCGCTTCGCTTCTGTGGGCCATCGGCGGCGGCAGCATCAGCACGACCTACGGCAATCCCCTGACCAAGGAAGGCGGCTGGGTGCGCACTACGATGCCTTACCTGAAAGCGCCCGTCAATCCGAACGACCCTACTACGCTCAACGAGTATAAGGCGGCTGACTCCAAAAACGCCATTGCCAACGCGTACTTGGTCGAAAGTTACAACCAGGGCTATATCCACGGCGTCGGCCTCAGCGTCGATATGGGTCTCGAGTGGTTCTGCCTGCCCCGCATCTCCGTGGCGCTCAGCATGACGATGACCCCGATTATGGGCCTCTTCCAGCCGCAGACCTATTCCATTTATGAGGGCTATTCCTCCTGGACGGACAAAATTGAGCGATACAACAAACTCGTCAGCCCCGGCAGCAACGCCTTCCTGTACGGCACCGACAACTTCGGCTTCCGCCTGTCTCTCAACTATTATCTGTAAAGAATGAGAAAAGTTCTTCAACTGATGATTGCGGCTTTCGTGGCCGCAATCCTTGTTTCAACGCCGACCTCCTGCAAGAAGGAAACGCCGCAGGGAGAAGGGGGGAAGGCCACCGGCATCGCCCTTTCCCATACGGAGATTCAGTTGACGCGGGACGCCGAGTTCCAGTTGTCTGCGACGCTGATTCCGGCGAATGTCAGCAGCAAGATCATTGTCTGGAGGACTTCCGACGAAAGTGTAGCGTCGGTGACGGACGGCAAAGTCAAGGCCCACAAGGACGGCAAGGCGACGATTACCGCCCGTCCGTATGACAATTATTTCGACCCTGTTCCCATTGTCGCCACTTGCGAGGTGACGGTGGAAACCATCGAAGTCAGGGAATTGAACTGCAAGTTGGATGCGAATACGTGGACCGTTTCCCTGACGCAAGGGACTTTCCAGTTGCACGACGGCTTGGAAATCATTCCCCAGGCGGCGGACCAGCCCGGCGTATTGTCGTATCAGTTGCTATCGGGAGAAGGCGTCGTTTCGCTTTCCAAGTCCGGCGAAGTGACGCCCAAGGCTGTCGGAACGGCTATGATCAAGGCTACCGCCACCAAGTTGGACGGAACTCCGTTGAGCGTAACCGTTAAAATCGTAGTGCAGGAGGCCGATGTGTGGCCGACCGCCATCACCTTCAAGGCGTATGATTCGGACATGCAGATTGGCTCCAAGCAGCGCATTATGATTGAATATACTCCTTCTACGGCCAACCGGAAGGAAGTGGAGATTTCCTCCTTCAATATCAATTGCGTGAAAGTGACCAAAATCTCCAATGAGGAATTTGAGGTGGAGGCCTTGGCGGTTCCTGGCGGTGCTTTCCAAGGTGTACAGATCATTGCCATGTTCAAGAAAAGCGAAAGCGCCTATGGGACGAACAGCCCGGCTTGTTATATCTATCCGCATGAAGGGCCTCCGAGCCTGAGCATCCCCCCGCAGCAGGCGACCGCCTGGGGCTGCTTGTCCGATGGCATGGTGGTTGGAGAGGAGCATCAACTGAAGGTGGATTATCAGAACCTTCACGGCGATTTTACCTATTCCAGCAACGACCCCAGCATCATCAGCATAGACGGCAACGGGAAAATGACCGCTTGTTCTGCGGGCGCTACGCGCGTCTATGTCCATACGCCCGGCGATCGCAACGTGGCGGACGTGTATGTCCAAGTGTACCGAAAACCGGCGACGATTCAAGCGGTCAGCGGCGCGGCGGATGAATGTTTCATTCGTTTCGGAGGCTCCGTGACCCGGACCTATCGGGTGATGGACTCCAAGGGAGAGCCCAGCCGTCAGTCCATCAAGGCCAGTACGACGCTCTCGACGTCCACGATGGGCGTTTCGGTGGAAAACTATGCCCAGGATTCCCGCAACGCGAAGGCGACCTTTACGTCAAAGCGCTCCAGCGCCGGTTATACGATGAAGGGAACGGCTACCGTTTCGGCCCTGACCGCGTTGGATGCGCTGGATGTCAAGTTGTCTTTCGACATCTACGATGCGATGTACGGACCGGACGATTTCAAATTGTATGACGGCCTGGCCATCACTTCGAGCGGCTATCTGTCCCGGAAGGATGGCGGCTACCGGGGGAAGAACGGCACGACCGAATATTTTGAAGAAGCCAGCCTCGGCTCTTGCGCGGCGATTGTCGTCTATTTCGGCAACGAGGTGGTCAGTTATAATCTGAATCGCCTCAGTTCGCTGAGGGGAGTGGACGGGAAGCACGGCCTGGCGGTCGCCATCAAGAACGCGTATACGGCCCCGCCGACCGATGATTCCGACAAGGATGCCTGGTGGTGGAAAGTGAGCGCAAATTATAGAGACAGGGTGGACTTCAGTGCCCACTATGTCAGTTTCTGGCCCAATGGGAAGGATGATGATTATTTCACCCATACGACGAATTCGGGTTATTGCGGGTATGCCATCACTCAGGGGATGAAGTACTATAATGGCGATTTGAAAAACGACAATTATTCCGTGATGCCCATCAAGCACATTGTGGACAAGATGAGCACCAACTTCAATGCGACCAGTTGCTCCGGTTGGTACCTCCCCACATACGGAGAATGGGGGAAAATGTTGAGTTCTTTCAACAACAAGTTGGACGCCTTGAACGAGCGTTTGACCTCCATCGACGGCGGTCAGGGCATCTACTCCACCTATGATTATTGGGCCTGCCAGGAGGATACGGACAGCCAGGGAGACCCGGACAAAAACGCCCGATGCATGACCGGCATCTCGAACAACAAAACGAAGTCCAAGAATAAACCAGCCAGCACGCGCGCCTTCCTCGCATTTTGACGGGAGGCGCCGCTGCTGCCGAATTAAATAACGAAGATGAAACGAATCTTGCCCCTTGCGCTTTGCGCCGCCGCTTTGTTCTCCCTTACGCTCTCTTGTAAAAAAGAAGATGCGCAGGGCGGAGATGCAGTCTATGCCATCGAATTGAACAAGACCGAATTGCAGTTGGCGCTCGATGAGACCTTCGCCTTGACGGCGACCGTCCCGGCGCCCGAACAAAGTATCGTAACGTGGAAGAGCAGCGATCCGGAAATCGTCTCTGTGGATGAAGCGAGCGGACTGTTGACCGCGTTGAAGGATGAAGGAGAGGTGACGATTACGGCCACGGTGTCTTCCAAGCGGCCCGTCCAGCCCCGCGCCACCGCCACTTGCACCGTGAAGGTGGTGACCAATTATTCGCTTTCGCTGGATTTTGCTTCGCTCAATATGGCGCAGGAGGCGACAAAGACGCTGACGGCCCTCCCGGCTCCTGAGTCCGGATATGGTAAAATTGAATGGGCAACTACCAGCAGTTCGATTGTTCAACTCAGTAAAACGAGCGGTATTTCAACGGTTTTGACCGCCCAGAAGAGCAATGGCACATCAAAGGTGACCGCAAAATTGTATTCCCGTTTCGACTCCACCACCCCCAAGGCGACTGCGGTTTGCGACGTGGAGGTAAAATCTTTCTTTGTCGAGGAATTGGGTTTGCCGAGCCGGGTGGATCTTGTGATGGGAACACCCCAGACGCTTGTGCCCAGTATCAAGCCGCAGGAGGTGGTCGGCACCCCTGTTACTTATGAGGTTCGCTCAGGTAGTGAATATGTTTCCGTTTCTTCGGCGGGAAAATTGACGCCCTTGAAGGTTTCGGGAACTACTTCTTATGCCGTCGTCCGGGCCACCGCCCAGGACCGGGAGAAAAAGTATCAGGATGTCAAGGTCTATGTGGCGGAAAAGCCTGTGTATCCAACAGGTATTTCCATCTCCGGCTTTGTTTCGGAGACCTATGTGAGCCAGACTTTCGATCCGGTTTTGACATTTACGCCGACCAATACGAACCAGAAGAATTACACGGTGTCTTCATCGAATAAGGATGTGGCCACGGTGACCAAAACCTCCGCCGGTTATCACGTGTATGCGAAGTCTTCGGGCACGACCAACATCACCGTCACCTATAATACCTCCGAAACGACGACAAAAACTCTTACCCAGACGCTGACTGTTTTCGTCGGCCCTCCGAGTATCAAGTGGACCAACGACCAATCAACCGAATTGAAGAAAGGTATGATTGTGGGGCAGACCTTGACGGTGACGGCGAAAGTATCCAATAAGAGCAATACCGCCGTGACCTACACCTCGAGCAATACGGATGTCGTTACGGTGAGTGCTTCCGGCGTGATTACCGCCAAGGGCAGGGGGACGGCGTGGGTCACTGCCAAGTCCCAGGCTGACCCCTCTCTTACTGTTTCAACCGTCAGTTTTACGGTATATGGCGTACCGACGCAGATTGTTTGTACGGCAGGCGAGAAGAGTTCCATCTTCCTTCGGTATGGGAAAGAGACATCCTCTTCTACCTCGATGACTTTCCAGATTCGGGACTCCAAGGGCTATCCTTCCCGTCAGGACTTGTTGACCGTCAGCATTTCCAGCAAACTGAATAATATTACAAAAGAAGTGACTGTGGGATCGTCGTCCACGACGGTTAAATTGACCAACAATCTGACCAGTGCGACGAGCACTACCAAGGGTACGCTGACGATAGGCGTGAAGGACTATTCTTCGCTGACGAGGACCTGTGACCTCTATGAAGCGATGTATGACGAGTATGATCTCAAACCGTTGGATGGGTTGGTCTTCTATGATGAAGGTTATATGGGCGTAAGAGATGGCGGCTACAGAGGATCAGGTTATTTTGATACTCCTGCCGACAATTTATCTCCTTGTTCGGCCCTCATTTTTTGGGTGGGAGAACATCCGAATACCAATATCTCCATGCGGGATCGGTTGAGAGGGGAACGTGAGCAGAGTGATCGTCCTTATCAACACGGCCTTGCCGTTGCGCATAACAACATCAAAGACGCCAGTAACAACGAACTCTTCCAATGGTGGTCGGTCAGCGCGGCGGCAGGGGATAACGTTAAGGAAAGCAAAAATTACACGGATTATTGGGTAAACGGATACGGGAAGAATTTTGATTTCGTTTCTCCCCAGCACAATGGTATATATGGTTATGAAATCACCCAGGGGATGATGTATTATAATCAAAAGGTAAAGAGTAATTCGAAATACACGATTCTTCCTGTAAAAGCCATCGTGGATTATGGCTCGAATACCTACCCCAAAGCGGTATCTTCCTACGATATAAATACCAGTTGGTATTTGCCGACTTCCGGCGAATGGTATATGATGCTGCATTGTCTGGGAGGTAGTCTTACGGTAAGCCAGACCCTCGATAAAATCAACGAAAATATGAAACTGATGTCCGGCTACAAAACCATAGGCGCAAACATTCAATATTGGTCTTGTCAAGAATATAATAAAAGTCCGGATGGGAATGCCATCTATATGACGGGTACGTGGGCGACGGAGCGTGGAGAGTTCTCTTCGATCTATCTTTCGAAACAATCGCAATGTAAAGTCCGTCCTTTCATCGCTTTTTGATATTTGGAAAATAATTACTACCTTTGCGGGCACTATTGAAAGATAGAAAACTTTATAAATTATTCATACTATGTCAGAAGTAGCAGAAAAAGTTAAAAAGATCATCGTCGACAAGCTCGGCGTCGATCCCGCCGTGGTGACAGAGAACGCCAGTTTCACCAATGACCTGGGCGCAGATTCTCTCGACACCGTTGAGTTGATTATGGCATTCGAATCCGATTTTGATATCAAAATTCCCGATGACGAAGCCGGTGACAAGATTCAGACCGTCGGCGACGCGGTTTCTTATATCGAAAGCAAACTGGCTGAGAAATAAGACCGTATTTTAGATGAAACCAAAGGGGGATGGCCGCAAGGTCGTCCCCTTTTCTTATTCTATCTGGACGAATAGAGCTTGTCAACCAGTTCCTGTCCGCTGCAACCGAGTTCTTTGCGGATGTAACGGTCGAGTTGGTACCGGGGCAGCCCGAGCCGGCGACACCAGTCGGTGAAGGTCAAGTCCGGCATGACGGGCGCAGCACCGTCACTTCCGATGGGAACAGGGCTTTGCGCGCTCAGCGCATCGTAGAGGGTTTGCAGCGCCTGGTCGGGCGACAATTCCTGCCACCGGGAGAAAAAAGAAGTAAAAATATTTCCCATAATTCTTTTATTTAGCAGCAAAGATGCCTATTTTAACTCAAAAAGGGAAATAAAATTACTCTCAAATTTACAAAGTGCAAAAAAATTTCTTTTTCTTGACCTTTTTTGTGAAAATGCAACATTTGTAGATGCGGCAAAGCGGGTTTTAGCGGCGCAGGCGGACAAATATACTTAAGGGGAGGATTTTCCCGTTGCGGTCGGAAAGGGCTAGTTCACCACTTTCCAGGTGGAAGGGTGGATTTTTCCCGGGAGCGCCTGCCGAAGGCTTGGGCAAGCCGAAGGCTTCGCGGACGACGGTCTCGCCGAGGGTGGCGCTGAAGCCGTTGGAGTAGAGGTTGAGCACCATGAAACTGTTCTCGGGCGCCAGAATGGCGGCGACTTGGCGGAGCATTTCGAAAAGGCACTCGTCCAGTTTCCATTTCTCGCCGTCCGGCCCGTGCCCATAGGCCGGCGGGTCGAGAATGATGCCTTTGTAGACATTGCCGCGCCTGGCTTCGCGGCGGGCGAATTTCAGGGCATCCTCCACCACCCAGCGGATGCCGTCCATCCGGCTGTATTCCATATTGCCGCGGGCCCAGGTGACGACTTGCCGCACGGAGTCCAGATGCGTCACATCCGCGCCGGCGGCCTTGGCGGCCAGCGATGCCGCGCCCGTGTAGGCAAACAGGTTCAGCACCTTGACAGGAGAAGCGCTGTCGCCCCCGGCCTGGCGGGTGGTCTTGCGGGCCTGCAGCACCAGTTCGCGCGTATTCTTATAGATGTATTCCCAGTTGGGAGCCTGTTCGGGAAACACGCCGACGTGCTTGAACGAGGTCAGGCCCAGCCGTAATTGGAAGGAAGGGCCGTCCGTCCGCTCATCAGGATGCCCGGTCGGGCCGGAGTAGCGGATATACCACTGGTCCTCCATTTTTTTGAGCCGGTCCCAGGTGCCGCTGTCCTCTTTTCCGGCTTTTCCGAATCCGGCGCCGGGACGGAACCAGGTGTGCGTCAATTGCTGCCACTGGCTTTCAGAAAGGGATTTTCCCCACAGCGCCTTGGGCTCGGGACGGCGGAGATAATATGGACCGAAGCGTTCCAGTTTCTCGCCGTCGCCGCTGTCCACCAATTCATAATCCGCCCATTGCGGAGAAGGAAGCTCCAGTGTCATAGGGTATCATTTTGAGGGTTCGCTGCAGATTCGCTTTTTGCCGCTTCCGTGGGCCGGTTGACGATGCTCAGCTCCCCGCTTTCGTGGTCGATGACTGCGTAGGCATCGGCGCGGATCCAGTCTTTCAGGACAATGAGTTCTCCGCCTGCAGGAAGAGGCATACGTACGTGTGCGTGGAAGTGTCCGAAAATGAAATAATCCACCGGCTCACCCATAGACGCGCGTTCTTCAGCAAATTGCTCGGCAAACTGATAGATGGGCTCCTGCTCCCCCCGGAAGGTGTAAGGCGTCATGCGACGGCGGCGTTTGCGTTTGTTGCGCGACCAGCCGTTGCCGAAGGAGAAGGCGATATAAGGATGCAGCAGGCTGAACAGCCACTGCAGCACTTTGTTGTGGAAAATCCAGTAGAGGATGCGATACCCCATTCCCGTGGGACCCAGGCCGTCCCCGTGTCCCAGGCAGAGCGTCTTCCCGCCGATGCGCGTAAGGAACGGTTGTTCCAAACGCTTCATGCCCAGTTCTTCGAAATAATGGTAGGTCCACACATCGTGGTTTCCGGGGAAGAAATAGACCTGTACGCCCCGGTCCATCAGCTCGACCAAAGCTGCGAACACCCGGACATACCCTTTGGGGACGACATCGCGGTATTCGTACCAAAAGTCCCAGATATCCCCCATCAGATAGAGGCTGTCGGTGTCGGAGGGTAAAGAGCGCAGGAAGCGGGCAAAACGCAACTCCCGGTCTTTTTCATCCGCGACCGTCAAGCCCAGGTGGACATCGGCAACAAAATAGGACTTCGGCATAACTTTATGAAAGGAAAATCAAGGTCAACAATCCGGCCAGCGCGCAATACACGGCAAACCAGCTCAAACGGGCCTTCTTGACCAGCGCAATCATCACGCGGCAGGCGAACAGGCCGGAGACAAAGGCGGCGGCAAAGCCGCAAATCAGCGGTATGGCGCCTATCTGGGTAGAAAAAATGTCCCCTTTCAGTACATCCAAGAAAGCCTCGCCCAAAATGGGAACCAGCACCATCAGGAAGGAGAATTGGGCCACTTCGCTTCGCTTGACACCCGAAAGCAGGCCGGTGGAAATGGTGGTGCCGGAGCGGGACAAACCGGGAAGGACGGCCAGGCTCTGGCCCAGGCCAATCACAAAGGCCTGCCACCAGGAAATACCGTTGCGGCCTCCGGTTGTGTCCTTCGCGGCGCACGAACCGCAGCACAGCCCTTTGAGTTTGTTGTAATGGTCCGAAAGAAACAACAACAGCGCCGTGATCAGCAGACAAACGCCCACCACGGTCATCGAGGAGAACAGCGCCTCCACCCGGTCTTTGAAAAATAGCCCCACCACCATAACCGGAATCATCGAAAGGCCGATTTTCAAAATATAATCCGTCCCGTCGTTGTATTGGAAACGGAACAAATCTTTCAACAAGCCCCAGATTTGACGACGAAAGACGACGATGGTTGCCAGTACGGTAGCGGCATGGACCAACACCACGAACAGAAGGTCCTCACCCCCTTCCAATTGCGTCCCGAGCAGGCGTTGTCCAATCATCAGATGGCCGCTGCTGCTGACGGGCAAAAACTCGGTCAGGCCTTGAATCAGGCCCAAAATCAATGCTTCCAGCCAGTTCATTGCTTCGGTTTACGCATAATACCTACGATGACCGTCGCTACCCCGGCCAGGATGACCAGAGGAGCAAGTACTGTCCGGCGAAAATCGAACATCGCATAACTGAAGCGGTTCGGGTCGTCGCTGCCTCCGCCTATCATCAGAATAAAGCCCAGCACCATCACACCAAAGCCGATGGCCAGCAGCAAAATCCCCGTGCGAGGGACAGGCATCCCGGGCAGATTTTCCTGTGAGGAGGGGGAATTCTTTTTTTTCAACCAATCTTTCATCGTGTCAATAATATAATTCCGTACGGTCCAGACCAATCATCCGGCCGACCGTAAAATAGGTGCCGCACAAACAAATGACCAGGCCTGAAGCCAACACAATGCCCATCGCGACCAACACGCGTTCCAGCGGGAACACTTCATAAAAGGGCGGTAATTGGCTACGCAGAAAAAACAACAGACCGGTAAGGGCGGCGCAAGCCAACTCGACGGAAAACAGGGCCTGCACCAAGGCTTGCACCAGAAAAGGGCGGCGAATAAAATTTTTGGTCGCCCCCACCAGCTTCATCGTATGGACGGTAAAGCGCCGGGCATAGACACTCAAACGAATCGTGTTGTTAATCAGCACGAAGGACAGGAACAGCAGAAGTGCGATCAGCCCGGCCAGGATCATGCTGATTTTGGCCAGATTTTGGTTCATCGCGTCCACGATACCTTCCTGATAGGTCACATTGTCCACCAGGGGAGAAGCCATCAGATTGTGGCGAAGCACCTCCATGCTGTCGCGGACGACATACTCCCCTTTCAAGGTCAAATCCAGCGAAATGGGAATGGGGGCGGAAGAGAAAACCGAGAGGAAATCTTCGCCCAGCAATTCGGACATTTCCTTGATACCTTGTTCTTTGGAAATATAGGTGGAGGATTTGATGTAGGGACTTCTATCCAGCTCGGAAAGAAAAGCGAGCGCCTGATTTTCTCCCACATCCTGCTTCATGAGCACTGTCACGCTCATGTTCTCCTTGATGTAGCGGGAAAAACGTCCGGTATTGACCAGCAACAAACTGCCTACACCCACCAGCAGCAAAACGAGCGAGATGCTGATGACGGATGATACCCAGGCGCTTAACAGCCTCCGATTCAACAGATGTGATTGAGATTCGGACATAACGATACAAATGTACGAATAAGCCGAGAGAAAAGCAAACTGCAAATTTGCTTTTCCGAGGCGAAAGTACATGCCGCGATTAAAAAGAAGCGGAACTTACAAAAAAAATTGTTATCTTTGTGAGAAATTGTGCCAATATGTCCGCTTGCGGACAACATCAGACAATATATGGGAGAAACAAAAAGAGTACTATTTATCAATTCGGAGATATTTCCCTATCTTCCGGAGAGTCCGCTTGCAAACATCGGCCGTTACCTGCCGCAGGGGATTCAGGACAGGAAAAAGGAAATCCGCTCTTTTATGCCTCGCTTCGGCTGTATCAACGAGCGCAAACACCAGCTTCACGAAGTGATTCGCCTGTCGGGGATGAACCTCATTATCGGCGATGTAGACCGGCCTTTGATCATCAAGGTCGCCTCCTTGGCTGCTGCCCGTATGCAGGTCTATTTCATCGCCAACGAGGATTATTTCAACCGCAAAGCGACCCTGACAGACGCCAGGGGGAAAGCCTTTGCTGACAATGCCGAGCGTGCGATTTTCTTTGCACGCGGCGTGTTGGAAACGGTCAAAAAACTGCGTTGGGCGCCCGATATCATCCACTGCCAGGGATGGATCAGCCATCTTATTCCCCTTTATCTGAAGAAAAGTTATTGCAAGGATCCCATCTTTGCGCACAGCAAGGTGGTACTCTCCTTATATAATGATTTGCAGCAGGAACCTTTCCAGGCAGACTTTATGACAAAGGCGCTTATCCCGGGGGTCAGCAATGAGGATGTCGCCCTGCTGGAGCAGCCGACCGGCGTCAATCTGGCCAAGATTGCTGCACAATTCAGCGATGGACTCATTTTCGGCAGTCCGGATATTGAGCCGGAGCTCGCGGCATGGAGTCGGGATTTGGGGCTTCCTACCTTGGAATTCAACCGGGAATCCTTTGAAAACGGGCACTATGTCGATGAATACAACGACTTCTATGATCAATTTTAGGGTTCGGATTTTTTTAATCGGGTTGTTGTTCCTTCCTTCCTGCGTCAAGGTCAATACGGATCTTGGCCAGAATCTGGCTCCCCGAGAGCATCGCTATGATGTGCTCTGTGAGACGATTCCCCTCAAGAACATTCGTGTACAGCGCGCAGAGAAATCATTCGGCCGCAGCAGCTTCCGCATCACTGTGGGGGCCGTTAAAGACGAAGAATTCGGCTTGACTGTCAAGTCTTCCGCCTTCACCCTCATTCCGGTGGATTCCGTGCTGAATTTCGGCCGGGAAACCGAATTCAAAAGTTTTTATCTGACCCTTTCGCGCGACTCTCTATCCATGCCCTTCGGCGAAGATCCCAGGACGCCCCAGTCTTTGCGCGTATATGCGCTCAACGATCAGTGCGATATCAACAACGCGAAAGAATTCTTTTATACGGAAGATGTCAAGAAGATAGACCAAGCCCTCATCGGTGCAGAGCCCATTACCGACTACGGCCTTGTCTATTCCGGCGAGGATACGCTGAACATTCATTTCCGGTCCGAATTCTACAATGGCCTGAAGGCAAAATGGCTTGCCAAGGCTACGGAAAATGAGAATCACGAGAAAGTTTTCCGGGTGGATCACTTCGACACCTTGAGCAATTCGAGTTACCTGAAAGACTTTCCGGGCATCTATCTGACTTGTGACGAACCGGCCGGAAGCAGCAAAGGCCGTTTCAACCTCTTTCAGTTGAAATTGGATGTCAACACCAGCACCTATGTCATTTCCGGCAATTTTGCGGAATTGCGTTTTCGCGCGAAATATGGCACGAATGAGACGGACCCGCCGAAAGATACTTCCTTTATTTTCCTGATCGGTGCCCAATCCGTTCCCACAGATGCCGCCAGCCTGCCCCGACAGGAGGCTTTCAACGGTATTTCTCATTCTCCTTTGAAAGTGCTGGACGGGATGACGCTCGCTGCCGACGGCAAGAGTTACCAGGCCGGGACTAAAATTTACGTGGAAGGAGGAGCCGGATTGCGCCCTGTCATTTCCGCTGAAGAAATTCGCGATTCGCTGTTTCGTAGTTTTGCCAAGCGCAAAATCAAGGATATCAACAAAGTCATTATTGACCAGGCCTCCATCATATTCTCTTTTAAAGAGCCTGCTAATTTTGATATATTGGACCAGTATCCGCAAATGTTTGCACCGATGCATTCCATCCTGGACAGTGCTGATTTCCGCATTTACGGGAAAACGGAAAAAATCATTTACACCGATTTTCCGCCCATCACCGACGCGGGCGTCAGTGCAGAAGACCAGGGCATGGTGGACCGCAGCAACCTGGAATATTCGCCGGACATCAGTTTCCACACCCAACACTTGCTGAAGTTGAAAAATCCTTCGGATGAAGATTTGGCCAAACAGGATATCTGGATGTTTATCAAAGCCCCGGAGACCATCATCACGCAGGCCGTTTCCAACGCCGATGCCGACTACTACAACCAGTTGATGTATTACAGTTATCTCAACAGCATGTATGGCGGCGGATACGGCGGCTATGGTGGTTACGGCTACAACAATTACAACAGTTACTATAGTATGATGTACTACTATAGCATGATGAATTCCTCCTCCGGAAGCACCTCCAGCGTGCAGTATCTGGCGGATCCGGCCCGCTACTACAACGCCGTCCTCTGCGGCCCGGACGATGCGAACCACCCGGTCCTCCGCGTCGTCTACAGCATTCCCAAAGATTGCATCGAATAATCTACTCCGCCTCGAGGTAGAAGATGGCGCTGGAGTAGGTCTTGTAGAGATAGGGGTTGAAGCCGCCGTTCATCAGGAAGTCTCCGGTGAAGGTCTTTCCGTTGCCCCACCAGCAGGATTTATCCACATTCAGTTCGTTCACCTTGTAGCGCAGGTCGGGGTTGAGGCCGTCCAAATGGAGCGTGCGGAAAATCTCGCGGCTCTCATAAGACAGGTTGAATCCATAGACCACCGCCCGGCGCTTGTCCTGCGAGACATACATCAGGGCGTAACGTCCCTCTTCGGGTGCGACGAGCCGGTAGAGGTCTCCGTTGAACACCAGGTCACGGTACTGCTTGTAAGACTTGATACAGCGGTCGGCCAAGTCGCGTTCTGAATCACTCAGGTCCTTGGGCTGGAGTTCCATACCCAGACGGCCTGCGCAAGCCATATCGAAACGGAATTTGAGGGGCGTGATAGCGCCGCTCTGGTGGTTGGGAACGGCAGAAACGTGGCAACCCATAATGCTGGCGGGATAGATGAGGCTGGTGCCGTACTGGATGCGGGAACGGCAGATGGCATCCGTATTGTCACTGGTCCAGACTTCGTTGTGATAAGCCAACTGGCCGTAGTCCACGCGGCTTCCACCGGAGGAGCAGCACTGGATGATGACCTCGGGATACTTTTCGCGAACCCTGCGCAGCACCTTGTAATAGCCCTGCACATATTCCACAAAGAAACGGTCCTGGTCTTTCTGCCAGTCGCTGCCGAAAGAGTTCACCACGCGGTTGCAGTCCCATTTGATATAGTCAATCTTGTCGGAGAGTTGCATCGTGCGGTCGAAAACACCGAATACGAAGTCCTGCACGGCCGGATTGCTCAAATCCAGCAGCCATTGGTTGCGGCCCGTGTAGATCTCGCGCCCCGGGCTGCGAACGACCCAGTCGGGATGGGCGTTGGCCAGATTGCTCTTCGGGTTGACCATTTCCGGCTCGATCCAGATGCCGAATTTCAGTCCCTTCTCGTGCGCGTGGGAAGCAATGTAATCGATGCCTTCGGGGAGTTTTTGGGTGTTGAGTTCCCAGTCACCCAAACCGGCCCTGTCGTTGTTGCGGGCATATTCGCCGTTGCCGAACCAGCCGTCGTCCAGCACAAACATCTCCAAGCCCATTGCTGCGGCGTCATCTATCATACTGATGAGCGTGGCGGCGTTGAAATTGAAGTACGCACCTTCCCAGCTGTTGAGCAGGGTGGGGTTGATTTTCTCTCCGCCATAGACCCCATTGACGCGGGCCCAAGCATGGAGATTGCGAGAAGCCTGTCCGGCCCCGTTTCCCGACCAAGTCCAGATCATATCCGGTGTGGTGAAGGTCTCGCCGGCCGCCAGTTTATAGGCGGAGGCGTACGGATTGATGCCGGCGCAGATGTTGAGCTGGCTGATGGTACGGTCAAAGCAAAGTTTGAAGTTGCCGGACCAGGCCAAGGCGCCTGCAATCACCTCACCATATCGTTCATTGTATGCTTCTGTGTCAAGGCTGAGCAGGAAGGAAGGGTTGTTGAGTTTGGTGGCCGATACCCCGATGCGGGTCTCGATGACCTTCTTGTCGTGTCCCAGCAGTTCGTGATCCACACTCATTTCAGAACCCCAATGTCCCCAGAAGTGTGTGAGCAGGTATTTGTCTGCCTTGACGGGCATAAAGGAAGAGGCGTATTCCAACAATTCGACGCTCTTTTTGCCGCCGTTCTTGATTTCACTGTGACTGACGATGACATTCTCTTTCTGCCAGGCCTGGTACACGAGAGCCACTTCCAGCGCCGTGACATAGTCCTTGAGGAAAATCGTGGTCGTCGTCACATCGTCCGCGACAGACACTTCGTGTCCCGTATAGTACAGTTCGGTGTTGTGGCTGCCGTCCGCATATTTCACGTGCAGGGCGGGCTCGTTGTTGTAACGTCCGCCTACGGTCGGCCATGCCATCGCCGCATCGCCATATTTCTCGGCACCGTGACGGGTGCGGGTGCCGGAAAACTCCAGAAACTGTCCGGGGTCTGCAATTCGTTTCCCGAAATGGTAACAGCGCAAAACCCCGGCCTTGTCTACATGGAACAACCACTGGACACCCTCCGTCTCGACCGCGATGACCTGTGCCTCGACGGTCGGGATGGCGACAACCGTATGCGTGTCTTTCTTTTTGTTTTTAGGGGCGGAGTAACCGATGGCGGGAAGCAGCAACAGGGCCGCTGATAAAAGCAAGAAGAATCGTTTCATACGGCAGGGATTCAGGTTTACAGGTTGTCTTTCTCGATATCTTTAAAATAACGCCAGGTGTTGACCTTCAATTCGCCGGCGGCCAGTTCGTCGCATACGATGATGCCTTTCGGATGGGCCTGAAGGGCGGAGAGGGTGCAGACGTGGGTGTAAGGACCTTCGACGGCCTGCTGCAACGCGCGGGCTTTCTTGTGGCCGAAAGCCAGCACCAGCACTTCTTTGGCGCTGAGGACGGTGGCTACGCCTACGGTCATCGCCTGTTTGGGAACTTGGTTGATATCGCCCCCGAAGAAACGGGAATTGACCAGGATGGTGTCATAGGTCAGGCTCTTGACGCGGGTGCGGGACGCCAGGGACGAGAAAGGCTCGTTGAAAGCCAGATGTCCGTCTTCGCCGACGCCGCCCAGGAAGAGGTCGATGCCGCCGGCTTTGACGATGCGCTCCTCATAAGCGGCGCATTCTGCAGCCAAATCGGGTGCGTTACCGTTGAGGATGTTGATGTTTTTCTTGGGCACGTCCACGAAATCGAAGAAGTTGTTCTTCATAAAAGAATGGTAACTCTCGGGATGGGCTTCGGGCAAGCCGACATATTCATCCATATTGAAGGTGATGACATTCTTGAATGAAACATATCCTTCTTTATACAGACGGATCAACTCTTTATACGTTCCGATGGGCGTGGAGCCGGTCGGGAGACCTAGCACGAAGGGTTTGTCCGTTTTCGCGGCTTTGGCGTTGATCGCGTCGGCGATGTACTTGGCGGCCCATACGGAGCCGGCATCGTAGGTGTTTTCAATAATAAGTCTCATGGTGTATTAAAACAATTTAACAAAAACTTCAATGGCTTGATATTCCGCCATACCCAGTTCGTTATAGAGGCGGGCGGTATTTTGGGTGCGCTCTTCGGCGCGCTGCCAGAATTCGCGCGGGTCGTCGCCCGGGAAAGGCATGATGTCTTTCTGGGACAGGTGGCGGTAGATGGCGTGGCGTTTCTTGATCAGTTCGCCGGGACTCAAGGGGACGGCCATATCTACACGGCCGAGTTCCCATTCCATCCAGGCGCCCCGGTAGAGCCAGCAATGGCATTCTTTCAGCCAGGCCTCTCCCTCCAATTGGCGGAGGGCTTCCAGCACGGCTTCGGTGCAGACGCGGTGGGTTCCGTGCGGGTCGGCCAGGTCGCCGGCGAGGTAGATCTGCTGGGGCTTCACCTTCTGCAGCAGGTCGATGATGATGTCGATGTCCTTCTGGGTGCGCTCCCCTTTCTTGATGCCGCCCGTTTCATAGAAGGGCAGGTTGAGGAAATGGGCGTTGGTATCTTCGTTGAGGCCGAAGGAGCGGACGGCTCCCCGGGCTTCGCTGCGGCGGATGGCGCCCTTGAGTTCGAGCAGGGCGCGGGGCTCCGGCTCGCCCGGACGCTTGCTTTCAATGATCTTGCGCACCTCTTCGCGGCGGTCTCCGTAGCCCAGTTCGCGGGCGGCGTCGATGTGTTGGTAGACGACATCGTCGTGGACGGCCACATTGCCCGAGGTCTCGTACGCTACGTGCACGTCGTGCCCCTGCTGGACCAGACGAATGAAGGTTCCGCCCATCGAAATCACGTCGTCATCGGGATGGGGCGAGAAAATAATCACACGTTTGGGGAAAGGTTTTGACGGAACGGGGCGGGTGCTGTCGTCCGCGTTCGGCTTTCCGCCGGGCCACCCGGAAATGGTGTGCTGGAGGTCGTTGAAGACATTGATGTTGATCATGTCGTAAGGACCGTAGAGGTCGAGCACTTCTTCGAGAGAATTTTCCAGATAATCCTTGAGCGTGAGTTTGAGAAGGGGCTTGTGGACGGTCTGGCAGAGCCAGATGACGGCCTTGCGCAGGTATTTGGGACTCCAACGGCAAGGTCCGATGCGCCAAGGTGCGACAAAACGGGTCAGCAGCGAGGCGGAGTTGTTGTCAGTATAGACGCAGATGTTCTCATGTCCTTGCAGCAAGGAGGCCGGGCAGGAGGGATTGGCGTCCGCTTCTACCATGTCGTATACGGCTTGTGCCTTGTCTTCACCCCAGGCCATCAGGATAATTCTTTTGGCGGAGCGCATCGTGGAAATGCCGATGGTGATGGCCGAGGACGGCGTTGCTTTTATATCGTTGTTGAAATTCTTGGCCTGGCGCTTGCGGGAGGTATAAGAGAGCAAAACATTACGGGTGCGGCTGGAAGCCGAAGTTCCCGCTTCATTGAATCCGATCTGTCCTTTTTCGCCCACGCCGATGACCAACAGGTCAAGTCCGCTGGCTTCTTTGTCGTAGGCGGCACACCAGGCGGCCAGTTCTTCTTTGGGAATGTTGCCCTGCGGCAGGCATACATTCTCTTTCTTGATGTCCACCAGATTGAGCAGTTCCTCATTGATCCGGCGGTTGCGGCTTTGGGCCGCCTGCGGGTCGATGGGGTAGTATTCATCAATGGAATAGACTACGACGTTCGCAAAAGAAAGTTTCCCGGCCTTGTGCCGGGCCACCAGTTCGCGATAGAGGGAAAGAGGTGTTTTGCCGGTCGACAGGCCCAGGCGGAAAAGACCGTCTTTTTTCCCGTCTATCGCCTTGACGATTTCGTCCGCGACGGCGCAGCAAGCATCATCGGATTCCGCGAAGATTTCTGCGGGAATATGTTCGTATGTGTGTAGGATGTCAGAAGAAATGCCGTCCAGAATCAGGCCGCCATCTTCCTCAAGGGTGAAATGTTTGTTTTCCATAATTAAGAAAGATATAATTTCATAAATGCAAAAATAAGAAAAAAATTTGCATTTCTCTCAACTTGCTTGTAAATTTGTCAAACAAGGGAGGATCCCTCCCGAAGATTATTTAAAACAATGATGAAAGCGATTTGTAAAATGGGTGTTTGGGCGGTCTTCTTTGCGGCTGTCATTTCCTGTACCTGTGGTCCCCGTTATGCCACCCGTGCAGAAAAATTGATGGCGGTAATGAACGCGCCCGGGTCCGACTATGTGCTCGTTGCCTGCCATCGCGGCGATTGGCGCAACTATCCCGAGAATTCCATCCCGGCCATCGAGTCGGTCATCGCCATGGGAGCGGACATCGTCGAATTGGATGTGAAAATGACCAAAGACAGCGTCATTGTGCTCAGCCACGACCCCAACTTGCGCCGCTGCACCAATTGGAAAGGCGAGAGCGGAAGCAGCGGCATCGACAAGCAGACCTTGGCGGAAATCAAAGGACTCAAGCTCAAGAGAGCCCACGGAATTGCGACGGACTCCTTGCGTATGCCCACCCTCGAGGAAGCTTTCCTGGTTTGCAAGGATCGCATCCTCATCAATATCGACCAGGGGTTCCAATACTATGATTTGATCATGCCCGTCGCTGAAAAGGTGGGGATCACCAAACAACTGCTCATCAAGGGCGGCGATGCTGTGGATTTTGTCAACGCCAAGATGAATGAGTATCCTGAGAAGATGATGTATATGCCCATCGTCAGTCCCAAGAAGGACAGTTGCCGTGCGCTGAAGAGTTTCATTGAGGCGGGCAGAGCCCATCCGGCCGACAAGCCCGTCGCTTACGAATTGTGCTATGGTGTGGATTGCTCTCCGGCTGATTACCAGGAGGCGGTGGATTTGGTCCGCGCCGCCGGTTCCCGCGCCTGGCTCAACACCCTTTGGCCTTCTCTCTGCGGCCGTGGCTATGATGACGATGCGGCTTTCGAGGCCTGGAAGAAAACCGGTTCGCCCGCATCCGTATATGGTGAGATTCTCAAAACCGGAGTTTCGATGATTCAAACCGACCGTCCCGAATTGCTGCTGAACTACCTCCGCAGCATCGGACGTCACGATTAATTAATAATTAATAAAAACGAAAAACCAATGAACACGCTATTTATCTGCGTTCCCGCAGCTTCGCTGCTCGCGTTGCTGTTCGCGTTCATCTTCTTCCGCCAGATGCGCAAAGAGGATGAAGGCACCCCTACGATGCGCCAAATCGCCCAATATGTCCGTGAGGGCGCGATGGCCTACCTCAAACAACAATACAAGGTGGTGGTCATCGTCTTTATTGTATTGGCCGTCCTGTTTGCCATTCTGGCCTATGGATTCGGCGTCCAGAACCCCTGGGTCCCCTTTGCGTTCCTGACGGGTGGTTTCTTCTCCGGTCTGGCGGGTTTCGTGGGCATGAAGACTGCGACCTACGCTTCCGGCCGTACGGCCAACGCCGCCCGCCGCAGCCTCAACGCCGGCTTGAAAGTCGCTTTCCGCAGCGGCGCCGTGATGGGCCTGACCGTCGTAGGCCTGGGCTTGTTGGACATCGCCCTTTGGTATTGGGTCCTGCAGATGTTCTATCCGGCCACCGAAGCGCACAATCTCGTGGTCATCACGACGACGATGCTGACCTTTGGAATGGGTGCGTCCACCCAGGCTCTTTTTGCCCGTGTGGGCGGTGGTATCTATACCAAGGCGGCCGACGTGGGTGCCGACATTGTGGGCAAGGTTGAGAGTGATCTTCCGGAAGACGACCCCCGCAACCCGGCCACCATTGCCGACAACGTGGGTGACAACGTGGGCGATGTCGCCGGTATGGGCGCCGACTTGTATGAGTCCTATTGCGGTTCCATCCTTTCCACGATGGCCCTCGGCGCTTCCGCCTTCTTCCAGGATGGTACCGCCATGCAGGTGAAAGCCATTCTGGCCCCGATGCTGATCGCTGCCGTCGGTGTATTGCTGTCTGTTGTCAGCATATTTACGGTGCGTACCAAGGAGGGTGCGGGAATGGGACAGTTGCTCAAGAGCATGAGTTTCGGCACCAACCTGGCTGCCATCCTCAGCGGTGTCGCCGCTTTCGCCATCCTCGCCCTTGTGTTCGGTACGGCGGACGGTCTCTGGTGGCATTTCGGCTGCTCCGTGATTGCGGGCTTGTTGGCCGGCGTGATTATCGGCAAGGCGACCGAGTACTATACTTCTCATTCTTATAAGCCTACGCAGAAATTGGCGGAGGCATCCCAGACCGGTCCTGCCACCGTCATTATCAACGGTGTCGGTCTCGGTATGGTTTCGACGGCCATCCCCGTCATTTCCATTGTCTGCGCCATCGTGCTCTCCTATCTTTTTGCCATCGGCTTTGATGTGAAGAATATGTTGTCAGCGGCCAATCTTTCCCTGGGTCTGTACGGTGTCGCCATTGCGGCGGTCGGCATGTTGTCCACCCTGGGCATCACCCTGGCGACGGATGCGTACGGCCCTATCGCCGATAATGCAGGCGGCAATGCCCAGATGAGCGAACTGGATCCCGAGGTGCGCGAGCGTACTGACGTGCTGGATGCCCTCGGCAATACGACGGCGGCGACCGGAAAAGGGTTTGCCATCGGTTCCGCCGCCCTCACGGCCCTTGCCCTCCTGGCTTCTTATATCGAAGAAATCAAGATTGCCCTTCACCGCACGGGTGAAATGGTGGCTACGGCAGCCGGTGATTTGATCAGCGCCGAAAACGCCTCCATCCTTGATATTCTTCACAATTATAACGTCTCTTTGATGAATCCCACCGTGCTGGCAGGCGTGTTCATCGGTTCGATGATGGCCTTCCTTTTCTGCGGTCTTACGATGAATGCGGTCGGTCGCGCCGCCGCCAAGATGGTGATTGAGGTGCGTCGTCAGTTCAAGGAAATCAAGGGCATTCTCACCGGGGAAGGTACGCCCGACTACAAACGTTGCGTGGAGATCTCCACCAAGGCGGCCCAGTATGAAATGTTGGGCCCGGCGTTGCTCGCCATCATCGTTCCCATCGTGGCCGGCGTCGTGTTGGGAGTGGCCGGTGTGCTGGGTCTGCTGATCGGCGGCCTGGGTGCGGGCTTCGTACTGGCCGTCTTCATGTCCAACTCCGGCGGAGCCTGGGACAATGCCAAGAAGTTTGTGGAAGAAGGCCATTTCGGCGGCAAAAACTCCGATTGCCACCACGCGACGGTCGTGGGTGACACGGTGGGCGATCCGTTCAAGGATACCTCCGGTCCTTCGCTGAACATTCTCATCAAACTGATGAGCATGGTGAGCATTGTGATGGCCGGCTTGACAACGGCTTTCCATCTGCTATAAGTTGAGATGGCGATGTCTGCTTTTTGGTTTCTGTTTTTCATTCCGGCGGCGATTGCCGCCGGATGGGGCTTGATGATTCTCTTCAAGCCCGTGGAGGCCCAGGCCTCCCAGAAACTTCTGGCCGGTGCTTTTCTGGCGGCAGGCGTTGCCATTGTATTGTATTCCCTGGGGTTCCGCCCCGGAGCCGAACCCGTACACTGGGATGATATTTCCTTCTATGTCATTATGATGGTTGTCATTCCCCTGTACTATCTGGCTGTCCGGCACCTGACTACGCTCAGCGGTATCCGGGTGCGGGACTACCTGATTTTCCTGGCGCCGGCCATCATCGTGTCTTTCGGCGTCGTATCGCTCTATGTGTTCAATTATGAGCACGGCTATGTTTTCAGCCGTGTTTTCATCGGATTCTATACCGTCGTCGTGCTCGTCTGGTCGTATGATGCGGGACGCAAGTACTACAAGCTGCTGTGTGATTATTACAGCACCGTGGAGAACGCTTCCGTGGATGATGTACGCATGCTCACCATCACCGGCCTGACCTTTATTCCCATAGGCACCACCATCATCGCCATTTCCCACTACCAACGGACGGAGGTACTGTCCATCGTGATGATAGTCGTTTTGTCCATCTTCCTGTTTGTTGCGGGACTGTTTCTTTTCCGTATCCGTTATTCGGCGGAGACGCTCAGACGAAGACTGGCGGAGTATGATGCGCTCGAAAAGGCTTCGGAGTCCAAACCCGTCCTTTCTGCGGAAGGGACCTATGCCCGTTTTCTGCAACAGTTGGATCAGGCCATTTTGGAGGACAAGATTTTCTTGGATCCGGACATTTCGCTGGTAGCCCTGGCCGAACGCATACGGACCAACCGAACCTATCTTTCGGATGCCATCCATCTGACCTACGGGATGTCTTTTTCCGATTATTTCAATCATCTCCGCATTCAGCATGCAATGTCTTTGATGCGGGAGAAGAAGCAGGCCGGCGAGCCCATTCTGGTCAAGGAAATCGCGCTTGTGTCCGGCTTCAACACCTCGTCTTCTTTTTACCGGGCTTTCGAACGGGAGACCGGAATGACGCCGAAAACATGGATTAATAATTTATAAAGGAAATGAATTTGTTAAGTGGAAAAACCGCCGTCATCACCGGTGCATCCCGGGGGATAGGAAAGGCTATCGCCTTGCGTTTTGCTGCGGAAGGAGCCAGCATTGCCATCACCGACATTGTTTCGGCAGAGGATATGGAAGGTACACGGCAGGAGATTCTGGCCGAGGGTGCCGATTGCCGGACCTACCAGGTGGATGCCGCAGATTTTGCCGCGACACAGGAAATTATCGGACAAATTCGTGCGGATTTCGGCCGCATCGACATTCTGGTCAACAATGCGGGGATTACCCGTGATACGTTGATTATGCGAATGAGCGAGCAGCAGTGGGATGATGTGTTGCGTATCAACCTCAAATCTGCTTTCAACAATATTCACGCTGTAGCACCCGTGATGGTGGCCCAGCGCGGCGGGAGCATTATCAATGTGTCTTCCATTGTGGGATTGCACGGCAATGCGGGACAGGCCAATTATGCCGCTTCCAAAGCTGCGCTGGTCGCCCTGGCCCAATCTGTTGCCAAGGAATTGGGCGCACGCGGCATTCGTGCCAACAGTGTCGCTCCCGGCTATATCATTTCCGATATGACAGCCAAACTTCCCGAAGAGGTGCGTAAGGCGTGGGCGGACGCCACGCCCCTGCGTCGCGGAGGGACGGTGGATGAGGTGGCCAAGACGGCCCTCTTCCTGGCCAGCGATTTAAGTTCTTTTGTCACCGGGCAAGTGATTGTATGCGATGGCGGCTACGCCCTGTAGCGGGCGTTGTCGGAGCATGGGGCCGGGCTTTGGCGGACTTCTTTCTGCCGGAGCGTTGTGTGGCGTGCGGCAGGGTGCTTTCTTCAAGAGAGCATTATCTTTGTTGTCATTGTGATGCCGACCTGCCGTTGACAAAATACTGGCTTCGCGAAAAGCAGCCGATGGCGGAGCGCTACAACGTCCGCATCCAGGAACATTCGACCGCTTATGAAGATTTCTCCCGCGCGGCCGCCCTTTTCTTTTATCAGGAAAATGCGGGGTATAAATGGATCCCCCAGGCTCTCAAATATGAGGGAAGACGGGCCTTGGGCCGCTATTTCGCCTTGCGGTTGGGGCGGGAACTTGCCCGAAGCCCCTTGTTTGCCGATGTGGATTTGATTTTGCCCGTGCCGCTGCATCCTTTGCGCCGTTTCCGACGCGGCTATAATCAGGCGGGCGTGCTGGCACAAGCGCTTGTGGAAGCGTATGCCTCTGCGTGTCCGGCATCTGTGACGCAACCGTTTTATTGCAGCAAACTTGTCCGTCGTACCCGGGCGACCCGAAGCCAGACACGGCTCGGCGGCGAGGAAAAAAGACAGAATGTAGCCGGCGCCTTCCGTGTCAATCCACACGTTTTCGTCCGTCTTCCCTTTTCGCCCCGTCACATCCTTGTCGTAGATGATGTCTTTACCAGCGGAGCCACGCTTGCCGCTGTCCATAACGCACTTCGGGTGTTTTTTCCGCCCGAAATACGCATCTCTGTCGCAACGCTGGCTTTTGTGCCGGGAGAGTAACGCTTATTGTTCGTCTGCGGGAAGTTTTTCTTTGCGGGCGAGTTCAAACATCGCAATGAGCGCTTCGATGGACTTGTGGATGTCGTATTGCTTGGTCGATTCGGCGTATTTCGGCCCCATCTTGACACGTTCCCCGGGGTGGTCGAGCCAGTAGTCGATGCGCTCGGCCAGGGCCCGGGGGTCCTGGGCCGGGAAGACGCTGCGCTCGTCGAGGGCGAACTGGGCCGTGGCGGTCAGCTCTCCGTCTGCAATAATGGGAATGGCGGCCTGTTGCAGGAATTCCAGGGCGGAAAGACCTTCCACTTCGATGATGGCACAATGAATGTAAAGGTCTGTTTGGGCCGCTAACTGCCGCAACTCCTCCTGGGTGTGGTAGCGGAAGACGGGGGCGTAACGAAGCACGCCTTCTTTATAGAGTTTGTGGGCTTTTTTCCGGAAAAGTCTGCCTTTCGGACCGCGTCCGGCGAAATAAAGTTGGATGCGGTCGGCGTAGCGGGAATAACGCATCGCTTCCATCAGCGTGGGTTGGTCTTTTTCCCCGGCCAGGCGTCCGACACAGGTGATGAGGAAGGGTTTGGACGGATCGTTTTCCGCCTGTTGGGGACGAATGTTTTCATCCGGAATAATCCCGTTGGAAATCAGATGCAGACGAGATTTGAACCCAAACTTTTTCAGTCGCTCCAGCACATTCTTTGACGGGCACTGGACGTCGGAGCAATAACTGTAGACTTGATTTCTCCACCAACGGAGAAGGCCGGAGTTCAAGCATTTCCAGTCCCCCATACCGATGGAACAGAAAATGTTCTCCGGATGCAGGTGGTAGGTAGCCGTGCACGGTTTGTTCAACTTCTTGCAGATGTGCGCCGTCGCGATCTCCAGAAAGAACGGCTCTTCCAGGTGCACCACGTCGGCCCATCGGACGGCTTTTTCAATGGTTTTCTTATCGATTCGGGAGAATTGAAAACCGTGTGAATGAATCAGATTGTTGAAAAAGGGGATGTAAGCGTCTTTCAGCATAAAGTCCGGTTGCGGCTCGCTCGCCTCGTGGTTGGGTCCGGAGAGAATCCGGACTTCCTGTCCCGCTTCCCGTAGATATTGCACCGTGCGTCTGGCAGAGGCGCAAAGTCCGTTGCCGGTGGCAAAATATGAGTTGGCGACAAAAAGAATTTTCATAATCAGTAATTAAATTGCCACTCGTCCACATACAAAACACTGTCGCTTGAACCCGTGAAGAATTCTCCGAGGCGGCTGGGGGTGACGCTGATGACCACGAAATTCGGCTTTTTGTCATTCTTGTACTCAATGGGGAGTTCAAATTGCACATAACCGTCAGTCTCCTGCTTCAGAATCAGTTTCCCGTATCCGACACAGTCCGGATTTTTCTGCGCCTCGATAAATTTTTCCTTGGCCGTATCAATGGCGGAGAGGCTTTTGCAATCCAGCAGGGCGACATCGATGACGCCCTCGTCGGGCGTTCCTTTCTTGTCCTTGTGGGAGGCTTTGGCGTAGTTGATGATGCCGGGCTTGTAGTGATACCAGCCGGACAGGCTCTTGGGGCGGCTGGTGAACGGGGTGCCGAAAGTCATCACCGCACCGCTCGTGCCGGAAGTTTTATGAAACACGCCCGTGAAAAGGTTGCCGGCGACAAAGATGCCGAACACACTGCGGCTTTGGATTTTGGCCGCGGAGCCGTCTTTGCGGACAGGGGCGAGATGCCCGTTTTCGGGAGTGGTGGTGTTGGCCCGGATGATGCTGAGACCCTTGTTGGCGCTGTCCCAGACCTTTTGCTGCGCTGTCGCTTTTTCGGGATAGGGGTACCAGGTGCCGGAATCCTTGTGCCACTGGTCGAAATTCATGTTGTAAATCTGCTCCTGGGCGCTAAGGCTCCAAGAGGCGCACAACAAGAATAACGCGGTGAGATGAAGTTTCATAGTTTTCTGCTTGTTAAGGGCTATTGTTTGAATATCTCTTTCATGAAAAATACATAATAGTCCTTCCAATTATACCATTCGTGACTGCCATTTGTTTCAATATAATAGTGAGGATAGGACTTTTTTTGCAATTTTTTGTGAAAATCACTGGCCGCAAAATGGACATAATCGTTTTTCCCGGTGTAAATGTAATAACCTTTCGGAGGGTCCCGGAACTGCACTTCGAGTTTGCCGTCCAATCCATCGAAAAACTTCTTATAAGGGCTTGCCTTGAAGAGAGTCCAGGTGATAGGCGAGAAGATGCCGATATAATCGAAAGCATCGGGATGACTCGCCGAAAGATGGATGCACTGAAGGCCGCCGATGGAGAGTCCGGCGATGGCGCGCCCGGATTTTTCCGCCCGGGTGCGGAAGATCTTGTCGACAAATTGAACCACATCGTTCATAAAGCCGCTTTCTACGGTACCGTCCACTTCGAACAAGGATTCGAACGCGTCTTTGTAGCGGGAATTGTCAAAGTCGATGTCATTGTCGTACTGGTTGACGTTGGGCATCACCAGAATGAACGGCTCTACCAAATGATTGGTAATCAAGCTGTCGGTGAGCCGCAGGATGTCTCCTTTGCGTATCCACGAGGTCTCGTAGCCCCTTGCGCCGTGCAGCAGATAGACGACGGGGTAGTTGTTTTCGTTTTGCTCATAATCACTCGGGAGATAGACGATCATTCGCCGCATCGTAGGGCCGGGCACCGAACCGGGATAGAAGACCTCATCCACGATGCCTTTCGGCTGGTAGTTCCCGCTGGTCGGCCTTCCGGCGTAGTACACGGGCGACTGGCGATTGCGGAATATGCCGCAGGAGGCTGCAAGAAACACGACCGCGACAAGCATGATTGTATGCTTGAAGATGCGTGGTTTCTGTGTGTACGCTGCCTTGTCCATAACGCATGAAAGGGCTGCAAAGGTACGAATTTGTTTCCAACTTCAGAAATTATTGCTAAATTCGCCGTGCTTTTCGGGGTGTGGCGCAGTTGGCAGCGCTCCTGGTTTGGGACCAGGCGGTCCTCCGTTCGAGTCGGAGTACCCCGACGTAATATAGTGTTTTCGAGGGGTTGGTGCGCGTTTTTACGATTTGATAGTCTTTTTTTATCTTATAAGACCAGACACTCGCGCGTGGTTGCGTAACTTTGCCTCCAGCAAATAACAAGTCTTATGTTGAAACATTCTTTTTCCGCCATCCGAATGGCCGGGGCATGTCTGTTGACGACGCTTGTGTTGTCTGCCTGCGGCTCGAAAGCAATGGAACAGACCATTTTCTCCCGTATCGATACCAAAGAGATGGAAAAACTCGCCAGAAGCAAGAGCGATTTCTACATTTTTTACGAAGACGTGCAGAATATCACGCGCCGTGCGGCCCAGTACCAGGCGGCTTATTCCTCCATCACCTACAAGGAACTGTACGAGTATGAGACCAAGTACTACCTCAACTCGTCCTTCCGCGCCCAGGAAGAAAGCAAGGCGGGCGCCGCGTTTGATGCGGAATACGACCGCGACATTCGTCCCGCATTGGAATTACAGAAACGCAAATGGGGCGATTTCGTCAAGAATCACGACCCCAACCAGTACCTCGCTGTCGAGGCTGTGACCGGCATCTGGCAATCCCATCCGGAGTTCTATTTCATCGTCCGTGAGCCCAAGGCTCCCGTCAAGACCGCCAGCATATCTTACGATGGCGTCGTCAAGGGGGCGAAGACTTCTTCAGAATTCGAAACGGTCTCGCTCAGTGAGTTGCGCGCCATCAACAGCTCCGACAACGCAGCGGTTTATGACGGCATTTCAGACCCGCTCTATTGGGACACCCACGAAATGCTCGTCGTTGTCAACCGTGTGGAACTGATGGATGGCAGCGTCTATTCCCTCAACGATCCCGAGATGAAGCAGGTTCCCGCCAGTGTCCGCGCTTATTTCGCCAATCCCGGCCGGGAGACCGAAGACGAAATGGCCCGCGAGCTGGTCAACCCGTATTTCAAGACCCGCGCCGAGTATGTGGAAATGAATTACCAGGAAGCCCTGCGCCGCGCCAATCCGCTTTGCTACGAGCTTTTGAAAAACTACAGATAACCCATTGATATTAACCCAAAACACAAATACCATTATGAAAAAAGTTCTCTCTATCGTTTGCATTTTGATGCTCTGCCTTCCCGCAGTCGCTCAAAAGAAGTCCTCTTCCAAATCTTCTTCCAAGAGCAGCGTGGCGACCAGCTCTTACAGCGGCTCACGCGCTTCTTCCGCTCCCATCAAGCAGAAGGGCAAAATCGGCATCACGGCCGACTTGGGTTTCCAAACCGGTAGCACCATCAATACGGGTCCCGACGGAGCGGGCGGCATCAATACCACGATTACTCCCGACCGGACGATGACCTTCAACGCGGGCGCTGGAGTCAGCTACTTTGTTCTGGAAAGATTGGAAATCGGCGGTACCGTCGGTTATAGCCTCTCTCGGACTTGGCTGGGACTTGATACGGACGGAACGACGAATTTGTACCGTCGGGTCGGTCGTTTTGAGATTGCTCCGTATGTCGGATTCCATATTCCCATTTGCAGCTGGTGCCACTATGTTCCCAAAGTCACCCTCGGCTTCGGCATCGGCTCCATCATAACGGATCTCCAGCTTGTCCCCACCATAACCAGGAATACTGGTACGTCTACGCGCGTCTATACGGATCTGGCGGCACTGAATTTCGAATTTCTGGTCAGCAAAAAAGTCAGCTTGACCTTGGATCTGGGCGGTATCGCTTACACATCCGTTACCAATACGCCGGCTCCCAATACCAAGATTACGACGAACACCTTCGCCGCGACCTTCTTCAACCGCAACCAGTTCGGCGTACGCTACTACTTCAACTAGTACCATCTAACTCCCTATCATATATTTCACGGAAGACCGGCCCGATTTACGGGTCGGTCTTCTTTTTTGGGGGAACGGCGGTCGTGCGAGAGACTCTCATTTTGCACAAAGTGCGGTTTTATACGATTTGATGGCGAGAAGAGATGGGCATTTTGTATCTTCGCAATCGGTTGATTGGGGAATGTGAGGCGGGTTTCAAATATGAAAGAACAAAGAAATTCGATATGAAAAGAGCATTGCATGGTTTGCTGCTGGCGGCGCTGGTTGTAGTGGCCGCCTGCAACGGGATGGGAGGATTGAGCGGCTATCTGGCCGACATCCAGGTCAACGAAACGACCAAGAAACTTTTTGACAAGGGTTTGAAGATGACCTTGGACGGCGGAGACCAGACCGTCAACTTTACGGCGACGGAAAGCTGGACGATTGATATCACTTCGGGCACCAAGGCAATCCCGTCGTGGGTGAGTGTCAGTCCTATGTCCGGCGAAGCCGGCCCTGCGAGCATCGCCATCCGCGTAGACCCCAATACAGACGAGAAAGCTCGTAGTGCGGATATCACCATCAAGGCCGGAAGCGGGAGCCGTACCCTCAAAGTCCTGCAGCCCGGCACCAAGGAGCCCCTCGCCGATGATGAGGGCGGCGAAGGCACCGGCAGCGACACCCCCGGGACCGGCGATGACCAGCCGTCCACAGGTGGTGACTATTCCCTCTTCATCGGTCAGTGGAAAGTGACCGGGACTGATGAAAGCAACGAGACCTGGTCGTGGATTGTGTCCATCACCGACAAAGTAAAAGGCGAAAGTTTCTGGATTCGCGAATGGGAGACTCCGATTAGAGAAGACACCTTGAAAAGTAGTTTTTGCGTCAGTCATCGTCCCAAGACAAGTCAACCGGCTTCTACGGAAAACATCGGCCCTTCCGTCTGTGCCTTTTTCCTGAACCATTATGACAGGGATGTCTATCTCACCGCACGCTATGATGGCTCCAAGCAGCGGATGATTCTCCGTCCCCAGACCTTGATGGAAAAGATGGATGGGGTTACCGGTCTGCGCTTCACCGGAAAATACATCAAAGAAGGGTTGCCTACCTATGTCGAGGATGAAAGCCTCGATATGGCAGCCCTGACGCTGTCTGCGGATAAAAAGACCCTCACGGTCTCTTCCCTGGTGTCGGCACCCGGCATGACGATAGGATATGAAGGAAGCTATGTCGGCACCAGCAGCTGGTATCAATGCAACAGCCGCTTCCCTCTGCCCTTCACGATGTCCCGCATCGGCGATGTCCCTGACCTCCCCGGCGGAGGCGGTGAAAACCCGGGCGGCAGCGGAGACAATCCTGGCTCAGGAGATGACCCTGGCTCCGGAGATAATCCGGGTTCCGGTGACGACCCTGGCAGTGGCGACAACCCCGGTTCTGGAGATGACCCTGGCAGTGGTGACGACCCCGGTTCAGGAGATAATCCTGGTTCTGGTGACAACCCGGGTAGCGGTGACGACCCCGGCAGTGGCGACAACCCCGGCTCCGGAGATAATCCGGGCCAAGGCGGGGACCCGGGCGGCAACCTCGATCCGCAGGAACCGCAAAAGCCGGAAGATGCCATCGAGTTTGAAGACCCGCTGGTGGAGCAGATTTGCAAGGAACATTGGGACAGCAACGGCGATGGTTGGCTGACGCCGGCCGAATTGGCCGTCCCTACGCGCCTGGAGCGCTATTTCTTCGAAACGGATATCAAATCTTTCGACGAATTCCAATATTTCACCGGCGTCACCACACTGCTTGAATACGACTTTCAAGATTGCAAACAACTGGAGCGCATCACCTTCCCGGACAACATCGTCTGGCTGGACACTACAACAGGGCATAACTATGGCGGCAATTTCTACCGTTCTCCGACCTATGGCTGCGACAAGCTGACCCGTATGGCCGGCAAGGGCGTAAGCGAAGACGGGCGTTATTATGTCCTGAATGGCATGCTTATCAGCGTCGCCTACAGCGGACTGACCGCCGTCAATATTCCCGAAGGCGTGACGAGTTCGCTCGGCGGCATTCTGGCCAGTGGCCCGGAATATACGGGCAAGGTGACAGTCAGCCTGCCTTCCACCCTCCGCCTCATTTCTGCGGGTATGTTTGCCAATACCACGCTCATCGAAAGTTTCACGATTCCCGATTCAGTACTTGGCGTGGAGAGAGAGGCCTTCCTTTCTGCGATGTCCCTGAAGAACATCAGCGGAACCTCCCATCTCCAAATAATAGGCGACAGCGCTTTTGCGGGGACCGGCATCGAGTCCTTCGACTTCCCCACCTTCCTTACAGCCATTCCCGCCGGATGTTTTTCCGGAACAGCCTTCAAGTCTTTCACCATTCCTTCCTGGATTAAGCGCATCGAGCGGAGTGCGTTCAGCTCCTGCCTCTATCTGGAGAGTGTCACTTTCAACGAAGGACTGGAATACATCGGGTCTTATGCCTTTTTGGGCAACCCCGCTCCGGAATTGGGATACAAACGGCTCAAGGGAGACCTTGTCCTGCCCGCCTCTCTCAAGAAAATCGCCTTCGATGCCTTTAACAAACAGACGGACTTGAATTCCATCACGCTGCTTTCTACCAGCGCACCGGACATTATTCCCAATCCCGACTTCCCCAATATTGCTTCGGACGGAGGCCGCACCTTCAGCGGAACCTTCCCCCTCTATATTCCTTCAGAAGCGGTGGAGAGTTATCGGAAAAAAGCGGACGAGGATTATTCTCCCATCGCTTGGAAGAATTATTTCGCCCGCCTGAAACTCATCGGTGGAGCCGACATTCCGGAGCCCACCATCGAACGCTATGTCGATATCAACGGGGTGCTTTGGTCCAGCTGGAACCTCGGCGCCACGGCGCCCGAGCAGCCGGGCGACTATTTTGCCTGGGGCGAAACCTCCACGAAGACCACCTGGGGTAGTTGGGAGGATTATTTCGATTTCAACGGTTATACCCTCTATGACCATATCCTTACGATGAAAAAATATCCCGGGAGCGGTTGGAACCAGTTATCTCGTTTGGAGGAGATTGACGACGCAGCCACGGTCAACTGGGGCAGCGACTGGCGTATGCCCACCCGTGCAGAAATCGCGAACCTTTACGACCCCGTCCAGTGCAAATGGACCTTTACGACTTACAAAGACCAACCAGGCTACAAGGTGGAGAGCCGCACCAGCGGCAACTGGATTTTCCTGCCCGTGAGCGGATACTATCAGACCAGCGGCAACTGGACCGACAATATGAGCATCTACTGGTCGGCGGATCTGGAGTCCGGGAATGATTCCCGCGCTTTGATGCTGCAAGTGGGTCGCAACGACGGCGGCTACAACTACAACTACATTGAACGCATCTGCGGCGGCTTCATCCGTCCCGTCCACAAGTAAGCAGCCATTAACTCGCAAAATTTGCGAATTAATTTTGATTTTTATTCGCAAAGGGCGCAGTTTGACACGCTATCGGTTGCCTTTGGCCCGGTTGTGCGTCTTGCAGAGCATTTGGCAATTGCTTATATCGGTGGCCCCGCCTTTTGCCTGACAGCTCCCGGGTCAGCGTATGCAAAACAAAAGTGTGGAGCCCCGTTTCGCTTACCGTTCCGCGGGAGTGGCATCCCTTGCTATGATAAACGACCGATAACTCCACACTCGACGGATATGGAGTACGATCGCTTGCACGCCAAGCCACCGCCGAAACGGAGCCGGGTGCGCGGCTGGATTTTGTCATTTTTGAAAAAGTATTTCTATCCAAAAACAGCCATACACACTTGCAAAAGGCCGATTTTTCAAATAATCACAAAAAATGGATATGAAACGGATAATTGTTCACACCTTTGCACAACTGATATAGACATATCATGAAAAGGGTTGACGATATTGTTTTGCACGACTTGGCTATCGGCCAGCGAGCGGTACGAGGAATAACACTCCCCGTGAAAAATTGTTATCACTTTTGCTCCGATGGTTCCAAAGTTGATGTATTGTTTGCTCGTGATGAAGATTATATTCTGGCGATGAACAGAATCGCATTGACCATTCTTGATTACGACATACTCATACTGGCATTCTGCTTGATGGACAACCATTTCCACTTTATCTTATATGGAGAGCAGGATGAGTGTGTTAACTTTATTCGCGAGTACACCCGATGCACGGGCATCGCTTTGGCCAAACGTTACGAAACGAAATTCAAGTTGGACAAATCAGATGTCTCCTACAAGATCATAGACAATGACCAGTACCTTAAAACGGCAATCTGCTATGTCCTGCGCAATCCAACCGTAGGCCGCCTTCCATTCCCAGCCTGGTTCTATCCCTATTCCAGCTGCAGTCTTGTATTTGCGCGAAACACTTACGGCAATCCTTGGTGCCGACCCTTTTGGTCGGAAACAATCCATCACACCAAAATCAGCGCCCTATCCCCTCGTGAGTTGCGGGCCTTGGGAAGGACTGCAGGGCGCTTCCCTACGGATTGGACCGTCATAGAGAAGATGATTTTCCCGGGGCATTATGTGGCAGTAGAATTGGTCGAGCAAATTTTCGTAACGCCTCGTGCTTACCTATATTTCATCAGCAGTTGTAAAGATCAAGCCCTTGATGATGAACTGGGGTGCTTTACATCATTGACCATCCCGGACAAAGAGATGAGAGAAAACAGAGACCTCTTGTTGCAAGAACTCTTCGCGGGTGCGGCATTGCGTCAATTGAATGTCGCACAGAGGACACGTCTCGCCCACCTGCTGAAAAGCCGTTATGGATGCCCAGCCAAACAAATCGCACGCCTGGTTGGGCTGCCATATCCCCAACTGGCAAAACTTCTATAACGAAGGTTGTTCGTCAAACGATGTGTAACGGGATACCCCCGTGGAAGGGCCTGTGGGGGCGGTGGCGTGCGCACATCCCCTTTGCAAAGCAGGTGTGCGCAGCGAAGCGTCATTCTAGGTGCCTGTAGAGCACCCTGTCGTTACACATCATTTGATGAAGCGGAGAATCGGTTGTCCATAATGCGGTGAGCACCAGGGTAGACTCTCATGGGGAATCTTGGTTCTTGGGTTGGTCGGTGTTTTGATGAAAGGGGTTACTTGATGGTGAGCCTTGAGTGCAAAGGCGTAGCGAAGCGGTCGGCTGTTGCCCCTGAGAGGCGTGTCCACCCCCGGACACGGGCAGGGGGCGGGGCCCGTCGGCAGCAAGTTATCGCGAAGCGATGACGCAGATGACGATGGGAGGGGCCGGAGCGAACGAAGTGAGCGGAGTCCTCGAAGAGGCAAGCCACCGCCGAAGCGGAGCCGGGCGCGCGAAAGCCTCGCCTCGGAAAACCAAATCTTGATTTGCTTTTCTCTCGGCTTATTCGTAAATTCCGGCTGGCGCCGGGTTTTACTCCCGCCTCGGAAAAGCAAACTTCTTTTGCTTTTCTCTCGGCTTATTCGTAAATTAGCAGGCTGTTCTAAAAACGAATGAAATTATGAGCAAAGTAGATGTGGTTCTCGGTCTCCAGTGGGGAGATGAAGGCAAGGGTAAGGTGGTCGACGTGCTGACCCCGGATTACAAAGTGATTGCACGTTTCCAGGGCGGTCCCAACGCAGGCCATTCTTTGGTATTTGACGGAGAAGGTTTTGTGCTGCATACGGTTCCCTCCGGCATTTTCCGCCAGGGTTCCATCAATATCATTGGCAACGGCGTGGTCATCGACCCCGTCATTCTCATGGATGAGATTCGCGATATCGAGGCCAAGGCCGGCGACATTTCCAAGAAATTGCTGATCGCCAAACGCGCCCAGCTCATCCTTCCGTCCCACCGTATGTTGGACGCCGCCAGCGAAGCGGCCAAAGGAAAGGCCAAGATCGGCTCTACCCTCAAGGGCATCGGACCGGCCTATATGGACAAGACCGGACGCAACGGCCTGCGCGTAGGAGACATTCTCTCCCCGGATTTCAAAGCCAAATACGAGGCCCTCAAGTCCAAGCACTGCGGGATGCTCTCGCTCTATCCGAATTTCACCTTCGACCTCGCCGAGTACGAGCAGAAATGGCTGTCCGCCGTGGAGCAGCTCAAGCGTTTCGAATTCATCGAGAACGAGGTGACGGTCAACCAATACCTCAACGACGATGTGAAAATCCTCGCCGAAGGTGCCCAAGGCTCTCTTCTCGATATCGATTTCGGCACCTATCCGTTCGTCACTTCTTCCAACACGATGGCGGCGGGCGTCTGCACCGGCCTGGGCATCGCCCCTTCGAAGGTCGGCAAGGTGTTCGGTATTTTCAAAGCCTACTGCACCCGCGTGGGCAGCGGCCCCTTCCCGACCGAATTGTTCGATGAGACCGGCGAACGCCTGCGTCAGGTCGGCCACGAGTTCGGTGCCACCACGGGTCGTCCCCGCCGCTGCGGCTGGCTGGATATGGTCGCCCTCAAGTACGCAGTAATGATGAACGGCGTGACCGAGTTGATTATGATGAAATCCGACGTGCTGGATGATTTCGACACCATCCGCGTGGCGACCTCCTACAAGCAGGACGGCAAGGAAATCAACTGGTTCCCTTACGACGGAGCCGAAAATGTCGAGCCCGTCTATCAGGATTTCAAGGGTTGGAAAACGAGCCTGTGCGACATCCGCAGTTACGAGGCGCTGCCCCAGGCTTTCAAGGAGTACGTCGCTTTCATTGAAAAAGCGTGCGGCGTGCCTGTGCGCATCATTTCCGTCGGTCCCGACCGCGAAGCCGTCATTATGCGTTAGCGTTCCCGTCGGTCGCAAGTAGAAATCCATGTCCGCGTATGTTCTGGTATAGTGTTATATGTGTTTTGCCTTTTACGGTTTGTTTGACATGGACGGTCATCTTTTTGCTGGACGGTCGCAAGGATTGGCGGCCGGACCATCGGATGCTGTGCGTTTTTACGGCCGTCAGTACCCTTTTGTATCTGTGTCACGCTGTTCATTTTCTGGATGCCCCTCCCGCTTTTTCCTTGCTGGATGTGTGCTATGCCGGGGCTAATCTGGCTGTTTATCCGCTATTCTTCCTCTATCTGAAGACGGTGGCGGATGTGAAGGGGGTGGTTCGCCGGGACTGGCTGTTGCTGCTGCCCGCCGCGTTCGTTTTTCTTTTTGCGCTGATGGTTTTCCTCAGCGGCTGTGAACCGGCTGTTAAAAGCGTATTCTTGTGCAACAAGATTCTGTTTCCATTGACGGTGCTCTATACCTTGGTTGCCGGTCAGATTCTTCTCCGCAAATACAATCGGTCTATTCGGAATTTCTATGCGGAGACGGAAAAAAAGACCTTGGAGGATTTGTCAGTCCTGCTGCTTTTGTTCGTCATCACTTCTTTGCTTTCGACGGTGATGAGCATTATCGGTCGCGACGCCTTTGCGCATCGTTTCACTTTGGCCATCCCTTCCCTGCTTTTCAGCGGCTTGCTTTTCTCCGTTTGTTATGTCACTTCGCGCCTTCCGTTCACGGCACAGGATATGATGCGGGATTTGGGCCTGGAAGCGGATAAGGAGTTTGGGGAACAGGAGGTTGAGAAGCCGCAGGAAGACGTTTCGGTCAGCACGGAAGGTATTCACGCGGAATTGATGCAGCGTTTGGACGCGATGGTCCGCGAAAAAGAATTGTACAAAAAGCAAGGATTGAAGATCACGGATTTGGCAGCTTTGGCCGGAACCAACCGAACCTATGTCTCCAACGCCATCAACCAGGAGTTGGGCCTTCCTTTTTCGGAATATATCAACCGCCTGCGTGTTGAGGAGGCAAAACGCTTGATTCGGGAATCTGACGGCAAAATGGTGATGGCGGCCGTCGCCGAGGAGTCCGGTTTTGCCGGTGAGGCGACTTTTTACCGTCATTTCCGCCAGTTGGAAGGGAAAACCCCGATGGAGTGGTGGCAATCAATCGAACAATAATATGGGAAAGACACTGGCTATTCCCCTTTTGGCCGGGGCAGATTGGAAAAAGGCGCTTCTGGAACAAGGAACGCCCTTTTCCGTTTCGGAAGTCAACTGGCCGGAGGCGTTTCCGACGGCTCCTTCCTGCCTTGGGAAAATAGGCCGGACCCAGGAGGCGCTGGCCATTCACTGGTCGGTTAGCGGGCCGGATTTGCGGGTGCAGAACCTGCAGGACGGCGGCCGCATCTGGGAGGACAGTTGCTGTGAACTGTTTATCCAATTGCCCTCTGCCGCTGAAGACGCGTCCCAGCCGGCGGACTATATTAATATAGAATGTAACGCGGCCGGCATTTTGCTGGCCTCTTGCGGCCCCGACCGTCACGCCCGACGGCCCTTGCCGCAGGATTTGCTTTCCCGCATTGTCCGAATCGCCGACGTGCAGGGACCCTGCGACGAGGTCGGCGGCCGGTGGGATTGGACGCTGACCCTGCTCATCCCCTACGCCGTGCCGGGATTGGACGCGAACCATCTCCCCGCGCAACTGAAAGGAAATATTTACAAATGCGGCGACAAGACGGCCCACCCTCATTTCTTGAGTTGGTCGCCCGTCCGCACGCCCCATCCCGATTTCCATTGTCCTGAATTCTTTGGTACTTTTATCCTTCAATAATATGAAAAAATCCTCTACCCTCCGGGTTCTGCTTGTCTGCTTGCCCGCCCTGTTTCTCCTGGCTTCCTGCTGCTCTTCCGTTTTCTCCGACGAGGCGATGGAAAAGAAAATCGACGCCGTGATGGAACAATTGACCTTGGACGAGAAAATCGCCCTTATCCATGCGCAATCCAAATTTTCCTCCGCCGGCGTGCCCCGTCTGGGCATTCCCGAGTTGTGGACCGACGACGGCCCGCACGGAGTGCGTCCTGAAACGCTGTGGGATCAGTGGACATCCGCGCTATGGACCTCTGACAGTTGCACTGCTTATCCGGTGCTTTCCTCGCTGGCGGCAACTTGGGACAAAGACCTGGCCCGTCTGTATGGACGCAGTGTGGGTGAAGAGGCCCGTTACCGCAAGAAAAATGTCCTGCTGGGCCCGGGTGTGAACATCTGCCGCACCCCGCTTTGCGGCCGCAACTTCGAGTATATGGGCGAAGACCCCTTCCTGGCCGGCAAGATGTCCGTTCCCTATATCCAAGGCTTGCAGAGCAACGGCGTGGCCGCCTGCGTCAAGCATTATGCCTTGAACGACCAGGAGTTCGAGCGCCATCACACCAATGTACATGTCGATGACCGCGCGCTATATGAAATCTATCTGCCTGCCTTCAAGATGGCGGTGCAGGAAGGTGGCGCCTGGTCGTTGATGTCTTCCTACAACCTCTACCAGAACCAATATGTCTCGCACAACAGCCGTCTGCTCAAGGATATCCTGAAAGGGGAATGGGGCTGGGACGGAGCCGTCATCAGCGACTGGGGCGCCGTTCACGAGACGAAAGGAGCGGCAGAGGGCGGTCTGGATCTGGAGTTCGGCAGCCACACCAACGGTGTGGACAAAAATACCGCCAATGCCTACGATTACTATTATCTGGCTTTGCCCTACAAGGCGGGTCTGCTGGAGGGCAAGTATTCGCAGGAGGACCTGAACGACAAGGTGCGCCGTGTGTTGCGGCTCAATTTCCGCACTTTGAAAGGCGACTACAACGGCTCTTTCTGCTCTCCGGAGCATTTTGCCGACAGCCGCAAGATTGGCTCCAGCGGTATTGTGTTGCTCAAGAATGCGGGAGGCGTGCTTCCGATGCGCGCCGATGCCCGCAAAATCGTGGTGCTGGGCGAAAACGCCATTCGTCCGATGGTGGTGGGCGGCAGTTCTTCTTCGCTCAAGACCAAGTACGAAATTTCGCCTTTGCAGGGTATCAAAGATGCTTATCCGGATGCTGAAGTGGTGTATCAGCGCGCTTATCAGGGTGAGCCGAAGTTGACGGGAAACTACAATTACGGTTTGTATGACCTGACCGACCCCCGCTCGGACAAACAGTTGCTCGCGGATGCGTTGGCGGCTGTCGAGGGGGCCGATTATGTGATTTTCTTCGGAGGACTCAACAAGAACAAATACCAGGATTGCGAGGGCCGCGACAGGACCGACTATCATCTTCCTTACGGACAAGATGGCGTCATCGCAGCTTTGGCCGCCGCCCGTCCGGATATGATTTACGTCAACCTCAGCGGTTCCCCCGTCGCCATGCCTTTCACGGACGATGTGGCTGCCATTCTGCAAGGTTGGTATTTGGGTTCCGAGACAGGTCACGCGCTGGCGGATGTGCTGACGGGCAAGGTGAACCCTTCGGGTAAACTGCCCTTCACATTCCCGCGTGAGTTGGCGGACGGCCCTATCAAGACCGAAAGACAATATCCGGGCATCGAGGAGACAAAGGGCACTTGGCAGGCTTATTATGATGAGGGCATCTATGTGGGCTATCGCTGGTACGACAAGCAGGATGTCACGCCGCTCTGGGCTTTTGGCTATGGTTTGAGCTATACTACTTTTGAATATGGCAAGGCGAGCCTTTCGTCAGGTACGATGGGCAAGCAGATGACGGTGAAAGTTCCCGTGACCAATACCGGCACGGTGGCGGGCGCCGAGGTGGTGCAGCTCTACGTGAGCGCTTGCGAGCCGGCCGTGGATCGTCCTGTGAAGGAGCTCAAGGGCTTTGAGAAGGTGTGGCTGGAGCCGGGTCAGACCAAGACGGTCAGCATCACCTTCGACCGCGATGCACTTGCCCGCTTCGATGCCGACGCGCACCAGTGGGTGGTGGATGCCGGGTCTTACAAGGCCCTCGTCGCCGCCTCTTCCCGCGATATTCGCGCAGAAGCCTCCTTCCGCGTCAAATAACGAGCGGATTCCTACAACCACTCGATGGTTGCGGGGGGTTTGGAGGAAATGTCGTAGCAGACGCGGTTGACGCCCTTGACTTTGTTGATGATGTCGTTGCTCACCTTCTGGAGGAAAGGATAGGGGAGGTCGGCCCAGTCGGCGGTCATCGCATCGACGCTGGTGACGGCCCGCAGGGCGACGGCGCTCTCGAAGGTGCGCTCGTCTCCCATTACGCCCACGCTGCGGTCTTGCAGCAGAATCACGCCAGCCTGCCAGATCTTGTCGTACAGCTTCCATTCGCGGAGGGCGTTGATAAAGATGGCGTCCGCCTCTTGCAGGATGCCGATTTTCTCCGGGGTGACATCATCCATAATGCGTACGGCGAGGCCCGGGCCCGGGAAAGGATGCCGGCCGATGAGGTGGTCGGGAATGCCCAGCCTGCGTCCGACGGCCCGTACTTCATCTTTGAACAGCCATTTCAGCGGCTCGCAGAGCTGAAGCTGCATCGTCTTCGGAAGACCGCCCACATTGTGGTGGCTCTTGATGACCTTGCCCGTGATGTTCATGCTCTCGATGCGGTCGGGGTAGATGGTGCCTTGCGCCAGCCACTTCACATCCTGGATTTTGGAGGCCTCCTCGTCAAACACCTTGATAAAGTCGCCGCCGATAATCTTGCGTTTCTGCTCGGGGTCGGTCACGCCGGCGAGGTCGCTGTAGAAACGCGCCGAAGCGTCCACGCCCACTACGTTGAGGCCGAGTCCCTGGTAGTCGCGCATCACATCGCGGAATTCGTTTTTGCGAAGCAGTCCGTGGTCCACGAAGATGCAGGTCAGGCGGGAGCCGATGGCCTTGTTGAGCAGGACGGCCGCGACGGAAGAGTCCACGCCGCCGCTCAGGCCCAGCACCACCTTGTCTTCGCCCAACTGGGCTTTCAACTCGGCGACCGTGCTTTCGATAAAGGAGTCGGAGGTCCATTCCCGGCGGCTGCCGCAAATCCCAACGACGAAATTTTCCAGTAAAAGTTTGCCTTGGAGGGTATGCACCACCTCGGGGTGGAACTGTACGCCCCAAGCCTTGGAACTGCCGTCAAACGCACATTCAAAGGCGGCGAACTCCACGCTTTCTGTGGAGGCCACCTTGCGCCAGCCTTGCGGGATGGCCGTGATGGAATCTCCGTGGCTCATCCAAATCTGGGAATTCGGCTCGAACCCTTTGAAGAGCGGGCAATCCTTGTCCAGCACCGACAGGGCGGCCCGGCCGTACTCGCGCGTGCCCACCGGTTCTACGCGACCGCCGTGCGACCAACTCAGGTATTGGGCGCCGTAGCAGATGCCCAGCACGGGGTAATGGCCCAGAATGCCGGTCAAATCGGGACGGAAGGCGTCGGAGGCGTACACGCTCAGCGGCGAACCGCTCAGAATCACGCCGATGACATCGGGGTCTCCGAAGGGGAACTTGTTATAAGGAAGGATTTCACAAAAAGTGTCCATCTCACGCACCCGACGGCCGATGAGTTGGGTGGTCTGCGAGCCAAAATCCAGAATGATAATTTTTTGCACGGAAAACTCTTTTACAGGGGTTATACAATGGGTTCAGGCGATGCCGACACGGTTGAAAATGTAATCGACATTCTTGAAATAATAATCCAGGGTGAAGCAGGCGTCGAGTTCTTCGGCGGACAGCAGTCCCGTCACTTTCTCGGTGCCTTGCAGCAGGGTCTTGTAGTCCAGGCCTTCGCTCCAGGCTTTCATCGCCACGGGCTGCACCGTGTCGTAGGCCTCTTCGCGGGAGAGACCTTTTCCGATGAGGGCGTTCATCACGCGTTGCGCGAAAATCACGCCGTGGGTGCGGTAGATGTTGGCCATCATCGTCTCAGGATAGACCGTGAGGTTCTCCAGGATGCCTTTGAAACGGCAGAGCATATAGTCCAGCAGTTCGGTGGCATCGGGCAGGATGATGCGTTCGGTGGAGGAGTGGGAGATGTCCCGCTCATGCCACAGGGCGACATTTTCGCAGGAGGCGGACATATAGCCGCGCATCACACGGGCGCAGCCGCAGATGTTCTCGCTCGAGATGGGGTTGCGTTTGTGCGGCATCGCGGAAGAGCCTTTCTGTCCCTTGCGGAAGGCTTCTTCGGCCTCGCGGACTTCCGTGCGCTGGAGGTTGCGGATTTCGAAAGCCATCTGCTCGAGGGTGGAGGCGGTGACGGCGAGCGTCGCGATGTAGAAGGCGTGGCGGTCGCGCTGGAGCACCTGGGTGGAGATGTCGGCGGAAGCAATGCCCAGTTTTTCGCAGACATAGTCCTGGATGAAGGGCGGGATGTTGGCGAAATTGCCCACCGCGCCGCTCATCTTTCCGGCTTCCACGCCGGCGGAGGCATATTTGAACCGCTCGATGTTGCGCTTCATCTCCTCATACCAGAGAGCCCATTTGAGTCCGAAGGAGGTGATGTCCGCGTGAATGCCGTGGGTGCGGCCGATGCAGGGGGTCTGCATGAACTCCAGCGCCCGCTTGCGGAGCACTTCCAGAAATTCTTCCATATCCTTCAGCAGAATCGCGTCGGCCTGCTTGAGCAGGTAGCCGTTGGCAGTGTCCACCACGTCGGTGGAGGTGAGCCCGTAGTGTACCCATTTGCGTTCCGGGCCGAGGCTTTCGCTGACGGCGCGGGTGAAGGCGACCACATCGTGGCGTGTCTGCTCTTCGATTTCGCGGATGCGGCTCACCTGGAAGGTGGCTTTCTTGCGGATTTCTTCTACATCTTCTGCGGGGATGACGCCCAGTTTGCTCCAGGCTTCGCAGGAAAGAATCTCTACTTCGAGGTAGGCCTGGAACTTGTTTTCTTCGGTCCAGACATCCCTCATTACTTTGCGGGAATAGCGTTCAATCATATAAGATATTCTTCAGCGAAAGCGCCCTGGGGGCGCCTTCGGGTTATTTTTTCAAAAATGCGAGTATGTTTGTCTCGATGCGGCCTTCCACATCCTCTTCGGGGGCGGGGACAAATTTCTCGCCCGTGATGTGCTCATAGAGTTCGATGTAGCGGTCGGTGATGCCGGCCACCACCTCGGGGGTCATTTCGGGCACTTTCTGTCCCTCTTTTCCCTGGAATCCGCCGGCCATCAGCCATTCGCGGACAAATTCCTTGGAGAGTTGCTTCTGGTGTTCTCCCTTGGCGAGGCGCTCCTCGTAGCCTTCGGCGTAGAAATAGCGGGAGGAGTCGGGGGTGTGGATCTCGTCCATCAGGAGAATCCGGCCGTCGCGTTTGCCGAATTCGTATTTGGTGTCCACCAAAATCAGCCCCTTGCCGGCCGCCATTTCCGTGCCGCGCGCGAAAAGGGCGCGGGTATATTTCTCCAATTGTTCGTAATCCTCGCGGGAGACGATGCCCTGGGCGATGATTTCTTCTTTGCTGATGTCCTCGTCGTGCCCTTCCGCCGCCTTGGTGGTCGGGGTGATGATGGGCTCGGGGAAGCGCTGGTTTTCCACCATCCCTTCGGGGAGGGCGACGCCGCAGAGGCTGCGTTTGCCCGCCTTGTACTCGCGCCAGGCGTGTCCGGTGAGGTAGCCGCGGATGACCATTTCCACCTTGAAAGGCTCGCAGCGCAGGCCGAGGGTCGCCATCGGGTCCACTTCCGCCACCTTCCAGTTGGGCAGGACATCGGCGGTCGCATCCAGGAACTTAGATGCAATCTGGTTGAGGACCTGACCCTTGTAGGGAATGCCTTCGGGGAGGACCACGTCAAAGGCGGAGATGCGGTCCGTCGCCACCATCACGAGATAATCTGAACCAATGCTGTACACATCACGAACTTTGCCTGTGTACTTGGCAACCTGACCGGGGAAATGGAAGTCTGTAGAGCGTAGCGCTTTCATGGCGAATAGAAGCTGTTAAAATTGAATCCACAAAAATACGCATTTTTTTGGAAAAAGGCGAGTGACAGTCCGGGAGATTTTGAAAAACAAATAATAATTCATAACTTTGCGAGTTAAATGTATTAAAATGGAGTATTTCGTCATAGATTTACATGCAGGGGAGTACGTCGCGCCCCGTATGGATATTTCCCAAATCAACAGCGACGAATCGGTTTTGGAATTTTCCACCATCACAATTGAAGATGGTACGGAAGTCGATTGGGGAGAAATCTGATAGCATTGGGAGGTCAACGTATGAATAAGTCATTGTTTGTAGCGGCCTTGTCTGCCATGCTCATTCTGGGCTCGTGTATGAAAGAAGCCGCCGAGGGAAGTGCAGCCGACGGTCCGGGGCTGACCTTCTTCTTTTCTTCTGTCAACGAAGACGTCAAGTCCTATTTTGGTGACAAAACAGGGGAGGGAAAATACCCTGTCTTATGGTCGGGGAATGAAAAGAATGTTTACGCGATTGTCAACAACGCAGGCGTTAAATCCACACCTCTTTCCCCGCAAAAAGACAGCAAGAACGCGACCTTTGAATTGTCCCTTACACAGGAAGAAGCCGCTGCCATTACGGAGCCGATGTCGTTTATCATCCTCAGTCCATCCAGCGCCTATTCTGCCGTTAATAGTACGCCTCGCCTCACCGTTGATTTGTTCTCAGGCCAGACGCCGCTGGATAATTCTCCGGACGAAAACGCCCAGCTTTTGTATGCCAAAACAGATAAGGAATATTATAAATCGGATCTGACAGGAGAAGGGAACAGAATTCCTTTGAATTTTAAGCATATTCCCGCCTATTTCTTGCTTACTTTTACGGGAATAGATTTGGGAGAAGGTGCCAGTCTGGAGACTGTCCAGTCTATCAGTATAGAATCTTCTACCAAAAACATTGCCGGAAGGTTTTATTATTATTTGACCGGTAGGGCGAATCCTTATTTGGAACCAGACGGAACAACCATGACCAAGGTCGTTACGGCCAATACGTCTAAGTTGGAAAATGTCTGGTTCGCCCTTGCGCCGGCAGATTTGACTGGCGAAACACTAACCTTTTCCATTACCACCGACAAGGGTATTTTCAGTAAATCCATTGACTTGCCGGAGGGTGACAGGAATCTGTCATCCGGTAAGATTTACAAGATGACCGTCAATATGTCCGGTGCAGCGGAATCGGAGAATGTCTTTTATCGTAAAGTTACGGATTTCAGTACCCTGGCGGCGGGCGACGAAGTGATTATCGTTGCCGATGCGGGAGATTATGCCATCTCCACCATGCAAAATCAAAACAACCGTTCGGGTGCCGGTGTGGCCAAGAGCGGCGATTTGGTTATCGCCCCCCCGGCCAATACGGAAATAATCAAATTGTATGCGGGTGTAAACGAAGGAGAATGGGGTATGTATGCGACTCGACGGGCAGGTTATTTGTATGCGCAGAATACCGCCTCTGAGGGTAGTAATCTCTTGAGAACGGATGGCAGTTATGCAGAAGGGGCTACGCCCCCGGTAAACGGCTCCTGGACGATAGACGACCGCAACGACGGCAAGCACAGCGCATTCATTCAGCGTACCACGACGCCCGAATATCATAGCACGCTGGGCTTTAATGCGTCGGAAGTGTTGTTCACGGCATACAATCCGGGTACGATTGTCACATACAACCGGGAAGTGTATCTGTATCGAAAGGTGGTGCCTCCCGCCGAGCGTTTGAACGCGGAATTATCTACGTATTTCATCCCGACCTCTTCAGCGTCACAGGAAGTGCAGTTGACGATTTCTGGCGCGGACGGTGTTGCATGGACGGCAAGCGTGCTGCCTGCCGGCAGTGGCGCCACTTTTAAGGGGACGGGCCTGAGCACCTCTTCCGGCGAAGGTTCCGCCGTACTGGCCCTGAATATCCCGGCATATACCGATGCGACAACCAAGAATTATACGGTCAAGGTGCATGTTGACGCCGATGCAAACGCCAATCTAGATTGGGATATGGCTTTGACACAGGTAAATCCCGCTACGACGGCCGTTTTCCCGATACAGTGGAGTATGCCCGCTTCCTCTAATGTGCGGAATGAAGATTACGTACTCAACCGATATTCCGGCTCTTGTATCTATTCTGACAACCATCAGGGCAAAATGAGTGTGGTGCGCGTTTCGACGGATGCAAACGCCTCCGACAATACTACTTACCGCAGTCTGGCAGAACTTTGGGACAGCAAGTATGTTTTGACGCACTACGGTGTGTACAAAGAGGATTATTTGCTCTTTGAGATTTATAATGTGGACAATCCCGCCGGCTCCTATACGCTTGATTACAAAGCCGTTTCTTCCGGGAATGGGCCTAAATATTTCTTACTGGAGTATTCCTTGGATGGTGGTGAGAACTGGACGGCCTTCCCCGGCTATCAGACGACCACTTTTACCTATGGAGACTATACGGAAAGTACCGTAAACTATTCCTATTACATCAATGATTCTAGCACGTTGGTATCCGTCAACCAGTCTGTCTCCTTGCCGCAAATGACAGGTACGTTGCTGTTCCGCGCCCGGGTGAGTTCCGCCAGCCGTGTGTCCGGGAGCAAGATGTATGTCAACCACGGAGCCAACAACCGCATAGGTCACCACGTTACCATCAGTTTTACGCCGGCAGAATAGCCCGAAAAAATGGGGGAGACCACTGAACGGGCCATGATGATAAGGTAATAATTCAATTGCGAGTGCGCCGGAGGAAGAATGGGTATTTAAACATAAGACAGAGTTATGAGAACATCCACAATTTTTGCTGCCCTTGTTGCAGTTTTGGCTTTGGCCTCTTGCGCCAAAGAAATCGCTGACACGCCTTCGACTCCGGAGCCTCAGGGACGTACCGTTTTGGTAAAGGCGCAGGCCGAGTCTGCCAAATCTGTCTTTTCGACTCCTGTAGATGGAGTTTATCCCGTCGTGTGGACGGCCAAAGACACCCAGGTCGGTGTATCCGTCAATGCGGGGGCCATCCAGAAGATTTCGATGACACCCGGGGTCGGCACGCCGAATGCCAGTTTCAGCGTCAAGGGCGTTCCCGAAACCGCCCGGTTCACGGTGGTCAGCCCGTATTCCGCTTTCAAAGACATTGACGGGGCACAGGGCCGCGTGTTGGTGAACCTGCCGGCTACCCAGTTTTCCTCCGCCACTTCGACGGATGAAGCGGCCCAGGTGCTGGTTGCCCGGTCGGAGAACTATACGAACGTTCCCCAAAGCATTACCCTGCCGTTACAACACGCGGCGGCCTACCTCCATCTGCAATTCTCCCATGTGGAGCTGCTGGGCGCAGAACTGGAGTCGGTGACTTTCGCTACGGTTTCCACCGGCCTGGTCGGTAGTTTTTACTACAAACCTTCCGACGGCGGCTTCGCGGCGGGTACTTCGATGGGCACTTCTGTCGTCGTCGTTCCTACTACGCTGGATGATGTCTGGATGGCCGTTGCTCCCGTGGACCTCTCGGGCGAGACGATTACGGTCACCATCGCCACCAGTCTCGGACGCATCATCAAAAGCTTTACCTGGGATTCCAGTAAGCAGTTGCAGTCCGGAAGAATCATCAAACTTCCCATCGATATGTCGGATGCGGAGCGTCCGGACGACGATGTGTACGAACTGGTGACCGCCGCTTCCTAGCTGAGCGTCGGTGACAAACTTGTCATTCTCTCTGCGAGCGACGATGAGGCCATTTCCATCAACCAACGAACCAACAACCGCGGTTCCATCGCCGTTACGCGTTTCGGCGACAAGGTCTACAGCCCTTCGGAAGAAGTAGAGATTATCGAATTGGAAGATGGCCTGTTGTCAGGAACCTTCGCGCTCAAGGCTACGAGGAATGAAGGCTATCTGTATGCCGGCAACGTTTTGTCTGATGGTTCCAATCTCCTTCGGACCCATTCGCAACTCAATATGCAGGGTACCTGGACCTTTGATTTTGACGAGAACACAGCCTGGGTAGTATCGAAGGGGACCGAGTATCACAATACCATCGGTTACAATGGCACTAGCACGGATCATCTGATGACGGCTTACACGGGCCTGAGCAGTGAAAGCCGTTATGTCAAGGTGTACCGGCAGGGTGCGGATGTTGTCGTTACTGACCGTTTCAATGCGGTGATGCCGACGGATGAGATTAATTATGAGGCGGCCGAGGTGCCGGTCTATGTGACGGGCAATGTCTCCTGGACGGCGACGCTCTCCGGCGATGCCACCTTTAAGGAGAATGGCGCCAAGTCCTTCTCCGGCAGCGGTTTCCAGACCTTGACGCTGGTTGTTGCCCAGAATGACGGCAGCAGCGGGAAAGAATACGTCGTAAGCGTGACGACGACCGCTTCCGTAAGCCCGGCCTCCTACACGCTGACGCTCACCCAGGGCATCAAGAAGGCGGTCTTCCCGATTCAGTGGAGCATGCCTTCCGCCAATAACATGGCGGGCGTGGATTATGCCATCAATGACTATACCGGTTCGTATGTTTATTCCGACACACACGAAGGAAAAATGAGCGTGGTGCGCGTGTCGACGGATAAAAAGAATCCCAACAACACCACCTATCAGGCTCGTAGTACTACCAAAGAAGAGCGTTGGGAGGGCAAGCATTGCCTGTTGCACTATGGAGTCTATAAAGAGGACTACTGGCTCTTTGAGGTGTACAATGTGAACAACCCTGCCGGTTCTTATACCCTTGATTATTGGATGGAGTCTTCCGGCAATGGCCCGAAGTACTTCCTGATGGAGTATTCCCTGGATGAAGGGGCGAATTGGACGGCCTTCCCCGGCTATCAGACGACCAGTTACAGCTATACCAATCCGGATACCAGCGAAACTTATACGGAAGAGACCGTTGAGTATTCCTACACGATGGATGCGGCTTCGACGGTAGTCCCTGTTAACTTGTCCGTGTCCTTGCCGGCGGTGCAAGGCTTCCAGACGTTGATGTTCCGCGCCCGGGTAACTTCCGCCAGCCGTGTGTCCGGCAGCAAAATGGGTGTCAACCATAAGGCCACCAACCGCGTCGGCCATCACGTTACCATCCGTTTTACCCCGGCGAACTAATTGCTTTTTCAGAGAGGACTGCTCGATCGTACACGGCGGGGGATAAATGATGACAAGCGTATGAATGTGAAGAGAATTATTTTGATTTGGGCAATGCTGCTGGTTTTGGTTCCGGCCGAGGCCAAATGGGTTAAGGGCAGTGTAAGCGGATCGGATGCACCCCTCACCGGGGTCGTCGTTTCGGACGGATATCGTTTTGCCAAGACGGACAAGAACGGCAAGTTCAGCCTCAATACCCACAAGGACGCCCGCTTTGTGTTCGTCATCACGCCCTCGGGCTATACGGGCGACTTTTCCCAAGGGGATGTCAAGTTCTACCTGCCCATCAAAGGGACCAAAAAGTTTGATTTCCAACTCCAGAAGATGAAGGGCGGAGACGACTATACCCTTTTCTCCATTTCCGACCCGCAGATGCAGACCGAGGAGCATCTGGCGCTTTTTTCGGGACGGCCGCTGGGCGATTTGCGGGGCATGGCGAAGAAATATGGCACACAGCGGCAGACCGTGGCCGTCGTCCTGGGAGACATCGCCTGGAACAAGCCTTACGTCTTTGAACCGTATAAGCAGGCCGTCGCCAGAACAGGCATTCCGTTCTACGGAGTCATCGGCAACCACGATTTCATCCAGTCCCGTTCGGGAATCGCCGCGGGAGAGGCCTACGAGGCGGCTTTCGGGCCGTACAACTATGCCTTTTTCCTGGGCAATGACCTAGTCATCGCCGTCAACAACTTGATTTTTGTCGGCAATGGCAAGGACACTCCGGACGTGAGTTCCAAAAACTATAGGGAGGGCTATTCCCAAGAAACACTGGATTTTGTCAAAGGATTGCTCGCCCATGTCGGCAAGGACACGCATCTTTTCCTCGCCCAGCATAGCCCCATCATGACGCGGAAGGACGGGATGATTGAGAACGCGGACCAGCTCCTGAAACTGCTGGAGGGCTATGAGGTGGACATCCTCGCCGGACATTCCCATTGCATGAACCGCCATCGCGTCTCCGAAAAGGTGTATGAATATAACGCCGCCTCAATCGGAGGCTCCTGGTGGGCGACCGATTGGTGCAAAGACGGCACTCCGCGCGGCTATGACATTATCTCGAACGTGGCCGGAGAACGGACCTACTTGTGGCACAATCTGGACTATCCCGACGACTTCCAGGTGGAATTCATCAACATCGGGCAAGCCCCTCTCCACCGCAACTCCGTGGTGGCCAACGCCTGGTGCGCCGACGACACTTGGACCTGCACCTGGACGCAGGACGGCAAGGAAATGGGCGCGGCGAAATTGAAAAAAGACCAGTCCCCGACTTATACCCGGGGCATCTTGGCGTTCTATGGCAACGAGAAAGTGCAGAAGTTCCGCCGTCCCGCAACCAACCATCATTCTTTTGTCGCCACCCCGTCGCAGTATGCCTCCAAGGTCACGATGACCGTGACGGCGCCCGATGGACGCAGTTGGAGCCACGAATTCGACCTCCGGAACGCCTACATCGACCTGCAGGCCCACCGGGGCGGCGCCGGCTTGATGCCCGAGAACACCTTTGCGTCGATGGAAAAAGCCATCGAACTCAATGTCAACACCCTGGAGTTCGACCTGCAAGTGTCCGCCGACGGCAAAGTGGTGGTCTCGCACGACAATTATTTCCATCCCCGCTACTCCACCCGTCCAGACGGTTCGCTCATCCAGAAGGAAGACCCCAGGGAGTACCTCTACAAAATGCCTTACGACAGCATCGTCAAGTACGACGTGGGCCTGCGCGCCAACACGGTCTGGCCCGCGCAGCAGAAAGTTGCCGCAGTCAAGCCGCTGGCGGGCGAATTGATTGATTTTGCCGAGCAGTACACCCGCGAGCACCATCTTTCTCCCGTCCGCTACAACATCGAGATCAAGTCCAAAAAGGGCAAAGGAGAGGGCAAGAACTGGCCCGGGTACAAGGAATTCAGCGACAAGTGTATGGAACTGCTTCTTTCCAAGCATCTCGGCGACAGGCTGGTCGTTCAGAGTTTCGACACGCGTTCGCTCGAATATGTCCACGAGAAATATCCCGAGGTCAATCTCTCCTACCTGACAGAAAAGGACGAGAAGGAGATAGCGGACATCCTCGCCAACCTTAGTTTCACGCCCCGCTGGTGGTCGCCCCACTTCAGTGTCGTCACCCCCGCCAATGTCGCTTACTGTCATGCGCTGGGCATCCGTGTCGTTCCCTGGACGGTGGACCGGCCCGAAGACATCCTCCGGATGAAGGCGTGCGGCGTGGATGCCATCATCTCCAACTATCCCGACCGGCTGGTCGAATTGCTTCGCGACTGACTTCGGCAAGCCCCTGTTCGTGAACGGAGTCCGAAGCTTGTCGGGCTCCCGGGTTTGTTTTTTACAAATAAATGTCTTACCTTTGCTCGTTATGAAAGTTTTACGTACCCAAGAATATACCCCCCCCGTGGTGGAGGATCTCTATGTCGGACCTGAGGCACAAATCCTCGACTTTTCTACGATCACCATCGAAGATGGTGAATTGGAAGACTGGGGAACCATTTGATGACAGGAGGAAACGCTATGAAAAAGTCATTGTTTATCACGCTTCTGTCAGTCGTTTGTCTGACCGCCTGCATGAAGGAACGCCTGGAAGAGGGCGTCCCCGGTTCGCAGGATGCTCCCCGTCCGCAGACATTCAGCTTCTCCTCCGTCATCGACGAGGTGAAGTCCTGTTTCGGCGACCCTTATACGGAAGATGAGACGACCAAGTATCCGGTACTCTGGTCGGGAAATGAGACCCAGATTAGGGTGTTGACCAGCAAGAATGATGCGGATGAATATGCTACGGCCCTTGTGGAAGTCCAGGTGGAACCCGGTACCAAAAACGCCTGGTTCGACTACTCGACAGCGTTGTCCGCCTCCAACTATCCCGTACAATTTTTCGTAGTCAGTCCGGAGGACGCCTACAATAACAGGTCAAAGTCGAACAGCCGTGTGACCGTTGATTTGTGTTCCGGTCAGACGCCGCTGGCCAATTCGCCGGACGAGCGCACCCAGATTCTTTTTGCCGCTTCTGAGAGTTATACGGAGGGCAATGTCCCCGAAAGGATACAGCTGAATTTCCACCACGTTCCCGCCTATTTGCTGTTGAGTTTCACCAACGTAAAGACGGGTGATTTCAGCGACGCGCTGGTCCAGTCCATCAGCGTTACCGTCACCGCAACAGCAGATGAGGGAGGACTGGCCGGCCGTTTTTATCACAAAACCGACGGCAGCTATGTAAAGGGCTCCAATATGAGCAATACGGTGACCGCCAGGACTTCTTCTCTGGACAATGTCTGGTTTACCGTAGCGCCCATGGATTTGTCCGCGAAGGAGTTGACTTTTGACATTTCTACCAACAAAGGTACGGTCAGCCGGACCGTCACGATGCCCGCCAGTCGGGCGCTGACACCTGGAAAGATTGCCAAACTCTCGGTCAACATGGCCGGATCTAGTTCATCTACGTCCGATAACGTGATGTACCGCAAAGTGACTGAGGCCAATCTGAACACCCTCGGCGCCGGTGACGAGATCATCCTTGTCTCATATAATGGTGACTACGCCCTTGGCGCGTCCCAGAATGCCGGCAACCGTTCTTCTGCCGGCATTATCAAAAGCGGAGACCTGGTGCTCAATCCGCCGGCTAACGTCGAGGTCATCAAACTGGAAGATGCTTCGAATGGTCAATGGTATCTCAAGGCCACCAAAAAAGCGGGATATCTCTATGCACCTAATACAGAAAGCACAGATGATAATGACTTGAAGACCCGTGGTAGCAAAAATGCATCTTGTATCTGGACCATTACCCATCCTGAGGGTTACTCCATTGAAAACACCGTCCAGATCCAGCGGGCCAGCAGCCCAACCTATCACAGCACCATCGGGTTCAATATCAACAATTTCATCTTTGCGGGTTACAATGCCAACAATGTGGATCGTTTCAACCGGAATGTCTATATCTACCGCAAGTACGAGCCCACCGGTCTGATTGCGGAATTGTCCGCCACCAGTATCTCCGGCGATGCCCAGGATGTGTACCTCTCTATTTTAGGCGATACGGAAGACTGGACGGCGGAGGTAACGAGCGGAGACGCGTATTTCGTAGGTACGGCCAGCAAGACTTATTCCGGCAGCAATTCATTGGTTCTGACGCTCCGCGTCCGCGCCAATGTGCAGACCAGTCCGTCACGGGACATCACCGTTACGGTAAGCGCCGATGGCAAGGACGATATCAACCGGACCTTGACCCAGGCCGTCAAGACAGCTACGTTCCCCATTATCTGGACGTATCCTACGCCTAATAATCATAGCGGGCTTGATTGGTTGCAATATATGGATTGGGATATGGTTGCAGGCGGCCTGAGTGGCTCTTATGTCTATTCTGATACGCACGAAGGACAGCTCTCGGTCGTTCGATCTTCTAGCGTAACTGTCAGCAATCCGACCTATCTGATGAAGAGTGATGTGATTGGCGCAGATAGTCAGCGAATGTTTCTGCATTATGGAATGAATTCTGGGGCCTATTGGAAGTTCTCCGTTTACAATGTCCAGAATCCCGCCGGCGTATATACCATTTCGTATGGCGCTACATCATCAGCCCACGGGCCCAAGTGCTATCTTCTGGAGTATGCCCTCGCTAATCCGCGTGACGCGGATGACGATTTGGTCTGGACGCCCATCAACGCCACGACCGAGACGCTCAAATTGGCGGATGGGACGGACTATGGAACAGTGACCTACACCTACCTGATTTCGCCGGTCAATAACATCGCCAATGAGGCTTGCTGGGTGAACGAATCGTTCAGCCTGGGGGCTGTTTCAGGTAAGAACCTGCTGATCCGTGCCCGTGTCAGTTCTGAACTGGAAGACGCCAGGGCAGCAGATATGTCGACCGTGACAGGTGGCACCAGCCGTATCTTCGGCCCGCCCGTCATCTCATTCCAGGAGAAATAGTTGCCCGCCATCCAGCCAACGAAAATCAGCCGAAAAAACGCCTCCCTGGCACTGTGTTTGGTTTTTACAAAGAATTTTCTTAGATTTGCGAACTTACAAAACAAACCCTATGAAGACACCGTTCACCTATGTATCTCCTCAGGCTCGTGAGCTGTCGTTCCTCTACGATCGCCGCGGCCTGTGCACCTCTTTCGAGGGTCCGGCGATCCAGCCGATTGATGAAGACGATTGGGGTAATTATTAGAATCTCTCGCGTATGA
>JAGCUV010000061.1 GCA_017962705.1 Bacteroidales bacterium
GACCATCAAAGCCGTGAGCCTGCGCTCTTTCCTCTGGTTGTTCCGTTCCACCAGTTTGCTCGTGCCGAAAGTCAGAACGATAGAAACGGTCGTGGCGAGGATAGCGACAACAAAATCCTTCCACCAGTTCCTGTCAAAGAATTTGTTTGACATACTTATTTTTCGATTTATCGGTCTAAAGGTACTCATTACCCGTAAGAACACAAAACAGATTAAGACATAACAACCATTTGTGAAGAAATAACAACCCTTTGTGTTAGAAAAGCTGTTATCTATGAACAGATGTCCACAAAAACTACAATGTACGCGTTCTGTGTGGCGACCTCCCCTTAAGAAGGCGCCATTTCAGGCGAAGAGACTGACAGGTCGCCACACGGAATGCACAGAATGGCGTTTTGCTGGAGACCTGTGAATGATTATGGAGAAAACTGTGTCACGAGGTTAATCATTAAGGTCCTTGCAGTGTAAGAAGGCCCCCCGTGATAGTAATGAACCTTTTATCTTGACAGCGTTTGATAAATACCGGTCAGGGCTACTTATGTCTTTCTTGTTTTTGCTCTCATTATCAAGTAATTATTTGATAGTCAATGAGAACAGTTGCCTCTGGTAGCGAAAACCAAAGATTTGGAAAAGAATGCTTTTCTGGAAGGGATGCTATCGCAGGAAGAAGAAGTAAGCCAGGAATGCCTGGGCAAGGAGGATGGCGGGGATGCCGAGGGTGAACTTTCGTTTCTGCGTTTTGTGCCGGAAGAGATGCATCCCCAGGAGCGCGCCGATGCTGCCGCCGGCGACAGACATCCCGATGAGGGTCGCCTCCGGTATGCGCCATTTCCCTTTCCGGGCCTTCCGCTTGTCGATACCGAAGACAAGGAAGGTCAGAATATTGATGCCCAGTAGATAGATAACGACTGCACGCATAATAGTCTTGTTGTTATACGGATAACTCCGAATTGGCCTGTCGCTCAGAATCCATGCCAACGCCTCTTCCGCTTGCTCAATCGATGATGCTTATAATGGAACCCGGTCGCGGTTCTTCGACGATATTTCTGTGATCGTCGTGCTCCCTTGAGTCACTTATTTCGATGAAACACAGGTTCTCACGGTCATAATCCCAGTGGGGTTTGGTATACCAGTAGTTCATCAATCTTATATAATGCTGTACTTTCTCTTCCCAACGGTCTGCCGGAAAACCAAATCGCATGTTCCGGAGGCGACATTCAAAACCCGGAAGCCTGGCATCTTCGATTGCATCGTAATCATAATGCCGCCGTTCAATATAGGTCCAGTGACCGTCCTCGGCATGATCCCTGTACCAGCGCCAGACCTTTGAGTTGTCGCATTCTCCTATCATAGAACAAATGACCTCAAGCTGCCACCAGCGCAGGTCCTCGTCATCCTTTGCCTTATATACGACCACATCCGGACCGCCTCGTTCTCCTTTGGCCATAACGGTGAGACCGTCCAGATACTCCTCGCCGAAAAGGTCGAGAGATTCATCCTTCAGTTCCGGGGGCAGATGGTCCCGTATCCACTTTTCGTCAAGATCCATTTCGAACTAATATCGATTAATCGGTCTAAAGGTACTCATTACCCGTAAGAACACAAAACAAATTACGACATAACAACCTATTTCTTATCACCATCCCCGTATTCCGGAATAGATTGATAGTCAATGAGAACCGTTGCCTCGGGTGGCGAAAAACAATACCCGAGGCATCGGAAAGTATTGATATATAAGTGTTTGTGTATTACGCCGCGCCCGGGGGGGGCTGAACCTCAACGGACTTGCCGGATTCTCTGCATGCAAAAGCGCCCCAGCGTAATGCTGAGGCGCTTGCGTGCTCCCTTAGGGGCTCGAACCCTAGACACCCTGATTAAGAGTCAGGTGCTCTACCAACTGAGCTAAGGAAGCAGTTTGGTCAAACGAAAGCCCGTTTCACTTTTGTGACCCGTTCGGGGCGCGAACCCGAGACCCCAACATTAAAAGTGTTGTGCTCTACCAACTGAGCTAACGAGTCCTCCGTTTTGGGATTGCAAAGGTATCCTTTTCTGCGGAATTCTCCAAATTTTTTTGATTTTTTTTCTAACTTTGAAAACTATGAGACGAATCCTTATCCTTTTCCCCCTCGTGGCCCTGCTGGCGGCCTCCTGTACGCAGCGGAGCAAGATCGATCTGTCCGGCACCTGGCAGGTGAGCCTGGACAGCCTGGCTACGTTCCAGCCCATGGCCCTTCCGGGCACGACCGATGACGCCGGTCTGGGCGAACCCAACACCCTGGAACCCGGTATTACGGGCGAGCAGATCAAGCGCCTGCGCCGCAAGCACTCCTTCATCGGCGCGGCCTTCTATAAACGGGAGGTCACGGTTCCGAAGTCGATGGCCGGCAAGCCGCTGGCCCTCAAGCTGGAACGCGTGATCTGGCAGAGTTCCGTGTGGGTGGACGGCAAGCAGCTGCCCGGGGCGGAAGAGAGCCTGACCACGCCGCACCGCTATGTCCTGCCGGAAGGCCTGTCCGCCGGCAAGCATACGCTGATGCTCCGCATCGACAACCGCAAGCGCTATGACCTGTCGATGGGCGACCTGGCGCACGCCTACACGAACGACACCCAGATCATGTGGAACGGCGTGCTGGGCGAGATCTCCCTGACGGCCCTCGAGCCGGTGGAGGTGGCGCAGGTGGACGTGTATCCCGATGCCGCCGGGCGGAAGGCCCGCGTGCGCACCCTGCTGGTCCGTCACGATCCCGGCGCCGCCACGGCACGGCTCGAGTACCGCCTGAAAGGCACCCCCGGCCGGCAGGACGTCTCCCTGACCGGCGACACCACCGCCGTGGAGTATGCGCTGGACCTTGCGGACGCGCCGCTCTGGGACGAGTTCGCCCCGAATCTCCAGACCCTGACGGTGCGCTGCGGTGAAGACGGCAAGACCGTGCGTTTCCTAGGGCAGGTCAATTCCAAGGAGATCAAGGAAGGCTTCGTCATCGGCCGACCGATCATGACCTGC